>NZ_MUND01000517.1 GCF_002154375.1 Streptomyces glaucescens | reverse complement strand
GCCCGGTCCCACCGCGACGGCATCGCCGTCGACCGCCCGGTGACCGTGCGGCAGCTGCTCACCCACCACGTGGAGCTGCGCGACCGCCCGGGCGCCGACCGGCTCGCCGTGCTCGCCGCCGCCAATCCCTGCCCGCCCGAGCGCGCCGCGCTGGCGGCCCTCACCGACGACCCGCGCACCCTGGTCGAGCTGTTCGAGGACTTCCCGGCGCTGCGCGGCGCCCTCGACTGGCCCCGGCTGCTCGACCTGCTCACCCCGATGCGCCCCCGCCACTACTCGGTCTCCTCCTCGCCCGCGGCCGACCCCGGCCACGTGGACCTGATGGTCTCCCTGCTGGAGGCGCCCGCCAGGTCGGGCCGGGGCCTGCACCGCGGCACCGGCTCCGGGCACCTCGTCTCCGTCCGCCCCGGCGACACCGTGTACGCCCGGATCCAGCCCTGCCGCGAGGTGTTCCGGGTCGACGGCGCCACGCCCGTGGTCATGGTCGCGGCGGGCACGGGACTGGCCCCCTTCCGCGGTGCCGTCGCCGACCGGGTGGCGGCCCTCGCCCGGGGCGCCGAACTCCCGCCCGCCCTCCTCTACTTCGGCTGCGACGCCCCCGACGCCGACTTCCTGCACGCCGAGGAGCTGCGCGCCGCTCAGGCCGCCGGGGCGGTCTCGCTGCGCCCGGCCTTCAGCGCGGCCCCCGAGCGGGGGGCGGCCTTCGTCCAGCACCGCATCGCCGCCGAGGCCGACGAGGTGGGGGCGCTGCTGGACGCCGGAGCCCGGGTGTACGTCTGCGGTGACGGATCACGGATGGCGCCGGGCGTACGGGAGGCGTTCCGTACCCTGTACCGCAAGCGCACCCCGGACGCCGACGAGACGGCCGCCGCCGCATGGCTGGACACGCTGATCGCGGACGGACGGTACGTGGAGGACGTGTACACGGCGAGCTGACCCGCTTCGTGGATCGCCTCGCTTCGCTCATCCCATTAATTAAGTGGTTGAGTAATATCGGGTGAGCAGGTCGGACCAGGGTTGGGGAGGAGCCACATGGCGGGGCGGAACGGGCGCACGGTACGCGACCTCAGACGGGCCAACCGGACGGCCGTACTGCAACGGCTCTACTTCGACGGGCCGCTCAGCCGGTTCGAGCTGGGCCCCGCCACCGGGCTCAGCTCCGGCTCCGTCAGCAACGTGGTCGCCGACCTGGTCGCCGACGGCCTGGTCGAGGAGGCCGGCAGCGTCGACTCCGACGGCGGCCGGCCCCGCACCCTGCTGCGGGTCGCGTCCGGCAGCGGCCACATGATCGGCGTCGACGTCGGCGAGACCCGGGTGCGGATCGAGCTGTTCGACCTCACCCTCACCGAGCTCGCCCGCGCCGAACGCCCCCTCGGGCAGCGGCGCTACGACGTCGACGTCATCGTCGGCCACATCCGGGACGGCGTCGCCGAGGTCACCGAGACCGCCGGCGTCGACCCGGAGCGGCTGCTCGGCGTGGGCATCGGAGTCCCCGGCATCGTCGAGCACACCCCGGACCGCGGGGCCGTGGTGCACGGCCAGACCATCGGCTGGGACGCCGTCCCGCTGGAGGAGCTGCTGCGCACCGGCTCCCGGTTCCCGGACACCGTCCGGTGGTTCATCGACAACGGCGCCCGCACCCTCGGCCAGGCCGAGATGTGGTTCGGCGGCGGCCGGGGCGCCCGCAACGCGGTCGTCGTCCTCTTCGGCTCGGGCGTCGGCGCCTGCCTGGTCACCCCCGAGGTGGAGCACGGCCGGGCCGTCGAATGGGGGCATCTGACCGTGCGGGTCCGCGGACGCCGGTGCCGCTGCGGCGCGCTCGGCTGCCTGGAGGCGTACGCGGGCGCCGAGTCGCTGCTGGAGCGCTGGCGGGAGGAGGGCGGCCGGCCGCCGGCCGACACCGACGAGGAGACCGCGCTCACCGCGATGCTCGCCGCCGCCTACCCGGCCGACGGCAGCACCGCCGACCCCGCCGCGCTCGCCGTGCTGGAGGAGACCGCCGAATACCTGGGCGCGGGCCTGTCCGACCTGATCAACCTCTTCCAGCCCGAGCGGATCCTCATCGGCGGCTGGGCCGGGCTCCAGCTCGGCGCCGGGTTCCTGCCCGCCGTACGCCGGCACGCGGCGGCCTACGCCCTGCGGCACCCGGCCGAGCAGGTCACCATCGACCTCGGACGGCTCGGGCCCGACGCGGTCACCGTCGGCGCGGCGATCCTCCCGCTGGCCGACTTCTTCGCCCGCGGTGGGCGCCGCCCCGAGACCGCGCCGGAAGGCCCCGCGCCGGCCTGGCGGGCCGTGCTGGAGGAGCGGGCGCCGCGCTAGGGGGTGTCGTCGAACTCCCGTCGTCGTCCGCAGGGCAGACGGGAGTTCGACGACACCCCCCGAGGTCCCGCGGCGAGTCTTCCTCCGGCTCAGCCCGTCGACTCCTCCGGCGGCGCGTCCGGGGCCTCCCTATCCGTGCCGCCGGGCCGTGGCGCGTCCCGCCTTCCGGTGCCCGCCTCGTCGGTGTCCGGGACGTCGGCACTCCCGCCTCCGTCCTCCTCGCGCGCGGAGTCGTCCGTCGCCCGCGGACCCTCGGGTCCCGTGGGCACGTCCCACGGGTCCTCGCCCTCGCGGGTCTGCTGGTCCGGCAGATCGCGCGGCAGGGGATCGGTGCCGCGGCCCGGCTCTTCCTCCCGGTGCTCGTCCACGTCGTGCTCCTCTCGAATGGGTTCGGTTCGCTGCCGGGCGAGGGCCGCCACGCGGCGGTGGTCAGCCCACCTTGCGGCCCCGCATCGGCGCCGTCTCCGCGCCGGCCCCCTGCTGGACGCCCTCCAGGAACTCCTCCAGCACCTCGGTGGCCGAGCGGCTCGGCCGCCAGTCCAGCTCGGTGCGGGCACGGGAGGAGTCCATCAGCGGCAGCCTCAGGACCGCGTCGAACAGATGCGGGGAGGCCGGCAGCAGCCGCAGGCCCCACGCCGCGGCGATCGCCGAGCGGGCCGCGGTGCGCGGCAGCCGTACGGGCCGGCTGTTCAGCATCCCGCCCAGCAGCTCCGCGTCCACCGGCGGATCGGCGGCCAGGTTGAAGGGGCCCCGGACGTCCGCGTGCAGCGCCAGCCGGTAGGCCTCCGCCGCGTCGTCGGTGTGCAGGGCCTGCACCCGCAGTCCCGGGATGTCCGGCAGGAACGGCAGCAGTTCGGGGCGGGCCAGCGGCCCCGGCAGGAACCGGCCACCGAAGATCCGCCGTTGCTCGCTCGCCGACTCCCGTTTGAACAGGAACGCCGGGCGCATCCGCACCACGCGGATGTCGGGGTGCTCCCGCTCGAAGGTGTCGAGGGTGCGTTCCAGATAGGCCTTCTCCCGGCAGTACGCGGCGTCCGGCCAGCCGTGCGTCGGCCACGACTCGTCCACCATGCGGTCCTTGGGGCCGGGCGAGTAGGCGCCGACCGAGGAGGCGTGCACCAGGGTCCGTACCCCGGCCGCGGCGGCCGCCTCGAACACCCGGATGCTGCCGAGCACGTTGGTCCGCCAGGTGCGTGCCGGATCGTGGGTCGGCTGGAAGGCCCAGGCCAGGTGGATCACCGCGTCGGCGCCCTGGAACCGGCCCGTCAGGTCCGTCCGGTCCGAGGCCAGGTCGGCGGCGGTCCACTCCGTCTTCGGGGGCGTCCACTCGGGTATCCGGCGGGCCAGCCCCAGCACCGACTCGATGCGCGGGTCCTCCGACAACAGGCGCACCACACTGGTGCCGACGTTGCCGGTCGCGCCCGTCACCACGACCCTGCTGCCCGGTGTACTGCTCACTGTCGGCTCCTCTCGGCCATGGGCTCGCGGGAGGGCCGAGTACCCGGACAAGACAGGAAAAAGACCCGACCGGACGGGGGAATCGCGGTCGGGGCGGCCAGGGTGTGGGCACGGATGGCGGTCGCCTCTCGGCGAAAGGCTCCACAGGGCTTCAGCCGGACGATCGTCCCTGTGGGCAAAAGGTGAGGCCCGGGGACACTGTCCCATCCGCACCCACGGTCGGTTCAACGGACAACCACATGGGGATGTTCCGGCATCCGGCCCCCCCCGTGAGGTGATCCGTGTCACGCCTCCGGGGCCAGCGGGCTGTCCGCGAGGGACGCCAGCAGCCCGGCCGGATCGCCGTACACCGAGTCCGCGCCCGCCGCCTCCAGGTCGGCGCGCGGAATGCCGCCGCACAGCAGACCCACACACCGCACCCCGGCCCTGGCGCCCGCCTCCATGTCCCACACCGTGTCGCCGACGAACACCGCCCGCTCGGCCGGCACCCCGGCCAGCTCCAGGGCGTGCCGGACCGGCTCGGGGGAGGGCTTGCCCGACTCGACGTCCTCCGCGCTCGCGGTGGCGGTGATCGCGTCGTCGGCGTCGATCGCCCGCCGCAGCGCGGACAGCTCCGCGCCGCTCGCCGAGGTCGCCAGGACGACCGACCAGCCGTCGTCGCGCAGCCTCCGCAGCAGGGTGCCCGCGTCCGGCAGCGCGGGCAGCCGGTCGAAGTACTGCCCGTACAGCGCCTTGTGCGCGGCGCTCAGCTCGCCGTCCCGGTCCTTGTCGCGGTCCTCGCCCAGCAGCCGCGCGATCAGATCGCCGGACGGGAGGCCCACCGCGCGGTGCACCGAGTGCATCGGCACCTGGTGCCCCGCCTGGCGGAACGCCTCCCACCAGGCCACGACATGGAGGTGGTTGGTGTCGACGAGCGTGCCGTCGACATCGAACACCGCTGCACGTTCCATGATCGAAGTCCTTTCCACGCCGAAGTGCGCGAGTACCACGTCAGGCCGCCGGAATCCGCCCTTCCCGGGTCCACGCCAGCAGCTCCTCCGCCGACCACGCCGTCACCACCCGCTCGGGCGGCACCCCGCACTCCTCCGCGCGGGCGCAGCCGTTGATCTGCCAGTCCAGCTGCCCCGGGGCGTGGGCGTCGGTGTCGACCGAGAACAGCACCCCCGCCTCGACGGCCCGGCGCAGCAGCCGGCGCGGCGGGTCCAGGCGCTCCGGCCGGCTGTTGATCTCCACCGCCGTACCCGCCTCGGCGCACGCGGCGAACACCGCGTCCGCGTCGAACTCCGACTCCGGCCGCCCCCGCCCGGTCACCAGCCGCCCGGTGCAGTGCCCCAGCACGTCCGCGTGCGGGTTGCGCACGGCGGCCACCATCCGGCGAGTCATCGACCGGGCGTCCATGCGCAGCTTGGAGTGCACGGACACCACCACCACGTCCAGCCGGTCCAGCAGCTCCGGCTCCTGGTCCAGCGAGCCGTCCTCGAGGATGTCGCACTCGATGCCGGTCAGCAGCCGGAACGGCGCCCACGTCTCGTTCAGCGCCGCCACCACGTCCAGCTGCTCGCGCAGCCGGCCGGGGGACAGGCCCCGGGCGACCGTCAGCCGCGGCGAGTGATCCGTCAGCACCGCCCACTCGTGCCCCAGCCCGATCGCGGCCCGGCCCATCTCCTCGATCGGGCTGCCGCCGTCCGACCAGTCCGAGTGCAGATGGCAGTCCCCGCGCAGCAGCGCCCGCAGCGCCTCGCCGCCGCGCCGGGGCGCGGGGGCCAGGCGC
>NZ_MUND01000516.1 GCF_002154375.1 Streptomyces glaucescens | reverse complement strand
CCCATACGGGACAACCTCTAGGCGATGAGCGAACTGCGCGACCTCGCCGGGCCGTTCGCCGATTGCAGGGAAGGCTTCCGCCGGGTTGAGGCGGCCCCGGTGGTCGAGCCGTAATGATCACCGAGAGGACGTGCGGAACATGCGCAGGACGAAGGCCGTGGTGGGCATCGCGCTGACGGTGCTGGTGCTGGCCGGCTGCGGCGGGGGCGGCTCCCCGGACACGGAGGACGAGAACAAGGGCTCTGCCATACCGTCCGCCGAGGCTTCCTCCCGCTTGAAGGGTCCGTCGGTCCTGCTGAGGGTCCCCTCCCGGTATGACGCGAAGCAGGGCTGGCAGCACACGCTCGACTGGATGCCGGAGAACTACTCGGCGCAGCCCTTGGTGGCCGTGGGTGCCCGCAGCGGCGTGGTCGCCTATGTGGACACCACCGAGGACGGGTACGTGGTCCAGGTGCGGGACGCTTCCACCGGCACGGTCCGCTTCACGAGTCGGCCCTGGGAGCCCCCCGCTCCTCTGGAGAGCGGCGGCCTGCTGGGGCAGTCGGTGCAGTTGCCCTCCGTGGTGACGACCGTCCAGGGCGGCCGTGAGTACGTGGTGCTGTGGGCCCACGGCGAGGTCGGCGGGGACGCCCTCGACAAGGGCGAGCAGTCCGTCCGCCTCCTGGTCTACCCGTCCGGCGCCTCCGGCAGCGCGGTGGCCCCGACCCGCGAGATCGACATCCCGGTCGATGTGCTGGCGCTCGGTGAGGACCACCTCCAGGTGGGCGACTTCGGCACGGGCCTGGAGGTCCACTGGGAGTCGGAGAACACGGACAGGAAGGCCGTCGCCGTGGACGTCACGAACGGCACGTTCGACCGCTGCGCGGACGCTTGTGCCGATGGGGTCGGCCGCGTCAGGACCGACAAGGGGTGGGTTGTCTCCGACTACTCCCATGACACCGTGTCGATGCCCGGCGCTTGGGACATCCGCGATGCGGCTCCGCCCGGTGCCGAGTACCCGAAGGACGAGGCGAACGGCGAGTTCGTGGCGGTCGTCGGAGGCCGTCTGTTCACCCGGTGGCAGGCCGGGTCCGGCAGCGTCACCCACCCCCTCACCGCCCTGCACGACGCCACTACGGGCAAGGTGGAGGCGAGCATCGTCTGCGACCGCCCGGGCGGACGTGGGGCCGTCGTCTCCCCCGACGGCCGCTTCGTCGCCGTCGGCACCGTCGCCTTCGACCTTCAACGGCGCAGCGGCTTCTGCCTCGACGCCGGTGAGGAACGCAAGGCCAGTGTGTACATCCGGTCGATCGCCGACGGCGGGGCCGCCTACGGCACGCTCGACGACACCCGCCACGACAGTGAGCGGACGGCCGAGGTCGACCTCTCCACCGGCACCGCTGCCCCGCGGCTCCTCCCCGAGGGCACCCTCGTGCCTGACCTGACCCTGAAGAACGTCGGCGTCTTCCTGACCCCCAGCCAGACCAGCGGACTGCTCGTCTCGGTGCTGCGCGCCAGGTGACGCTCCGGACCGATATTTCGGAGATCGTTCGTCGATGGTGGCTGGCGAATCGCGGGCGGCGGGGCGGGCCGTGCAGGAGGGATGGCAGAGTGTGCCCGCGCATGGGGCCGCTCATGTTCGATCACCGGCTCCATCCTCGCCGGATTTTGGCGCGGCGGTGGTCCAGGAGAGCCGGTCACGAGGGTCTGCGCGGCCGGCTCGGTCACATGGTTCCGGTCGAACACAGGGCCGCTGTCCTGCGGTTGTTGCGTACCTCTGCCATGTCGGTGAGTTCTTTGAGCAGCTGCGTCCAGTCCATGTCGGGGATGATGCCCAGGCCGCGGTGGGGTGGCGGCTCGGTCCGACGGGTTCGAGGTGGCCGGTCACGGCTCAGGCCCGGGGCGCCGGTCGGTTGCGCGCGAAACGCATTGACAGGGGCGCGGCCGCGTTCGTAGTCGGGCAACCGGTTGACGCGGCCTGCTCGTCTTCGCTGAGCGAGTCCAGCAGGCCGGTGCGGGCCAGGGTGCGGACCGGCGTGCTGGACGGCTGCCCTTGGTGGCGGGCCCTGTGCCGCCACCTGGCGGCCTGGGTGAGCGGCGGACCTCGGGTGGCAGCGGGTTGGCGGTGGCAGCATGCGCTCCTGCGTGAGCTGGGGGCCGACGGGGACGAGGCCGATGTCACGCGTGTCCGCCGTGGTTACCGGGCGGACGTGACCTCAGCCGGAGCGTTCGGGCAGTCGGCGGTGGTTTGGGGTGAGGGTGGTGCGCTCGCGGTCGTCGGCGGTGAGCTGCAGCCGCATCCTGGTGGTGGTCCAGTCGGCGGTGTGTCGTCCTGCGAGGGTGCGTCTGGCCTCGTTTGTGTTCTTCCGCTTGGTCCCGGAGCGGGCGCTGGTCGGGGTGTGGCGGCGTCCGGGAAGGAGGAGCGGTTCGCGTGAGGTCTGGCCGAGCGGGCCTTCGCCTTGGGTGGCCGGCCCGCCCGGCTGGTGGCACCGCTGTTGCCCCGGCCACTGGGCCATGTGCTGGGGGACGGGCTGTGTCGGCGTCGGAGGCATCGCCGTCCAGCGTGTCGTCGCCTCTGTTCTCGTCGAGGGCGGCTTCGTTTCGGCGTGGGACCACATCGCCGACGAGGTCCGCGAGTTCCCCCTGCGCCGGTTCACTGGGGGGTGGCGGAGTCGGCTGTGGGAGTAGTGGCCGCTTGGTGGGCAAGTGGCTGGCCTGGCCGGACAGGGTTTCGCTGTCCCGGACATGTCCCGGACGGGTCGGGCCGTTGTCGGCGTCCGTGGCCGGCGTCCAGTGTTCCGTCCGTCAGCCGGGCCCCTCTCGGGACCGGCACGGATTGGACGGAAGGACGTTCGGGATGTCGTTGACGAGCACGGTGAGGAGCGCGGGTGTCGCGGGGGCGGTGCTGGCTCTCACGCTGGGGGGGCTCGGTACGGCCGGGCCGGCGCAGGCGGCGCCCGCTCCGGGGGCGGCCGCGGGGAAGATCGCGCTGGGGCAGTACCAGAGCACCAATGCCGAGGTGCGCAAGCGGATCTACGAGGGTGACGCCAAGGGCGGCGACAGCGAGCGGAACAACTGCAACTTCTACACGGGGTTCTGGACCGCGAAGGCCAACTACCGCTGGGACGGCACCAGTGCGTCCCGGCGCGGCACGATCAACAACACACAGGCGTGCGGCACCAGCAAGGGTTACATGTACATCAAGGTCGACGGCGCCTGGACGAAGAAGTGGACCAGTGTGAAGTGGACCTCGCGTGCGTGGTGTGCGGACTTCGCCAAGTACGCCTGGTACTGGGGGAAGGCGAAGATCACCGGGCTGAACGCGGCGGCGGACTCCTTCCGTGCCTACGGCAGGGCCAACGGCACCTGGCACACGAAGGCGCAGGTGCGGGCGGGCGTGTACAAACCGCGGGCGGGTGACGTGGTCGCCTACGACAACAACGGGGACGGCCGCGCCGACCACGTGGGGGTCGTGACCTCGTACAACTCCTCGCGGAAGGTGTATCACTCGGTGGAGGGCAACACTTCGCTGGAGCGGCTCACCTACAAGAAGACCCAGTCGGCCACGGCGGGCAGGGTGCTGGGCTTCACCACGCCGAAGGCGCGGTGAAGCCCAGCGGTGACCTGAAAGTGCTTTTCCTTGTGGCAGACTCACGCCACTATCTGCCTCATGAGCCACAGGTCACCCGCTTTACCGGAGATACGAACCGCGGCCGAACTGGCGGCGGAGCTGCGTGAGCTGAAGGCGCGTTCCCGGCTGACTTACCGGCAGCTCGAGGAACGCGCCGCGCGCCGCGGTGAGCTCCTGCCTCGCAGCACGCTCGCCGATGTGCTCCGTCACGGGACGTTGCCGCGGCCGGAGTTGCTGACCGCGTTCGTCCGCGCCTGCGGGGAGGAGGACGCCGTGGACGAGTGGCTTGCCGCGCGCGAGCGGGCCGCGCAGTCCGGCGGGCAGGCTCCCGCGGCGCGGGCGCCTGAGGATGACGGCCTTCGTACGGGGGTCGAGGGCCGTCGTCCGCGCCTGCGGAGCGCCGGCCTGTGGGTGGCTGGTGGGGCTGTCCTCGCGGTGGCGCTGTCCGCTGCCGGGATGTGGCTGTTGAGTGATTCCGGGGGGAAGGGCTCGGCGGCGCTTCCTGGTGAGGAGATCCGCGTCCGGCCGGTCGGGGCGCCGGGGCTGTGTCTGACGGACGGGCACGTGGCGGACGGGCGCTACGGCTCCTTGGTGGCGGTGCAGCGCCCCTGCGCGGAGGCGGTGCCGCCGACCACCACGTTGGACCGGGTCGGGTCGGACACCTACCGCATCGCCTGGTTCCACCCCGAGCACGGCAAGGGCTGTCTCAAGGCGATCACCCACGGGGGCGGCAAGGGGCTGCTGGAGCCGTGGGAGGAGTGCCGGTTGTCGACCCTGTTCCGGTTCGATCCGGCTGGGTCCGAGGCGTCGAGGGTGCCGGGCCGCAGTTACCGCATCCATGTCAGCGATTCCACCTGTGTGACGGTCACCGGCCCTGAGGTGGGCGCGGAGGCCGTGGTGGCGCCCTGCGACGACAGTGACGCGCAGCTCTTCGTGGTGGAGGCGGCCGTCACGGGCCGGGACGGCTGAGTGCACCGGGCGGCCGGGGTCGCCGGGGCGGTGTCTGTCGCGACGGTCGTCGTGATCGGCCGGGTGGGGGGCATATGGGGGGTTTGGTCCGTGCGGAATGATGCGTGTGCGTGAGCGGTCCTGTCACCGTCCGGTTCGGCAGGAGGCTGCTGCTCGTGGTTGACCATGAGCAGGTGGACGTCTGCCGGTGGGTCATCGCCGGCAGCCCCGGCGCGGTCTGTACGGAGCCTTCGCCGAGGCGTTCACCTCCCCGCACCACGGCCAGCAGTTCCCCGCGGAGCACCTCACCAGCAGCTACTGGGGCATCGTCGCCTACGATGCCGTGATCGCCGCTGCGACCGCCCTGCACAACGCCGCCGCCCACGGCTCGTCCCCGTCCGGCATCCCCAACCATTACGCCGTCAGGAACGAGCTGTACGTGCTGCGCAACAATGCCGTCGCCGGCGCCAGCGGTCACTTCGGTATCGACAAGAACGGCAACCGCACGAACACCGACAGCGTCACCACCGTCCACGGCCTCGGCAAATCCCTGTCCACAATGACCCGGCCGGGCAACTGACTCCGACCACCGCGACGGCACCCCCCGGCCGGTCCGGGTGTGGTGGTGGGCGCATGCCGGCGGGGCGGCACCCAGTGCGGGTGCCGCCCCGGGAGGGTTGGCCGGTCGTCAGTGCTGGGGCTGGTGGGCGGTGGCCGGGTCGTAGCCACCCGCCGGCGGCGCTCTTCCCGTTCACCCTTGCAGCTCGTACGGGCGAACCCGGCCTTTGCGCCGGCCGTGCGCCGCAGTGCGTGGGCGCGGTGTGATACTGCGCGGTCATTTCGCCCGTTGCCGGGCTCGCCGCACTCCGGCCGGGCTCTCCGGAGCGGTCGCGAGATGGCCGGTGACCAGGCGGTTCATGGCCCGTAGGAACACCTCACGTTCCTTGTCGGGAAGCGACCCGAGCGCGGCTTCGTGTACGCCGTCGACGATCTTCTGACTCTGTGCGGCGACCCTTTCGCCTTTCTCGGTCACCGCGATGATCCGGGCCCGCCGGTCCGTGCTCGACGGACGGCGTTCGGCAAGGCCCGCTTCCTCCAGGGCGTCGACCGTCACCACCATCGTGGTCTTGTCCATGTCGCCGATCTCGGCCAGCTGGGCCTGGGTGCGCTCCTCCTCCAGCGCGTGCACCAGCACACAGTGCATGCGCGGGGTGATCCCGATCTCGGCCAGGGCCGCCGACATCCGGCCACGCAGGACGTGGCCCGCGTGGTCCAGCAGGAAGGAGAGGTCCGGTTCGGTGCGGGTGGGCGCCATCGCAGTCATGGGACCAGAGTAGCAAGCAGTGAATCCGAAACAGATCGTCTACTACGGAACTATCTGCTACGGTCGCTTCTGTTGCCGCTTCGACAGGAGATCCCCATGGCCGCACCGACCGCCGCACCCGCCGACCTCGCCCCTCCTTCCGGCCGTTCACGATGGGTGGCTCTCGGAGTGATCGCCACGGGGATGCTGATGATCGTCCTCGACGGCTCGATCGTGACCGTGGCGATGCCGGCCATCCAGGACGACCTCGGCTTCACACCCGCCGGGCTGAGCTGGGTCGTCAACGCCTACCTGATCGCATTCGGCAGCCTGCTGTTGCTGGCGGGCCGGCTCGGCGACCTGCTGGGCCGCAAGCGCATGTTCCTCACCGGCACGGCGGTGTTCACGGCGGCCTCCGTGCTCGCGGCCGCCGCCACCTCGCCCGCCGTCCTGATCACGGCCCGTTTCGCGCAGGGCATCGGCAGCGCGATGGCCGCGGCGGTCAGCCTCGGCATTCTGGTGACGCTGTTCACCGAACCCCGTGAGCGCGCCAAGGCCATCGCCGTCTTCAGCTTCACCGGAGCCGCCGGTGCCTCGATCGGGCAGGTGCTCGGCGGTGTCCTGACCGATGCGCTCAACTGGCACTGGATCTTCTTCATCAATCTGCCGATCGGTCTTGCCGCACTCGCGCTCGCCGTGCCGGTGCTGCCCGCCGACCGTGGCCTGGGCCTCTCGGCGGGCGCCGATGTCATCGGCGCGCTCCTGGTCACCGCCGGGCTGATGCTCGGCATCTACACCGTCGTCAAGGTCGAGGAGAACGGCTGGAGTTCGTACCGCACCCTCGGCCTGGGCGCACTGGCCATCGCACTGCTCATCGCCTTCGCGGCCCGGCAGGCCACGGCACACACCCCCCTCATGCCGTTGCGCATCTTCCGCTCGCGCAATGTCGCCGGCGCCAACCTCGTCCAGATCCTCATGGTCGCCGCCCTGTTCTCCTTCCAGATCCTGGTCGCCCTGTACCTGCAGCAGGTGCTCGGTTACGGTGCCGCCAGGACCGGCCTTGCGATGCTCCCGGCGGCCGCGGTGATCGGCGCGGTCTCCCTCGGCGTGTCCACCCGCCTCAACGTCCGGTTCGGTGAGCGCCGCGTGCTGCTGGCCGGTCTGATCCTGCTGATCGGCATGCTGGGACTGCTCACCCGGATCCCCGTGCACGCGCACTACGTCACCCACCTGCTCCCCGTGATGCTCCTCGCCGCAGGCTTCGGGCTGGCTCTGCCCGCGCTGACCGCGCTCGGCATGTCCGGCGCGCGCGAGGACGACGCAGGGATCGCCTCCGGAGTGTTCAACACGACTCAGCAGATCGGCATGGCCATGGGCGTCGCGGTGCTCTCCACCCTCGCCGCATCCCGCACCGAGGCACTCCTCGACGGTGGCGCCCTCCGCCCCCAGGCCCTCACCAGCGGCTACCACCTGGCCTTCACGGTAGGGGCCGCCCTGCTCACGGCAGCATTCGCCATCGCCTTCCTCATGCTCCGCCGCACCGATGGCCGGACCCGGGGGCTTGTCGTCCAGTGACGCGGCTTCACGACTCCCGCCGCAGGGTCTCCTTGCGGGCACCGGGCCTCTCGCCGGGAGGCACGCCCGAGCCGGCCGACACCCGCAGTCCCCGCCTCGGCCACCGTCCTCACGGACGGTGGCCGAGGCGCGCGCAGGAAGTGGTGGTGCGGCCGGCGATGTCTCCGGCGGGGCCGTCGGCCAGC
>NZ_MUND01000515.1 GCF_002154375.1 Streptomyces glaucescens | reverse complement strand
GGCGGGGCGGCGGCCGTGACCACTGGAGCGGCTGGGCGCGCCGGACCGGCGCGGGGCCGGCGAACCGAATCGGCTGCCGGCCCTTCCGGAGCCGGCACTGCCGTCACGGGTACGGGCGAAACGGTCGTTCGTGCGTGTGCGGTTCATGCGGAACCTTCCTCGATGCGGCACATATCAAGGAATTCCCGCAGCAATAAGCGGCACGGAGAATTGCAGGAATGGGCCGTAGAATGCGACAGCGGATCTGGCTGACGGAAAAGCCGTGCAGGCTCAGGCGCTGAAATGAATGGGCGCGATGTGGACTCACCATCCGGAGCGTCCACTGCGATGTAGCGGTGAAGGGATGCGTCTGCACCCCTGAAGGGCGGTCCGTGTGCGGTAAGCCTACGGATTTCTTGCCCGTCGTCCGCAGGCGAAATCACTGCGGGAAACGCATGTAGCTGGGGCCCGCACCCCGAGGGATGCGGGCCCCAGCTACAAGTAATGCGACAGTCAGCGTCAGGCGGGAACGATGTTCTCGGCCGTCGGGCCCTTCTGGCCCTGCGCGATGTCGAAGCTCACCTTCTGGCCTTCGAGCAGCTCGCGGAAGCCCTGGGCGGCGATGTTCGAGTAGTGGGCGAAGACGTCAGGGCCGCCGCCGTCCTGCTCGATGAAGCCGAAGCCCTTTTCCGCGTTGAACCACTTCACGGTACCAGCAGCCATGTCATTTCTCCTTCGGGGCAGTGCATACGGGATCCGCACCGTGCGGACGCCGTGTCGCCGCGATGATCACCCCGCCCGGAAAAGACCGGAAATACAAAAGCGCTCCCAGCGGCACAGCCGACTGGACAGCACTTGAAGTTTCGGGAACCACAACTGCAACTGAGATCGACAGTAGCACGCCGCAGCGGCTCGTGTGCGGTGAAGAATGCCACCCTGCTCATTGCGGCAGAGAATCTGTCCGCACGTTCCGTTGAAATCTCAGCCCGCGGGCACAGATATTGGCCCACCCGCGCGACGTCATATTCGCGTGCCGCGCTTCCGCGACCCGGTCCGCCGTCACCCCCCGGAAGACCGGCTCGGCAGCGTCCACGTCACCTGGATCCCCTCCACCGGGTGCTGCCTGCCTCCTGCACCGGCCCTGCGGTTCTTCAGACGGAAGGTGAAGCGTCATCAACGCCGCCGGCGACGCTGCCCCCGACGCCTGGCAACGCCTCGTCGCCCACATGCTCCGCTCCTACGCCAACCCCGGAGCCGCCTGCCCCCATGCCTGACGCGCCCGCACCCACTGCCCTCTACCGCGCCATGGTCCGCCTCACCCGCTCGCTTCCGGGTGACGAAAGGGGCCGATCAGGCGGTTGGGACAAGCCGGGTGCCTCACTGGTGACAGCCGAGCTGCTTCGGCCGGTCTCTCGTTCATCAGCTCAACCGGCTGTGCCGGTGACAACTACCGGTGCTTCGGCTCAGTTGAGCGCGGGGTTACCGTTTGAACAGCGATTCCGCCATCGCGATGGCGGACGGGGCGAGCCGGGTCTCGCCGTCGTCGATGTCCCAGAGTGAGTTCTGCAGCAGCCGTCCCAGGGTCCAGCCGGTCGCGCGTGCGCGGTCCAGGCCGAGGACATCGGTGAGCAGGTCGAAGCGACGCCGCACAATGCGCAGGGTGTCGCCCTTCGCGACGACGCCGTCCCACTTGCTGTCCAGGGCGGGCCACAGATCGAATCCTGGGTCGCCGGCTAGAGGCTCGGGATCGATGGCGATCCACGGCTCGCGCTGTGCGGCGAGAACGTTGTCGTAGTGCAGATCCCAGTGCAGCATCCGGTCCCCGGGCTCATCGGCCAGTTCGGCCACCGCCGACGCCCAGTTCCGCAGGAGTTGGCGGTCGGCTGAGTCAGACAGACTTGTGATCGCCTGTGGGACCCGTGCCAGCATTTCGGAGGCGATTTCGCCGAGGCTGCGCAGTCCCTGCGGCGCGGGGACTGCGACCAGCCGCGCGTGAAGCTCGGCGAGGGTGCTCATTGCCACGTCGTCGTTGCTGATCGAGGCCAGCGTGCGAGCTGCCTCCAGGCGCTCTAGGAGCATGCTGCTGCTCACAGGGTCATGATCGAGTAGCCGCACCATCCACTTGCCGTCCCAAGCACGCAGGCCGATCAGTGCAGCGGTGGTCTCTTGTCTGGGCATCTGGAGTTTGAGGACCGCAGGCGTGCCGTCGCGGCGCAGCACCGGCAGCACCAGTGAGGCTTCTCCGGCTCCTGCGGTGCCGTCCCGTTCCAGCTCCCAGCGTTCCAGCATTTCCGCCGCGAGAGCCGGTAGCCCGGCGATCCAGGCTCTCCCCTCCTCACCGAAGCTCGTGGCGTACGACGCCGCTAGGTGCTGCGGGACCTCGCCTGCTTCTAACGTGCTCACATCAGGCCCCCTCCACCCGGGATCGAGTTCGCGCCGCACGCTACCGGAGGTCAACGGACGGCCTGCCGTCGCGGCACACCAGCCGTCTCGAATCCAGTGCGGGTACCGGCCGTGACCTCGTGAAATCGACGCGAAGTAGCGGGACCGCGAGGCGGATTTCACCGGGCGGCGCCCGTTCAGGACGCCCCTGCGTCAGGCGCGGCCAGAAGGCGCGTGGGCGCTCACTTCCCTTTGGTGCAGGAGTCGCGGTGTTCTAAATGCGGGAACAGCGCCTTCCAGCGGTCCTTCGACAGACTGACGGGTTGTGAGCGGCACATGGCCTTGTAGAGGCGGTCGGTGTCGTAGTCGAGGATGTACGTGTTCCGCTCGTTGGCCAGGCCCGGCGCGTCGGTCTGGGTGGTGACCGCCAGCCAGCTCCTGCCCGAGGGTAGCCGGACGGACTCCGCGCCCTCCAGGGTGGCGAGCTCCGGGGTCGCCCAGCGGCCGTCGCGGCCCAGGGACCAGATGCGGTAGGGGCTGCCGGTGATGGCGTGACGGCCGTCGGGTGTGGCGGCGAGGGACGTGATGGCGCGGTCAAGGCGTACGGTCTCGCGCTTCTTCCTCGGCTTGCGGGGATCGGACACGTCCCAGAACTCGATCGTGCCGTCGGCGGCCGCGGTCGCGAGTTCGTCCTTCCCGGCAGGGAAGTAGCTCCCGGGAGCGGCCGGGATCCGCTCTCCCTCGACCGGACGCGCCGGCCGGGAGAGGTCGTACAGCCGGATCGTGTCGCCGCTCTCCTCGGTGATGAGCAGCTTCGACACATCGTCGTACATCGCGCCCTGGCGCAGCGCCGCGTCCTCGATCACGTCGCCCATGCGTGGATGATCGGGGTCGGAGACGTCCCAGAACCGCAGGTGCCATCCGTTCTCGACCGTCACGACGGTGTGCGGGCCCGCGAACCAGAGGCTTCCCGTGTCGAAGAGCCCGCCCTTCGCCTGCGCGGGGATGTCGGCCCGGCGTACCGGCTTCGCGGGGTCGCTGATGTCCCACAGGGCGATGGCGCGCTCCTCCCCCGAGCCCACGGCCAGCAGCCGGCCGTCGGGGCTGACGGTGATGTGCGGAACGTCGGCGGTGTACCGGATGCTCGCGCTGCGGTGCGGCTGGCCCTCGGCGCCGAACCGCCAGAGCTGGAGGGTGTGGTCCAGCCCTCCCGCCCAGTGGTGGGCCAGCAGGACCGGGTCGCCGTCCCGGCCGGTCAGGAACCAGTTCGCCTCCCAGTCCTTCGGGAGGGTGTAGCGCGGCTTCGGCGAGCCGTTGTCGCCGATGGTCCAGATCCGGGTGGTCGTGGAGAGGTCCGGCTCGTCCTCCTGGGTGATGAGCAGCCTGCCGTCGGCGCTGATGGGGCCCGTGCCCGCCACCTCGTGCTCGGGCAGGTAGCCGGGGAGCGCGGGCGCCCCGACGCGTTCGGTCCACAGCCGGATCTCGCCGCCCACCTCACCGGCGGCCAGGTAGCGGCTGTCGGGGCTGTAGGCGACCGACTGGACCGGCTGCCCTGCGGACAGCACATTGAGTTCCGGCTTGATCTGGGCCAGCTCGGCCGCCTCGGCCGTCGCCCTGAGCCGCCGTACGCCGTCCTCGCGGTCCGCCCCGGCGAGGAACCTGCCGTCCGGGCTGAAGGCGAGCTGCGGCATGCCGTCGTAGCCGCCCCAGCTGTCCAGGTAGTCCTCGGCGGGCACCCGCAGCAGTTCCCTTCCGTCCGCCACCTTCCACCAGGCCGTCTTCCCGCCGCCGCCGTTGGCGACGACGAGATCGCGGCGCGGGTGGGCGGCGACGGACGTGACCGAGGCGGTCTGCTCGGTGTCGCGCAGGACGGGCCGGCCGGGGTCGGTCAGGTCCCACAGCCGCACCTGGGCGGGGTGCCCGTCCGCGCCCGGCCCGTTGCCGTTGCCGGTGATCAGGTGGTGTCCGTCGCGGGTGAACGCCAGGGAGATCAGCTCGGCTTCGGCCACGGTGCGCTGCGCGCGCAGCGCCGGGCGCGCCGGGTCGGAGACGTCCCACAGCCGCAGCCGGCCCTTGTCGCCGCCGGACGCCAGGGTCCGGCCGTCGCCGCTGAACGCCACGCTGAACGTCGTCCTGCTCCCCTCGACCGGCAGCTGTGCCAGCCGCTTGGGCCGTCCCGGGTCCGCGGTGTTCCACAGGGTCAGTTCCGTACCTGTCTGCGCGGCCAGCAGCGGCTCGCTGGGGTGGTGGGCGAGGGCGGGCCTGCCCCTCACCTGGAAGCGGCCCCCCTCGGCCGGCCGGCCGGGATCGGACAGGTCCCACAGCTGTACCCGGCCGTTCCGGTGGCTCGCGGCCAGCGCCTTGCCGTCCGGGCGGTAGGCGAGGTTCAGGACGGGCTCGCGGTGGGGCTCGGCGGGGGTGAGGTGGACCGGGGTCAGGGTGATCGCCGCCGCGTACAGGCTGGAGCGGGTCTCCGGGGTCTCGGCCGTGCGGTACGCGGCCAGGCTGAGGCGCAGCGCCGTCCCCGGGTCGCGGTCGCGGATGCGGTCGGCGCGGCCCGCGAGCTCGCGGGCGATCAGCGTCCGCTCCCGGCTCGCCGCCTGCCCGTTCTCGTAGATCGCCCAGCCCGCCAGGGAGGCCGCCACCAGGGTCAGCACCGACAGCACGGAGACCCACGCCCGGACGGCGCGGCGCCGGCGCCGCTCGGTGGCGTCGCTCGCGGCGACGAAGTCGCGGACCACCTGCCGTACGGGCGCCGCCCCGGCGGTCCGGCCGGCGGCCAGCTCACGTGCCTCCCGCAGGTCGATGCCCCGCCACAGGCCGCTGGGCCCGCGTCCGCCCTCGTCCCAGCCCTCCGCCGCGGCCGTCAGCCGCCGCAGCCGCAGCAGATCGCCGCGGACCTCCTCGATCCAGCCGGTCAGCCGCTCCCACGCGTGCAGCAGCGAGTCGTGCCCGAGCTGCGCCCCGCCGTCCTCGTCCACCACGACGAGATGGGCGTCGGCGAGGAGCCGCAGCAGGTCCTGCGCGTCGGCCAGTTCCCCCCGCGGCACCCTGCGGCGCACCAGCCGGCCCTCGCCGTCGGCGACCTGCACCATGGCGAGCATCAGGGTGCGCAGCCGCTGCCGGCCGTCCTCGTCGAGGCCGTCGTGGATCCGGTCGGCGGCGCGGGCGACCGCGTCGCGGATACCGCCGGCCTGCTGGTACGCGGCGTAGGTCAGCGTCGCGTCGCGCCGCCGCAGCCAGATCTCCTGGAGGACGTACGCCAGATACGGCAGCGCCGCCGCGTCGCCGGTGCGTCCGCCGCGCCGTTCCTCGTTCACCTCGCGCAGCAGGATGCGCGGGACGCCCGCCTCCCACCGCAGTCCGGCGTAGCGGGCGGGCTCGACGATGGCCGCCTCGATCTCGTCGTCGTTCAGGGCGGGCACGACGAAGTGGTCGCGTTCCGCGAACGGGGCGAGATGCGGGTCGCCGAGGACGTCGCCGTGGTAGTCGGCGCGCAGCGCCAGCACGACGCGCGGGCCGCCGGTCGAGGTGAGCGCGGCGGCGAACCGGCCCCGCTCGGCCTCGGCCGCGCCGTGCGTGAAGTACTGCTCCAGCTGATCGACGACCAGGACCCCGGGCACCGGCCCGCCGCGCGCCCCGGATCCCGCGCGGGTGAAACGTCCCTGCTCCAGATCGCGTACGACCTCGCCGACCGGGCGGCCCACCGCCTGCGCCCACGCCTCGGCGAGCCGCCGGAACGGCCGCGCCCCGGGTGCGGGCACCAGGCACACCGGTCCCAGTCCCGCGCGGTGCGTCGCCACGCTCAGTCCGGCCCGCAGCAGCGACGACTTGCCGACGCCGGAGTTGCCGATGAGCACCAGCGGTTCCCCCGGCCGGGTCCCGGTGACCCTGGCCAGCAGCCGCTCCGTCATCTCCTCGCGGCCGAAGAAGAGATGGTGCTGTTCGGGCAGGAACGGGCGCAGGCCCGGATACGGGCACTCGGCGTCCGCGTCGTCGCCCGGCGTCGGCGTTGCGTCCGGGGCGGGCTGCGCGGGGTAGCGGCGGTTGGTGGTGAGCACCAGCTCGGCCATGCGGGCGGTGCCGCCGCCGTAGGGGCGGGCCGCCTCGCCCTGGAGCCGCTGGTCGAGCAGGCGGTAGACCCCACCGAGCGTCAGCAGGCGCGGGGCGCCCGCGTCGCCCTCCCGCAGCAGCTTCAGCAGATGGCCGGTGAACAGGGTGTACTCGGCGCCCACGGGGGCGTAGGCGAGGGTGTTGCGCTGGGCCGAGCCAAGCAGGTAGCTGCCCTGGGGACGGGACGCGCCGAACGGGTCCGGGGCGGGGGCGCGGTCGGGTTCCCGGGCGTTCCCGGCGAAGCAGCAGTCGAGGATCAGCACCGGGTCCGCGGCGGCATCGCCGAGGTAGCGCTCGATCTCCGCGTAGGGCACCGCGTGGGCGGTGTCCGTGAGGGACTTCGTCGCGGCCGTCGCGAGATACAGCCGTCCGCCGGGCCCGCGTAGACCGTGGCCGACGAAGCAGAAGACGACGATGCCGCTCTCGGGCCGCTCCTCGGTGGGAGCCGCTCGGTCGGCGGCCTCCGCCAGCGCCTCCAGCACCTCGCTGGGTGACGCGGGATCCGTCAGTACGCGGACCCGGTCGCCCATGCCGCAGTGGGTGCGCAACGTCTCGGCCAGCGCCTGCGCCGAGGGCACGGCCGCGGGCAGATCGTGCAGCCGGTCTCCCGGGTGGCGGCCTGTGCCGACCACCACCGCGTGACAGCCGGGTCCGGTCAGATCCGGCCCTCTCCGTAACGGCATGGTCAGTGCGCCCCCTCGGCCCGGTGCGTTCCGTCTCCGTCCGCCCGGCGCGAACCGTCCCCGTCGGCCTGCCGCGTGCCGTCCCCGCCGGACGGTTCGCGCTCGCCCGTGTCCGGCGCGGACGGCTCCCGCTCGGCGTCCTGAGCCGATGGCTCCCGCAGGGCCCCCGCCACCCGCTGGGCCAGCTCGCCGGTGCCCTCCGCGGTCAGCGGCCGGACCTTTTCGGAGGCGACCACCAGCTGGGTGCCGTCCGGCCGGTTGATGGTGACGGTCACATTGCTCCGCCGGTTCTGCAGCCAGACGACGAGGGCGGCGCCGGCCGCCGCGGTGGGCCCGCCGGGGGCGAGCAGCAGGGTCACCAGCTCGCTCCAGGCACCGCCCATCGCTCCCGCGGGCGCGCTGTCCGCCAGGTCGCGCCGCACGAGTCCGCGCAGTTCGGGATCCTGGCGCAGCCAGTCGTACAACTCGTCCGTGGCGCTCGCGTGGTCGCCGGTCTCCGCCTGTACGCCGAGTGTGAAACGCACCCCGCTCCTCCCCCTCCGGCACGCCGCCGCCGTGCCGATCATCCGTCCCTGAGTCCCCAACTCCCCTTACCCACTCGCCAGTTCCCCGCACATCACAGTCACGGCACGGCGAAGCCGAGGGGGCGTTCCCCCGCCGGCAGCCGACGGGTGTGCTCGCTGTCGAGGTCGACGATGGTGAGACCGCCGTTGATGTAGGAGGTGCGGCCGTCCGGGGAGACGGCAACGTCCTCGCGCGGGCCCGTCGAGCGGGATGACGTTCTCCGCGCCGTCCGGGGTGCGGGCGGTCGGGGACGGTCCGTCGTCGGACGACGGGTCGGCGGGACCGGTGCCGACGACGAGGAGGGTG
>NZ_MUND01000514.1 GCF_002154375.1 Streptomyces glaucescens | reverse complement strand
AGATGTGTATAAAGGACAGCGCCACAACTTCCTGACACTGCCCCGCATCCGCTCCGAATCCCCCGCCTTCGACCTCCACCACCCCGGCCTCGCCCAGCTCGAACAACAGGCGAACGCAGGCCAGCGGGACATCGTGGCAGCCGACGAACACAAAGGCGGACCGCGATGAGACGCGGCACGGAGCACCGGCCCTCTGCCCACACCGTCGAGGGCTACCTCCTCGCCCGTGCCCACCACGACCAGGCACACCGGGAAGCCGGGACGCTGTGCGCCCGGATGACCTGGCTGACCACCGCACAAGCGGAGGACGTCACACGCCACTATGTCGAACAGCGCCTCGAAGTCAGCCGGAACACACTGCGCGACATCGTCGAGCGCACCACCCAGATCCGGCACGAGTACGAGGAGCGCTACCTGGCCCTGCGCCGCGACCTGCTCAGACGCCACGCCGCGGCCGCCTGCGCCGTGATCGCCTGCGCGATCGGCATGGGCACACTGACGGGCCACCTCATCCGCTGACCACCCCCGGCCGGGACCGGATCACCTCCGCCGTACCGGGCATGCCGTCCCGACGGGGTGACGGCGTACCCGGCCCGCTCCGGCAGCGACAGACAAAGGGGCCAGCGGCCACCGCGCCACCGGGCGAGCCGGCCACCGCCGGACGACCGGGTGACCGCCCGGCCGGTCACCCGGGTTCAAGTCCCGCACGCGCACCGGCGGAAGCGGCCTCCTGCCCCGGCGGACGACGAGGAGCGCGAAACCCCGGCCGCCCCCCTCACCCCTCCGTTCGGATGTATCGGCAACCGCGGACGTCTCGGGGCGCGGCCGCACGGGAACCGCTGACCGGGAAAAAGGGCCGAGGACGCCGGCCGTACCGCGGCTGCGGCCCGCGGGACCGGCCCGGACACACCCCCGAGGCGAAAGGGCCCCACATGGCGGACGACGTCATCACGCTGCTCACCACCGACCACCGCGAGTTGCAGCGCCTGCTCGACCTCATGAGCGAGGACAGGAGCTTCCGGGCCCTGGCCCTGCCCCTGGCGGTGGCCATGCTGAAGGCCCACAGCGAGGCGGAGGAGGAGCAGGTCTACCCGGTACTGGCTCGCGAGGCCCGCCAGGAGGAACAGGCCGAGCACGCGGCCGAGGAGCACCACAAGGCCGAGAGGCTCGGCAGGCAGCTGCTGGACATGGACGTGGACAGCGAAGAGTTCGACCACGCCCTGCAGGAGTGGACGAGCGCCATCCTCCACCATGTCGAGGAGGAGGAGAACGATCTGCTGCCCGCGCTGAGGCAGGCGCTGACACCCGCGCCGCTGCAGGAACTGGGCCTGGCGTTCGCCCAGCGCCGCTCCCAGGCCCTCGCGGGGCGGCACGCCACGGCCGGCGGCGAAGACGGCGAACGCGGCGGGCAGCGGGCCGGCACCGCCGAGACCCGGAAAGAGCTGTACGACAAGGCCCGGGACCTGGACATCGAGGGACGGTCGACGATGAAGAAGGACGAACTGGCCGAGGAGGTGCACCGCGCCGAAGCCGCAGGCGACGACTGAGCCACACCGGACGCGGTCGCCGGCGCAGGGATCGCGGCCAGGCTCCAGCACAGCAGGCGTCCGGTGCGGCCGGGCGGCGCGGACGAGTGCTGCGCGCAGGCCGGAGGGCGGGCG
>NZ_MUND01000513.1 GCF_002154375.1 Streptomyces glaucescens | reverse complement strand
GGTGGGGGCTGTCCGCCTTGGTCGTGGTCAGGCTGGGGGCCGACATCGTCGCTCCTTGGTACTGGCTGCCGGTTCGGAAGACCGGGACGGGTGGTCGGGGAGGGCCGGCGGTCCGGCCTGAGGGCGGCGGCGAGCCCTCCCCCGCCCGCCTCGGTCACTGGTTGGCGAGGACCTGGCCGACCTGCGTCGCGGCGGTGGCGAGCAGCTTGTCGATGTCGGCGTCCTTGTTGGTGAGGACGCCGGACATGACGTTGTCGAGGACCTTGTAGACCTCCTGCGCCTTCGGCGGTTCGGCCTTGCCGGGGACGGGGTTGTCCATGAAGGTCCTGAAGTTGGCGACCGGCATGGTGGCGTGCTCCACGCGGGCGGCGTCGTCCTTGGCCTTGGAGTCGTTCAGCCAGAAGTTGGGCTGCGGGATGCCCACGGGGAGCTTGTCGGCCTTCTTGCGTTCCCAGTTGAACTGGCCCTTGCCCACCGTGAGGTTCTGGAAGTTCAGCCAGGCGATCGCGGCCTTGATCTTGTCGCCCGAGATACCCTTCTTGATCATGTAGTTGTTGCCGCCGGCCAGCGTGTTCTTGCCGCCGGGTATCGGGCCCATGCCGAAGTTCTCGTACTTCGCGCCCAGCTGCTGGACCATGTACGGGATGTCGTCGGGCGCGGCGAGGAACATGCCGAGCTTGTCGGTCGCGATCTGCTTCTGCAGGTCGCCCCACTTCAGCAACTGGGTCTCGCCCATGCTGTCGTCCTCCCAGCGCATGGCGTGCAGGTTCCGCGCGACCTGCTTGCCGAGTGCGCTGTTGAAGGCGGCCTTTTTGCCGCTTTCGTCGACGACGTCGCCGCCGACGCTGTACATCTGGGCGGTGAAGTGCCAGCCGCCCTGATTGCCGGCGCTGTACTCGCCGAAGCCGGCGATGCCGTCTCCGAGACCGGCGATCTTCTTTGCGGCGGTACGCACCTCGTCCCAGGTGCGCGGCGGGGCGTCCGGGTTCAGCCCGGCGTCCTTGAAGAGCTTGCGGTTGATCAGCAGGCCCATGGTGTAGTTGCTGGTGGGCAGGCCGTAGAGCTTGCCGTCGTGCCGCAGGGAGCTGAGGACGTCCGGGTCGATGTCCTTCAGCGCGGGGACCGTCTTGTCGTTGACGTAAGCAGTGATGTCCTCGGCACCGTCCTCGGCGAGGACCTGGGGCAAGTCGGTGAAGTAGGTGTAGAAGACGTCCGGCTGGGACTTGGCCTTCAGCATCGCGGTGAACCGCGGCGGCTCCAGACACTGGCCCGGGGTGGAGCGGCCCTCGATCGTGACGTTCGGGTACATCTTGTTGAACTCCGCCACGTCCTCCTTCCAGTGCTTCAGCTCCGCCGCCTTCGCCGCCGGGGGCATGCAGTCGATGGTGATCGTCACCTTCGTCTTCGGGTCCAGCGGGGTGGACGGGTCGGAGGATCCGCCCTGTTGGGCTCCGTCGCCACCGTTGTCGCTGCTGCTCGTGCCACAGGCGGCGAGCCCGGTCAGAGCGAGGGCTGACACGAGGGCGACTGCGGCGGCACGGCGGCCGCGGCGGAACCGGGCACTTCTCATGGGTGTCCCCTTCGGGCGAGAACGTGGAGGTCGCCCCATCGCCGGTGCGTTGTGGGGCGCGGCACACTCAATCACCACCAACAAGTGAACGCAAGATCTCGCGCTGACTTCGTAATTGCTCGACAGTTCCGCGTAATCGCTCAGGTGTTGGGGCCGACCGATCTCGCCTCCATGACCGGCAGGGCAAAGCGCCCTTCATTCACAGGCGCCCACCGCTCCGGCGAACCCTGCTTGGGCATCTCAGAGCACACCGAATGCCCCGCTCACCAGGGTGGCGGGGCGGCCGCGGCCCCGACGGGTCCGGCCACGCTGGTGGCCGGACCCGCGGTCACGGCGCCTCGGGCGCCGATGACGGTGTCACGGGTTGTTGATGACGAACTGCGAGCCGGGCTCGACGCGGATGTTGCCCTCGGCCGAGTTGGTGATCGTCACATTCGACAGGGTGGCGCTTCCCCGGGCACCGCTCATGGCGAGAATGCCGGATCCGTTGTTCGACTTGTCGATCCGCACATTCGTGATCTTGACGCCGGGCATCTCACCGCCACCGGTCTTGAACTGGATACCGTCGTAGGTCGAGTCGACGATGTCCGTGTCCCTGATGGTGACGCCGGGGATGGGCAGGCCCTGCGCGAACAGGGTGATGGCACCGAACTCCTGGTCCTCGTTCCAGAACGCGCCGCCCGTACGGTACAGGGCGTTGTTGGCGATGAGGGTCTGCCCCGAGAAGGGCAACGGGTCGTGGTCGGTGGCCAGCATGATCCCGGGGTAGTTCATCGTGTCCGAGATGACGTTGTTCTCGATGGTGTTGCCGAAGCCGCCGTAGACCGCGATGCCGTTGGCACGCCAGGGCAGCTGGATGGTGTTGTTGCGGAAGTGGTTGTCGTGGCCGATGTCGACCGAGGGGTCCTTGACGTACTTGCTGGCCCAGACGGCCAGCGCGTCGTCACCGTTGTTGCGGAAGGACGAGTTGAAGACGGTGGAGTTGCGGGTGCCGTTGGCGAAGTTGATGCCGTCGGCGTACGTGTTGCGGATCCGCATGCCGCTGAACTCGACGCCGTCGCCCGGCCCCCACAGCTCGGGGATGTTGCTGTAGTCGCGGCCGGCCCAGACGCCGACGTTGGCGTGCTCGATCCAGACGTTGCTGATCTTGGTGCCCTTGCCGAAGCGGCCGTTGAGGCCGACGCCGCCCTCGTGGTTGCCGTCGCCGCCCCGGATCGTGCCCGAGCCGAAGATGGCGATGTCGGAGATCTGGGTGTTGTGGTCGATGTCGAAGCCGAAGTTGCCTTCGTGCGGGTGATTGATGCCGCCGGCCTGGTGCGGCGGGGTCAGGGTGTAGAGCTGCGAGTGCCACATGCCGGCGCCGCGGATCGTGACGTCACGGATGCCGACCGTGTTGTAGGTTCCCCTGTTCAGCGGGTCGTCGGTCAGGATCTTCTGCTCCTGGCGCCACTGGCCCGCCGGGATCCACACGCAGGAGATCTCGCCCTTCTGGTCGGCGGTCACCGCGCGCTGGATCGCGTCGGTGTCGTCGATCCCGTCGTTGGGCACGGCACCGTAGTTGGTGATCGAGACACAGCCGGCTGGTTGGGCGGCCGGCGGGGCGACCTGCTCCAGGTCGATGAGGTCGATGACGTAGAAGGAGGCCGTGTCACCGGCGTCGCGCTGCAGGCGGAACTTCGTGCCCGCCGGGTAGCTCTGTGACAGCAGGGCGTGGGACTCGTCGAACAGCCGGCGCGCGTCGGCTCCCGGCGTGTTCGTCAGGCCCTCGGGGTCGTCCGTCGTCCCGTACAGCCAGCTGTGCTTGGACGACAGCGTCAGCTTGCGGACGAAGACGTCGTTCGCGTAGAGGCTGATCGTGGCCTGGACGCCACCGCCGGAGGGAGCGTCCGGGATGGAGTTGCGTACGACGATGGAGTTGGCCGCGTTGGTGGAGGTGAACTCCACGAACTCGCCGGTGGAGCCGAGCCGGACGGACTTGCGGCCCGAGGACTCGGTGGCGAAGTTGGTGTGGCCGAAGGTCCGCTTCTGGTCCGCCGTGAGCAGGGTGCCCTGGTAGCGGGCTTCCTCCGCCTCGTACTCCGTGTACGGCACGGCGGCGCCGCGGCCCACGACGAGCGAGCGGCTGAAGACGTTGTTGTTCTCGTTCGTCTCGGTCACGGTCGCGGTGGCGTCGGCCGTCGCGGTGAGGTTGACCCCTCCGCTCACCGCGGTCCAGGTGCCGGAGAACGGCACGGTGACCGACTGGCCGGCGGCGACCGCGGGGGTGGTCCCGTTCAGGGTGGTGGTTCCCGCGGCCAGGCGCGTGACGGTTCCGGCGGGGACACCGCTGGTGCCCCGGTTGTGGACCGTGGCCGTGAAGGAGACCTGCGCGCCGACGGCCGGAGCGGCCGGGTTCGGCGTGATCGCGGTGACCGTGAGGTCGGGGCCGGGCGCCTGTCCGACGACCAGTTTTGCGGAGCCGGTCCGGCTGTTGTTGGTGTCGTCCTGCTCCACGACGGTTCCCGCCGGGTCGACGACGGCGGACACCGTGTAGCTGCCCATGGCCCGCTTGCCGACGGGAATCCTGACGGTCGTGGAGGCGCCGGCGGCGAGCGCGCCGACCTGCGCGGTACCCGCCACGGTGCCTTCGAGGCTCACGTTGACCGAGGTGGCCGGCGCGGCGGCGGTCCCCGCGTTGCGTACGGTCGCGGCGACCTCGACGGTGTCCGTCTCGGACGGCGAGGAGGGGGACCAGGTCAGATCGGTGACCGTGAGGTCCGGGTTCGGGGCGGCGGCGCCCATCACCTCGAACTCGGCGACCTGGGCGCCGGGAGCACCGCTGTTGGAGAAGAACTTCAGCTGGAGGTCCGCGTACCGGCCGGTCACCGGGATGGTGACGGTGTTGCTCCCGGAGGACGGGCTGAACGCGTAGTCGGCGCGGGCCTTGAGCGAGGTGAAACCGGACGCGGACTGCTCGCGTCCGAGCACCTCGATGGCCTGGGTCCGCGGGCCCCACACCTGATCGGGGTTGAGCCGGACCCTGACCGCTTCGACATCGGCGTTGGAGCCGAGCTTGACGGTCAGGGTGGAGGGGAAGCCGGCCGACTCCCAGTAGGTGGCGGGATTGGCGTCGTTGGCGTTGGCGGCCACGTACGACTGGGTGACCGAGGACGCCTCGATCGGCTTGTTGCGCGCCAGGTTGGTGCCGTTCGGCGGCGGGTCGACCGGTCCACCGTCCTGCTCACCGAAGATTTCCAGTTCGGACAGCTGGGCCGCGTTCCACCCCGTGTTCGCCGCCACCTGCACGCGGATGAAGCGGGCCGTGGTCGCGGTGACCGGGATGCTGACGGTGTTGGCGTTCGCCGGGTCGAAGCTACGCGCGCCTGATCCGGAGAGCGCGGCGAACGAGGAGCCGTCCGTGCTGCCCAGCACGCTCAACGTCTGGACCCGCGCGCCCCAGGAAGCGGGCAGCTTCAGTGCGACCCGGTCGACTTCGGTCCTTGCCCCCAGGTCGACCTGCACCCACTGCGGAAACGCCCCGTTCGGGCCTTCCCAGTAGGACGCCTGACTTCCGTCCGTCACGTTGCCGGCGACGTAGCTGCCGTTGGTGCCGCCCGCGCTGGCGGGCTTGCCCAAGGCCAGGTTGGGGCCCTCCGCGGCGTGGGCGGGAGCGGGGAGCATCCCCACCCCTGTCAGCCCCGCCATCAGCGCGCCGACGAGCACTCGTCGCCCCTGGTTTCTCGATCGCATGAAGTCCTCTCGATTTCCCCACCCGAGCAGCCGACCGTGATTCCCCCTGCCCGACGGCGTGAACGGTGCCGGGGAAGCAGGACGGGCGTGGGAGCGGACGCACGGGTGAACGTCGACAGAGTCCTCGCACGACACCTTCCATGCTCACGCTGGAACATTTGAGTGTCAGCAAGAATTTTTGAGCGATTCAGTCAATCTTTTGCGACAACCGGATGACAGGTTTCCGTCACGTCACCACTTTGTCAACGGGCGCGACAGGACTGGCCAGTTGGAGGGCGTCTAGCGGCCGGTCAGCGCATGGGGATCACCGGTCGACCCGGCCACGGATGAGCCACGTCGGCCCGTAGGCGGCGAACGAGGCCAAGCCCAGGGCCGCGACAGCTCAGAGGGAAGGCGGCAGGGCGGTGGCCAGGCCTACGGACTCGCCCTTCCGGGCTCTGTCCTATGAGCGGAGCTCATCGCGGCGGCGCCGTCGAGGGTGTTGCGCACGCCTTGGGCGTTCATCACCCCGGTGCGACGGAGTGGTGTTCCACGGAGGCGGTGCATCGTGGCGGCAGCCGACCGGGGCTCCCGCGAAACCGGGGGCCCGTTGCGGGCAGGCGACGTTGCCCGGAGAGGAGAGGGCGGCGACGGGGCCCGCAGCCCCCTGGGGCTCACGGGCGCGCGAGACGGCGCCCCCTCATGAGATCGCTGGGGATTCAGGAAGTGCGCGGTTGCGCGGTCGACCCTCGAACGACCAGTTCGGGCTCGAAGAGGAGCTCACTCGAATCTGTCTGCGTTCCCTGGATCTGGGCACACAGCAGCTCCACAGCGGCCCGGCCCATCGCCTCGATCGGCTGCCGCACGGTCGACAGAGGCGGTTCCGTGCAGTTCATGAAGGCAGAGTCGTCGAACCCGACCACGGACACATCCGCGGGGACCGTGAGCCCAAGCCGACGCGCCGCACGGATGGCTCCCAATGCCAGCGGATCGCTGGCGCAGATCACACCGGTGACTCCTCGCTCCCAGAGGCGCCTGGCAGCCGCCTGGCCACCCTCGAGCGAAAATATGGAACGCTCGACGAAGTCCGCCCGCAGTTCCGTTCCCGCGGACGCCGCAGCCGTCCGCGCCGCGGTCAGCTTCCGGCGCGACGGGATGTGGTCCTCGGGACCGAGGACCAGCCCAATGCGCTCGTGCCCCAGGGACGAGAGGTGCCGCCAGGCCTGCTCGACCGCCACCATGTCGTCGCAGGAGACACAGGGAAAGTCCAGACCCTCGATGGGCGCGTTGACCAGCACGACGGGGATGTTGCGTTCCGCCAGCTGCCGGTAGTGGTCGTGCGGGGCGTCCGCCTGGGCGAACAGTCCGCCGGCGAAGATCACCCCGGACACCTGCTGCTGCAGGAGCAGGGCCACGTAGTCCGCCTCGGAGACGCCGCCCTTGGTCTGCGTGCACAGCACGGGCGTGAGACCTTGCTGGGCCAGAGAACCGCCGATAACCTCGGCGAAAGCCGGGAAGATGGGGTTCTGGAGCTCCGGCAGCACGAGGCCCACCAGACGTGCCCGCTCCCCACGCAGCTGGGTGGGACGCTCGTAGCCAAGGACGTCCAGCGCGGTGAGTACCGACTGGCGGGTCGCCTCGGAGACCCCCGGCTTGCCATTGAGAACCCGGCTGACCGTGGCTTCGCTGACTCCCACTTTCTTCGCCACTTGAGCAAGTCGTCGCGTCACGCGCGCAACTGTAGCGCAAAAAGAGCAAACGAGTTACGAAGCCTTCCAGCTCACCGGAGAAGCGATCCTCGGGAAAGCGTCGGCCGCTGGAGCGCTGCCGCAGGGCCGTATGCCGACGTCCCACCGGGTCACGGCCGTCAGCTGGCCTGCGGTAACCAGATTGTCTGTGCGCCTCAGGTCCGGTTCGGTGAGCTGCCGGAAGCGGCTGACATGGCATCGCAGGGGCGCGGGTGGAAAGGCGAGCTGGTGCACGGTCTCCTCGACCTCGTGGCCGGAGCGAATACGGTGCGAAGCATGGTGTTGGCGTCGGCCGGGACGGCCTTTCCTCACCTGCCCGACCCGGGCGGCGCGGGGATACGGGCTGAGTACGCGTACTCGGTGCGCCAGGTCGTCGTCTGGCAGGCTCCGCGATGTGAAGGCTGCCGAGGGGACGCTCACAGCCCTGCATCTCTTCCTGGCCTGCCACGTCGTACGCGGGTCGAGCACCCACCGCACCACACGGGGCCGGTTTCAGGAGAGGGACGTCGGCTTACGGGGCGGAGGGATGGCGCGGAGCAGCTCCCACAGCGGGCGTGAGCCGGATGCCCAGACTCCGAGGGTGTGACGGTCGACCACATGGAGGCGCTGCTGCTCGGCGAAGGCAACGGCGGGTGCGGTGACCCGCCCGTTGGTCACGATGACCGCGACGTCGGCGCCGTGGACCTGGCGGGCCGTGCCGTTGAGGACCTGGAGGTCAGGTGTGCCCACGGCGGAGCCGGCGAGGCCGCTGCGCCGGTGCTTGCATTGGATCACCCAGCGCCGCCCGTAGGGGTCGGTGGCTTTCACGTCGGCGCCCAGGTCGCCGCCACCTCCCACGCGGGAAGCGTCCTGGCAGCCGTCGCGACGCATCAGGTCCCGCACCGCGTCTTCGAACCGCGAATGATGGAGGGCGTCCAGCTGGGACAGACCGTAGCGCAGGCTCTGCGCGCGGACCGCTTCCCACCGCGCCTCCTGCCGCCTGTGGTGCAGCCGACCGCAGCCGGCCAACACCGTGAGCGCGCCGACCACGGCCAGGATCCACCAGTGAGCCAGCAGCCAGTTGACCACGGTCACCACCAAGGCGACGGCGAAGGCGGCGACCACCAGACGCCGCGGGGCCCG
>NZ_MUND01000512.1 GCF_002154375.1 Streptomyces glaucescens | reverse complement strand
CCCGTCCCATGCCCCGCCCGCCGCAGCCCGCCGCCCGCCGGGGGACCCGCTTCCACGCCTGGGTGGAGTCCCGTTTCGAAGCGCTGACCCTGCCCCTGCTGGAGCCGGACGAGCTGCCCGGCACCGAGGCCGAGATCGCCGACGAACACGACCTCGAAGCGCTGAAGGAGGCCTTCGAGCGCACCGAGTACGCCCACCGCACACCGCACCGCGTGGAGGCGCCCTTCCAGATCACCATCGCCGGCCGCGTCGTACGGGGCCGTATCGACGCCGTCTACCGGGACGGCGACGACGAGCACGCGACGTACGAGATCGTCGACTGGAAGACCGGCCGCGACCACGGCGGCGACCCCCTCCAGCTCGCCCTGTACCGGCTCGCCTGGGCCGAGCAGCAGGGCCTGCCCCCGGAGTCGGTCACGGCGGCCTTCGTGTACGTGCGCAGCGGCGAGGTCGTACGGCCCGACCGCCTGCCGGGCCGGGCGGCCCTGGAGCGGTTGCTGCGGGAGGAGTCCCCGGAGGCGGTGCCGGGGGAGCCGCCCGGTGACGAACCGCACGATCGGGCTGTCGGCGCGGGCCGATAGGCTCGTGACCATGAGCCAGACCCCGGACAGCGCCGTCCGTACGTACATCGACCAGCACCGCACGGCCTTCCTCGACGACCTCGCCGAGTGGCTGCGCATACCGTCGGTGTCCGCCCAGCCGCACCACGCGCCCGACGTGCGGCGCAGCGCCGACTGGCTCGCCGGAAAGCTCAAGGAGACCGGTTTCCCGACCGCCGAGGTCTGGCAGACACCGGGCGCCCCCGCTGTCTACGCCGAGTGGCCCTCCGACGACCCGGCGGCGCCGACCGTCCTCGTCTACGGCCACCACGACGTGCAGCCCGCCGCCCGCGAGGACGGCTGGGACAGCGAGCCCTTCGAACCCGTCGTCCGCGACAACCGGCTCTACGCGCGCGGGGCCGCCGACGACAAGGGCCAGGTCTTCTTCCACACCCTCGGCGTGCGCGCCCACCTCGCCGCCACCGGCCGCAGCGTCCCGGCCGTCCACCTGAAGCTGCTGATCGAGGGCGAGGAGGAGTCGGGCTCCCCGCACTTCCGCGCCCTCGTCGAGGAGCACGCCGGCCGGCTCGCCGCCGATGCGGTGATCGTCTCCGACACCGGCATGTGGTCCGAGGACACCCCCACGGTGTGCACCGGCATGCGCGGCCTCGCCGAGTGCGAGATCCGGCTGTACGGCCCCGACCAGGACATCCACTCCGGCTCCTTCGGCGGCGCCGTGCCCAACCCGGCGACCGCCGTCGCCCGCCTGGTCGCCGCCCTCCACGACGAACAGGGACGCGTGGCCGTCCCCGGCTTCTACGACGGCGTGGTGGAGCTGACCGACCGCGAGCGCGAACTCTTCGCCGAGCTGCCCTTCGACGAGCAGCGGTGGCTGCGCACCGCGAAGTCGCACGCCGCCCAGGGCGAGGCCGGATACACCACCCTGGAGCGCGTGTGGGCCCGCCCCACCGCCGAGGTCAACGGCATCGGCGGCGGCTACCAGGGCGCCGGCAGCAAGACGGTCATCCCGGCGAGCGCCATGGTGAAGCTGTCCTTCCGGCTGGTCGCGGGCCAGGACCTCGACCACATCGAGCGCATCGTCCGCGCGTGGGCGGCCGACCGGCTGCCCGCCGGCATCCGGCACGAGATCGCCTTCTCCCCGGGCACGCGCCCGTGTCTGACCCCACTGGACCACCCCGCCCTGCAGTCCGTCGCCCGCGCCATGGGCCGCGCGTTCGGCACGACGGTCCGCTTCACCCGCGAGGGCGGCTCCGGACCCGCCGCCGACCTCCAGGACGTCCTCGGCGCACCCGTCCTCTTCCTCGGGATCTCCGTCCCGTCCGACGGCTGGCACGCCCCGAACGAGAAGGTCGAGCTGGACCTGCTCCTGAAGGGCGCCGAGACCGGTGCGTACCTGTGGGGTGATCTCGCGGCGAACTGGCGCCATGCACGCTGAGCCCGCCCAGCCGTCCGGAGCCCCGCACCACGCGGGGCACACTGGAAGGGCCGCCCCGCACCACCGAGCCCTGCCGGACCCGGTCGATCCCGCACGAACGACCCGCCGAACCGCCCGCCGAATCAAACCGTTGCACCGGGGGAGTTGGAAGCACCCGTGACCACCTGGACCGACCACACCGCCGACCGACCCATCTCGCTCACCGCCCCGAGCGGCATCGACCGGGCCGCCCACCACCGGCTCGACGAGGCCTGGCTCGCGGCGGCGTGGAGCCACCCGAACACCCGCTGCTTCGTGGTCTCCGGCGGCCAGGTCCTCATCGACGAGACTCCGGACGGGCGCACCGAACTCGTCATGACCCCGTCCTTCGAGGCCCCGCTCACCGAGGCCCACCGCTACTTCCTGGGCATCGACGAGGACGGCGTCAGCTATTTCGCGCTCCAGAAGGACGCCCTGCCCGGCCGGATCGACCAGTCCGCGCGGCCGGCCGGCCTGCGGGAGGCCGGGCTGCTGCTGTCCCCGCGCGACGCCGGGCTGATGGTGCACGCCGTCGGCCTGGAGAACTGGCAGCGCACCCACCGCTTCTGCTCCCGCTGCGGTGAGCGCACCGTGATCGCCGCCGCCGGTCACATCCGCCGCTGCCCCGCGTGCGGCGCCGAGCACTACCCGCGCACCGACCCGGCCGTGATCATGGCCGTCACCGACGAGGACGACCGCATCCTCCTCGGCCGCCAGGTGCACTGGCCCGAGGGCCGCTTCTCGACCCTCGCCGGCTTCGTCGAGCCCGGCGAGTCCATCGAGCAGGCGGTGCGCCGCGAGGTCTCCGAGGAGGTGGGCGTGAGCGTCGGCCAGGTCGAGTACGTGGCCAGCCAGCCCTGGCCCTTCCCGTCCAGCCTCATGCTCGGCTTCATGGCCCGTGCCACCTCCACCGACATCGACGTCGACGGCGACGAGATCCACGAGGCCCGCTGGTTCTCCCGCGACGAGCTGGCCGCCGCCTTCGAGTCCGGCGAGGTGCTGCCGCCCTACGGCATCTCGATCGCGGCCCGCCTGATCGAGCTGTGGTACGGCAAGCCGCTGCCGATGCGCAGCATGATCTGACACACGAAGGCGGCCCCCGGGAGATCCTGGGGGCCGCCTTCGTCATGTCGCGCCGAGACCGCGTCAGACGCCGATCTTCTGCTTGACCTGGGCCAGCGACGGGTTCGTCAGCGTGCTCCCGTCCGGGAACAGCACGGTCGGGACGGTCTGGTTCCCGCCGTTCGCCTTCTCCACGAACGCGGCGGACTCCGGGTCCTGCTCGATGTTGATCTCTTCGTACGTGATGCCCTCGCGGTCCAGCTGGCTCTTCAGCCGACGGCAGTAGCCGCACCACGTGGTGCTGTACATCGTCACAGTGCCCGGCATGTCTTCGCGCTCCTTCAGCGGCTCGGGGACAGGTGCTTCGCAGAGGGGAACGTACTTGAAAGCACCACCATTCCCGCAGCCGCCTCCGGTGATGCGTCACCTCCGCGGGAGTGATTAGTACGACTGCGAGGGCCCGCCTGTGGACAACCGGCTCAGCCGTCTCCGGCGACCTGGCAGCATGGCTGTGTGACAGCAGCAACGCACCCCCCTCTCATCCCGCAGGTCCCTGACTCGGCCGACGCGGTGCTCGAAGGGCTCGACCCGGAGCAGCGCGAGGTCGCCACCGCGCTGCACGGCCCGGTGTGCGTTCTCGCGGGAGCCGGCACGGGCAAGACCCGGGCCATCACCCACCGCATCGCCTACGGGGTGCGGGCCGGAATCCTCCAGCCCTCCAGCGTGCTCGCCGTCACCTTCACCAACCGCGCCGCCGGAGAGATGCGCGGCCGGCTCCGCCAGCTCGGCGCCACCGGCGTCCAGGCCCGCACCTTCCACTCCGCGGCGCTCCGGCAGCTCCAGTACTTCTGGCCGAAAGCGATCGGTGGCTCCCTGCCCCGGCTCGTCGACCGCAAGATCCAGCTCGTCGCGGACGCGGCCGCCGCCTGCCGCGTCCGCCTCGACCGGGGTGAGCTGCGGGACGTCACCGCGGAGATCGAATGGTCCAAGGTCACCCAGACCGTCCCCGCCGACTACGCGCTCGCAGCAGCGAAGGCCGGCCGTGACGCCCCTCGCGACCCCGCCGAGATCGCCCAGCTCTACTCGGCGTACGAAGACCTCAAGCGCGACCGCGCGGTCATCGACTTCGAGGACGTTCTGCTGCTGACCGTCGCCATCCTCCAGGACCGGCAGGACATCGCCGAGCAGGTGCGTGCCCAGTACCAGCACTTCGTGGTGGACGAGTACCAGGACGTCAGCCCCCTCCAGCAGCGACTGCTGGAACTGTGGCTCGGCGACCGGGACAACCTGTGCGTGGTCGGCGACGCCAGCCAGACGATCTATTCGTTCACGGGAGCAACCCCCGACCACCTGCTCGACTTCCGTGTCAAGCACCCCCACGCCACCGTCGTCAAGCTGGTCCGCGACTACCGGTCCACACCCCAGGTCGTCCGCCTCGCCAACGGTCTCCTCGCCCAGGCCCGCGGTCGCGCCGCCGACCACCGGCTGGAACTCGTCTCCCAGCGCCCCGCCGGCCCCGAGCCGGTCCACACCGAGTACACCGACGAACCCGCCGAGGCGGAGGGCGCCGCCCGCCGCATACGCGATCTCCTCGACGCCGGCACACCGGCGAGCGAGATCGCCGTCCTGTTCCGCACCAACGCCCAGTCCGAGACCTACGAGCAGGCTCTCGCCGACGCCGGGATCCCCTATCAGCTGCGCGGTGCCGAACGGTTCTTCGACCGCCCCGAGGTCCGCAAGGCGGGGATCGCCCTGCGCGGCGCGGCCCGCTTCGGCGGCAACGACGCGGCCCTGGACGAGGCCGTCGACCTGCCCTCCCAGGTCCGGGCCGTGCTCTCCTCCGACGGATGGACCCCTCAGCCCCCCGCCGGGTCCGGCGCCGTCAGAGAACGCTGGGAGTCCCTGGCGGCCCTGGTGAACCTGGCCCAGGACTTCGCCGCCGCCCAGCCCGGCGCCACCCTCGCCGACTTCGTCGCGGAACTCGACGAGCGGGCAGGCGCCCAGCACGCCCCGACCGTGCAGGGCGTCACCCTCGCCTCCCTGCACTCGGCCAAGGGCCTGGAGTGGGACGTCGTCTTCCTGGTCGGTGTCGCCGAGGGCATGATGCCGATCACCTACGCCAGAACCGACGAGCAGATCGAGGAGGAGCGCCGCCTCCTCTACGTCGGTGTCACGCGCGCCCGCACCCATCTGTATGTCTCCTGGTCGCTCGCCCGCTCACCCGGTGGCCGCCCCAGCCGTCGTCCCAGCCGGTTCCTCGACGGTCTGCGCCCCGGCTCGGGAAGCGCGGCCGGCCGTGGCGCGACGGGCGGCGGAGCCGGAGGCGTCGAGCGCGGCCTCGCGGGCCGGACGGAGACCGCTCCCCGGCGCACCCAGCGCACCCCGGCCCGCTGCCGGGTGTGCGGGCGCACCCTCACCGACGCCGGCGAGCTGAAGCTGCTGCGCTGTGAGGAGTGCCCCTCCGACATGGACGAGGGACTGTACGAGCGGCTGCGCGAGTGGCGTGCGGACCAGGCACGGCGCAGCGGCCAGCCCGCGTTCTGCGTCTTCACCGACAAGACGCTGATGGCGATCGCCGAGACGGTCCCCGACGACGTGGGAGAGCTGGCGCGGATCCCCGGTGTCGGAGCGCGCAAGCTCAACCGTTACGGAGCCGATGTACTGGCGCTCTGCGCGGGCCGGGATCCCGGCGAAGTACCTGCGGAAGGACCGGGGGAAGGAGAGGACGGAGGCTGATACGAACTCGTCGAAAAAATAGTTTGCGCATGCCCCAGCGATCCCCATAGGTTCTTAGCCGTGGGAACGGCGGCCTTCTCGGAGGCGCCGCTTCCGTGTTGTACTTGCATATCCGTCGGACTGGCTCACCCCAGTCCCCCGAGACGCCGAGAGGAGGCGAGTCCAGTGATCAGCATCAACACCAGCTCCATCAGCACCGTCAAAATGACCGATCGCTCGGTCGTCGCTTCCCTGTGCATGCTCGGCTTCTCGGACCAGGGCACCGGTCTGTCCGGCATTCGTGCCGTCCGTCCGGCGTCCTCCCTGCTGCTCGCCGGCCTTCCCGTCCGCGAGGGCAATGAGCGACCGACCAAGGCACTGGAAGCGGCAGTAGAGGCGAAGGCGCAGGCCTATGCCTTTACGGCGACCGGTGCCGGATTCCGGACGCAGACGACGCAGCACCACCGTATGTGGGCCTTCCGTGGGCCAGAACCCTGGAGTGATCCAGCCTGATCGGCGATCAGGCCGGCGCCTTCAGGGCCGCGGAACCCCATCCGGGATCCGCGGCCCTTCTGTTTGTCCACGAACGTGGATGACAGAGCGAAGGAGCCTCGGGACAAGAAAAGAACCCGGTACCAGCCGCCACCCGGTCCACCCGACCGGAACGACCAGACGAGGAAAACGATCCGTGCAACTCGAAGCGCACGCCCCGTCCGTACCGCCTTCCGAAACGATCCCCCCGCCCGGCCTCACGGAGGACTCCACCTTGACCCCGCTCACCGCGCTCACCGCGCTCGACGACGCCATCGAGAACCTGGGCGTACCCGTCCCGTGCCGCTCCTACGACCCGGAGGTCTTCTTCGCCGAGTCGCCGGCCGACGTGGAGTACGCCAAGTCCCTGTGCCGCACCTGCCCGCTGATGGAGGCCTGCCTCGCCGGCGCCAAGGAGCGGCGTGAGCCCTGGGGTGTCTGGGGTGGCGAGCTGTTCGTCCAGGGTGTCGTCGTCGCCCGGAAGCGGCCGCGTGGCCGCCCGCGGAAGAACCCGGTCACGGCATGAACACCGCAGGAACCATCGACCGTCCCCTCACGCACGACCCCAAGAAGCAGGCCCCGATGAAGCCGTCCGTCACCGAGCCCACCGGCTCCGCAACCCGAGACTTCACCACCACCGGCACGACCGGTTCGCGTCAGAACAGGACCCGAGAGATGCAACTCATCCCAGAAGCCCTGGCTCGTGCGCATATGCACGACCGCCTGCATGAGGCGCAGCGGGAACGCCGGGCCATCAGCCTGGCGGCCGCCCGCCGGATGCAGCGCCGGGCCGAGCGCGCCTCGCTGCGCGCCCGCCGGGCGCTCGCCCTGGCCGTCATGCAGTAACCCACCACGCCTGAAGCGGCGGCCTCCCGGACCGGGAGGCGAAAGCCTTCCCGCGGGGGCCGGCCCGGCCGAACGGACCGGCCCCCGCGGTGCGTTGCAGCCGGTGACCAGCCGACGCGGCGTTATGGTCGCCGGGTGACGAGTCTTTCCGGAGGCAGGGACGACGGCGGTTCCCCCACCGAGCGCGGGCGCCTCGTGTGCGCGCTGCGGCATCGGGGCGGACGGTCCGCGGCCCACCTGGACCTGCTCCGTGGAGAACGGCGTCCGCCAGTACTTCTGCGACAGGTGCTCGCGCGAGAACCTCCGAGCGATCGAGGGGCGCCTCGACTCGGCCTGGTGGTAGCGGACTCGGGCTGTCACCACCCGGGCCCGTGACCTCCGCCCGGACCTCAGGCCTCCGCCGCGGGTTCCTCCTCCAGCTCCTCCTCCACGAACCCGGGCAGCCACTCCTCCAGTTCGTCACGCAGCCGGACCGTGGCGCCCAGCTGGCACAGGACACCGATGGTGCTGAGAGTGACGCGGTGTATCAGCAGATACGCCGGGGGCAGGTTCAGCTGCTTGCCCAGCTGGTAGGCGGGCGACCGGGGATCGGCTATCCGAGCCGCCTGGCTGCGCATCCAGCCGCGGGTGAAGGTGAACGCGTCGGCCTGCGCGGGCTCGATGATCGGCAGCAGATAGTCGAGCACCGCGTCGGGGTCCAGGTCGATGGACTCCTTGACGAACCCTTCCGCGCACAGCAGGTCGTAGACGGCCTGAGCCTCGCCGTCGAGGGTCATGCGCAGGGACTCGCCGATCGGTGTCGGCAGACCTCCCGGGAGACGGTCGACCGTGCCGAAGTCCAGCACGCCCAGCCGCCAGTCGTCCTCGCCGGCCGGTCCGCCGGGCAGCAGCCGGAAGTTGCCCGGGTGCGGGTCGGCGTGCAGCAGACCGGTGCGGGCCGGGCCGGAGAAGAGGAAGCGGGCGAGCAGCTGGCCGGCCCGGTCGCGCTGTTCCTCGGTGCCGCCGGAGATGATCTCCGACAGCGGGATGCCGTCGATCCACTCGGTGACCAGGACCTGCTCGCTCTGGTGGACCACGGCCGGCACCAGCACGTCCGGGTCGCCGGCGAACTCCTCGGCGTGCGCCTGCTGGGCCTGCGCCTCCAGGCCGTAGTCCAGCTCCTCCGAGACCCGGTCCTTCAGTTCCGTGATCAACGGCTTGATGTCCATGCCGGGGACCAGCGGCCCCAGGAGCCGGGCGAAGCGGCTCAGCTGGTTGAGGTCGGAGAGCAGGGCCTCGCCGGCCCCCGGATACTGCACCTTGACCGCGACCTCACGGCCGTCGTGCCACACCGCCCGGTGCACCTGTCCGATCGAGGCCGCCGCCGACGGCTTGTCCTGGAACTCCACGAACAGCTCACGCCAGTCCTCGCCGAGCCGTTCCGCGAGCACCGTGTGCACGGTGCGCGTGGGCATGGGCGGGGCGGCTTCCTGGAGTTTGGTCAGGGCCGCCCGGTAGGGGCCGGCGACCTCCTCGGGCAGCGCCGACTCGAAGACGGACAGGGCCTGGCCGAACTTCATCGCGCCGCCCTTGAGCTCCCCGAGCACCTTGAACAGCTGATCGGCCGTGCGCTGCTGCAGCTCGCGGCCGACGATCTCCGCGGACTCGCCGACGATCCGTTTGCCCAGCCCCCAGGTCGCCCGGCCGGCGAAGCCGAGCGGGAGCGCGGCGAGCTTGGCGGTCCGGGTGACCGCCTTCCGGGGAAGATCAGACATGCGCCCTCCAAGTCCCAGCCGGCCGCGCCGCGGCTGCCGGACGGCTTACCCGCGTTGACGACCCTTGCTCCGCCATTGTCTCGTGTGCGGCGTCTTCCTTTGAGGCCGATTGCGCGTGAGATTTCTCCGCCGCCCCGCAGGGGCACTCGGAGTGCGCCCACACCGGTCTCGCGTGCCACTGAAGGCCGGGCAGGGAGACCTCCCAGCGGGCGCCCGCGCTCGACGGCGTCCGGCCGTCGAGGAAGGCGAGCGAGTGCGCGGCCGCGAGTCCGGCCACCGTGGCGGCCAGCGCGAGATCGCACGGCCGCCCCTGCCGCTGCCTGCCCGACTGCCACTGGGCGACCAGCCGGGGCCAGGTCGGGTCCCGGTCGGCGCGCACCCGGTGCAGACAGCCGGCGCAGCCGGTCTCTCCCGGCAGGACGAGCGGGCCGACCATGCCGGTTCCCTCCACCACCCCCGCGTACAGGTGCGGGGTGCCGGAGTCCATGAGGGGAGCGGCGGTGTCCGGGTCGGGCGCGTGGACGGCGACGTCGTCACGCGGGGCGAGGATCACCAGGGAGAAGCCGGGATCGGCGTCCCCGGCGGAGGAGCGGGCGCCGGGGCGGGACGGACGGTCCGGGGCGGCGGCGCGCACGACCCGCCGGGCGGTCTCGTCCCGGCGCGCGCCCACGGCCTCGGCGGGCAGCCCGCCCGGAGTCACGTCCCACGGCTCCACCTGCCCGCCGTCGCGCACGTCGACCACCCCGACGCCCGCTCCCGCCAGCAGGGCGGCCAGGGCCGAGCCCACCCGGCCGGCGCCGCGCACCTGCACCCGCAGGGAGCGGCGCGCGGCCAGGCGCTCGATCGCCTCGCCCGGTTCCGACGTGGTCAGCGACAGCGTGGCCAGGTCGGGGCGGAGGCGGTCGAGGACGTCCGGCTTGTCCCGCAGGGCTTCCGCGTCCGGTCCGCCGCCCTTCGCGTCGTCCAGCAGTCCGGCCCCGGACAGCTGCCGCAGCAGCGCGTCGACATGGCCGTCGGGCAGATCCATCCGCCGGCCCTCGGCGCGCAGCAGGTCCAGCCCGCGGGTGCCGTTGAGGAGATCGAGGAAGCTGCCGGTCGCGGTGTCCATCGGACCCAGTGTCATCGCGTGTGCCGGAGTCATCCCGAACTGCACGGTGTTGAGGTCGCGCCAGCCGCGCCGGAGCGCGGGCTTCACCATCGGATGCATGTCAGGCCCCCGTTGCCCAAGAAAATCGTATGAGATCCCCGTTCGTCGACGGAGAGTCCGTGCGTTCCGGTCTGCTCCGTTGCCCGCAGGTCAGCCTCGTTGCATGCCGGTTCGCTCCGGTCCGCCCGCTACGGTCCGCCCGCTCCGGTCTGATCCGGTGCGCCCCGGTCCGTGGTGGTCCGTCGACGCATGCCAGCATGCCCGGTCCGGGCCTCCGGTGCCGGAAGTTGTCCACAGGCGGCGGGTGATTGTCGTACAAATCAAACGCTCGGTGGGGGATCGGGACCCAACCGTCCCGGACCCGGGACTTCCCGCGGGCGCAGCGGGTAACGTCGGGGCGTGCCCGCCGACCCACTGCACCGCGCCGCGACACCACAGCGCAGCACGACGAGCCAGCCGCCCGGCGGCTCGGGGGCGAGCGCGATCGAGGTACGCAGAAGCGCCCGCCGGCGAAGGACGGTGTCCGCGTACCGCGAGGGCGATCGCACCATCGTGCTCATCCCCGCCCGGATGTCCCAGGCGGAGGAGCAGCGCTGGGTGAACGTCATGCTCGACAAGCTGGCCGCCCAGGAGAGCAAGCGGCTCCTCGGCGACGCCGAGCTGACCGAGCGCGCCGAGCGGCTCTCGGCGCAGTACTTCGACGGCCGGGCCCGGCCCACCTCGGTCCGCTGGGTCACCAACCAGAACACGCGCTGGGGCTCGTGCACCCCGGCCGAAGGCAGCATCCGGCTCTCCCACCGGCTCAAGGGGATGCCCGAGTACGTCATCGACTACGTGCTCCTCCACGAGCTGGCCCACCTGTTGGTGCCCGGCCACGGGCCGCGGTTCTGGCGGCTCTTGGAGGCGTATCCGCGGACCGAGCGGGCCCGGGGTTACCTCGAAGGGGTGGTGGCGGCCGAGCGGCTGCCGTACCTGCCCGTCACACGCGAGGAGTGACCCGCCCCGCGCGGGGAGTGATCGTCCTCCGCGCGGGGGACGACCGACCCCGCGCGCGTATGGACACCGGTCAGCGGTGGTTCTGTACCGGGTCTGTACCGGCCGCGTCCGTTGTCGGACTTTGCCGTTAGCCTGACGCGACGCACTCACATTCGGGATGGGGGACGGTCGTAACGCATGGCCAGGGAATTCCAACGCGGCCACAAGGCCAGGATCAGTGATCTCACCGCGGGCACGGATCTGTACGTAGGTGTGCAGATCTCCGCCCCGGGACTGACCTTCGACATCAGCTGCTTCGGCCTCGACGCCGACGAACGGCTCTCGGACGACCGGTACTTCGTCTTCTTCAACCAGCCGAAGTCCCCCGAGGAGTCCATCCAGCTGCTGGGCGCCCAGGCGGGCGACACGGAGTCCTTCCGGGTCACGCTCGACCGCATCCCCCCGCAGATCCACAAGCTGTCGTTCACCGCCACGATCGACGGCGCCGGACAGATGTCGCAGATCAACCCCGGGTACATCCGGATCGTCGCGGGCGGCGAGGAGGTGGCCCGGTACTCCTTCGACGGTTCGGAGTTCTCCACCGAGCGCGCCGTGATGCTGGGCGACTTCTACCTCAAGGACGTCTGGCGGTTCGCGGCCGTGGGCCAGGGCTTCGACGGCGGTCTGGAGGCGTTGCTGAGAAACTTCGGTGGCGAGGTCATGGAGGAGGAGTCCCCCGCGCCGGAGCAGCCCCAGGCCGCGCCCTGTC
>NZ_MUND01000511.1:910-1528 GCF_002154375.1 Streptomyces glaucescens | reverse complement strand
CGACAGGTACAGGCGCCCGGCGATCTCCTTGTTGGTGAGCCCCTGCACCGTGAGCCGTGCGATGAGCACCTGCTTCTCCGTCAGGTGGTCCCAGCCGGGGATCGGGGGCGCGGCACCGGCACCGTCCGCCGGGTCGCGCCGGACCTCGCGGTCCGCGGCCTCGGCCTCGCCCGGGAAACCGCGCGGAACGACTCCGGCGGTGCTCGCGTACGGCTCCGGACGTATGACGCGGCCCCCCGCGAGCGGGGCGGGTCTGTCCGGGCCGGTGCCCCGGCCGGCGCCCTCCAGTGACGCACCGAACTGCCGGGCCCGGTACTCGTCCGCCTGCCGGCGGATGGCCGCCTGCGCCGAGGCCGGCATGGAGTCCAGGATGACCTGCCGGAACAGCGTGTTGCTGAACCGTACGTCGTCCCGGTCCCGGCTCAACAGGCCCGAGAAGACGGCCTCCTGGAGGTCCGGCAGCAACTGCGACGGCTTGAGCCCGAGCACGTCGGTCAGCTCCCCGAAGATCAGATGGGTGCCCAGGACGGAGGCGACGAGGAGCAGGTGCGTGCAGGAGGGAGAGCAGTCCTGGAGATAGCGGCGCACCAGCGCGGTGAACTTCTCCGGCAGCCCGGC
>NZ_MUND01000511.1:0-867 GCF_002154375.1 Streptomyces glaucescens | reverse complement strand
TCGTGGGCCATCCGCTGGGCGGCCCGCTCGTCGAGCGGACGCAGCCGGAACGCCCGGTGGGGCTCGGCCAGGGACCCCAGGGCGATGTCGAGCGGGCTGTTGGGCCGCCCCCACCGGCGGCTCGTGCACCAGACGATCGGCAGTCCCGCGGCCTTCAGCCGCACCCTCGACAGCGCCTTGACGTCCGTCTCGTCGGAGCAGTGGATGTCGTCCAGGAGGACGACGACGGTGCCGTCGTACGTGACGGGGTCCTCGTGCAGGCCCCGCAGCACCGTCGCGCCGGCCGACTCCGCCAGGGCTGCCGCCTCGGCGAGCAGACGGGACTTGCCCGTTCCCGGCCCTCCCTCGAGGGAGACGCGGAGGCTTCCGGTCTGGTGCGCGGAGCGGATCGCGTGGCAGAGCGTCGACACTTCCTCGGACCGACCGTGCAGCGGGTGAGTTCCGGCCTCCAGCACTGAGTTCACGTTCTGTCACCTTCTGTCGGCATGGATGGGAAAGCAGAGGGGGACGACTGGCCGCAGGGCCCCGACAGGGATCGGTCGAGGGGTGCCGGGGCGATCGCTGCGCGTGGGAGACGGCCGCGCTGCCGGGCGCCGTACACCGGCCTCGTTGCCGATGGGAAACCGCCAACCCGGCATAGAAGGTCACCCGGTGTCGGCGGCCGGTGCAAGGACGGTCGTTCAACCGTCGCCTACTTGGTCAGGTCGGCTCCGGCCTGCTCGGCCGAGTCCAGGGCCCCGTACAGGAGCAGATCCCAGGCGCGCGCGACGCGGCGGACGGCCGGGGAGTCGCCGCCCGTCCCCGCTGCGGCGCAGCGCGTGTACTCCTCGATGCCCATGATGAGGAACAGCACCGAATCGGCGAACG
>NZ_MUND01000510.1 GCF_002154375.1 Streptomyces glaucescens | reverse complement strand
GTGCCGCCGAAGTGGTGCATGACGCCCCAGACCGCGTTCAGCGCGGTCTGCACGGCGCCCTCGGCCCAGCCGGCCGTCCAGGAGATGTCGTCACCCGCGAGGAAGATGCCGCGCTTGTCCTCGGGCAGCCGGTCCTGCATGAAGTGCGTGAACAGGCGCCGCTGGTACCGGTAGTGGCCCGGCAGGTTGGCCTTGAACGCGCCCATGAAGTAGGGCTCGTTCTCCCACGACACCGTCACCGGGTTGCCGATGATGTGCTTGCGGATGTCGACCTTCGGGTAGATCTCGCCGAGCGACTTCAGCATGACCTCCATCCGCTCGTTCGCGGACAGCGGCAGCCACTTCAGGCTGTCGTCGCACCAGGTGTACGACAGGCAGATCACGGCGGGCTTGTCCGGACCGTCGTCGAGCAGGTAGGTGCCGCGGGTCATGCGGTCGGTGAGCGTCATCGACATGACGTCCCGGCCGGTCTCCTCGTCCTTGTCCAGCCAGAACGGGCGGTCCACGGGCACGAAGAGCTTGGAGGACTCCATGTAGTGGGTGCGCTCGATGGCGGTCCAGTGGTCGATCGGGAAGAGCGAGTCGTCGCACTGGATCTTCGACAGCAGCATCCAGGACTGGGCGGTGAAGATCGCCGCCCGGTAGGTGCGGATGTCACCGTTCGCGTCCGTCACGGTGATGTGGTTGCCCGCGGTGCGGTTCAGGCGGGTCACGGCCGGGCGCGGCTGCCCGCCCTCGTGCAGCTTGGCGAGCGAGGTGCCGTACGCCCAGTGGACGATCTTCTCCGGCTCGCGGTCCCACAGGCGCAGCGGCAGCTGCTGGGAGCCGCCGACGATGCCCCGGTGGTGGTCGTCGGCCTCGGTGTAGACGACCCGCAGGATCTCCAGGATGGAGTTGGGGAAGTCGGTGTCCCAGCCGCCGGTACCGAAGCCGACCTGGCCGAAGATCTCGCGGTGCCGGAAGGACTTGAAGGCCTCCGAGTCGCAGAGGAAGCCGTAGAAGGTCTGGTTGTCCAGCTTCTCGACGAGCTTGGCCCAGATCTCGCGGATGCGCGGCACGTCCCGCTCGCGCATGGCGCGGTTCATGTCGGAGAAGTCGGCGCCCTCCTCCAGGCACTTGTTCCACGCCTGGGCGACGTCCCGGTAGACCTGCGGCAGGTCGTCGACGGTCTCCGCGTAGTGGCTCTCGCCCTTCAGGTCGACGACGGTCGACGGGGTGGCCTCGGCGAGCGGGTTCGGGAACGGCTTGGTCTTCAGGTCGACCAGGTCGATGTAGTGCTGGAGGGCGGTGGAGGACGGCGGGAAGCGCATCGCGCCCATCTCGGCGGTCAGGGACTCGTCGCAGCCCTCGAAGCCGACGGTGCGCAGCCGGCCGCCGATCTGGTCGGCCTCGTAGACGACGGGCTTGAGGCCCATCTTCATCAGTTCGTACGCGGCGACGATGCCGGACAGGCCGCCGCCGATGACCGCGACCTCCGTGCCGTGCTCGGTCGCGGGGATCTGACCGAGCCCCGCCGGGTGGGCGAGGAAGTCGTCGTACGCGTAGGGGAAGTCCGGGCCGAACATGGTGATCGGCGGCTGCTGCTCGTCGGTGTGTTCGACGGCGTTGGGCACCGTGGACGTCATGGGGTACGGACTCCTTGCACAGAAAACGAGGGGGGACGAGCGGGGAGAGGGAGGTCAGACGAGCGACCCGTAGAGGCCGGGGCGGCGGTCCTCCAGATACGGGTTGCCGTCGCGGGAGGCGGCGAGGAAGACGGGGTCCACGTCGGCGAGGACCAGCTCCTCGGCGCGGCCGGCCCGGGTGCGGGCGACGCCGTCGGGTCCGGCGAGGGTGGAGAGGCCGACGAACTCGAACTCGTCCTCGGCGCCGACCCGGTTGACGTACGCGACGTACATCTGGTTCTCGAAGGCGCGCACCGGGACCAGGTGCTCGGCGACGAACTGGAACGGGTGCATCTGGGCCGTCGGCACCAGCAGCAGGTCGGTGCCCGCCAGGGCGTGGGCCCGGACGTTCTCCGGGAACTCCACGTCGTAGCAGATCATCAGGCCGATCCGCAGCCCGTCCAGCTCCGCCTGGACCACCGGCTGCTCGCCGGGCGTGAAGTGGTCGCGCTCGAAGCAGCCGAAGAGGTGCGTCTTGCGGTAGTTGGCCAGGCGGGTCCCCTCGGCGGAGATCAGCTGGGCGGAGTTGTACACCGTCCCGCCGTCGCGCTCCGGGTAGCCGTACGCGATCGCCAGCCCGTGCCGTGCGGCCAGCTCGGCGATCGCGTCGGCCGCGTCGCCGTCGGCGGGCTCGGCCAGACGCGCGATGTCGTCACCGATGGCGTAACCGGTCAGGAACATCTCCGGCGCGACGATCAGCCCGGCGCCGGCGGCGGCGGCCCGGCCCGCGGCCTCGTCGAGAACCTTCAGGTTCTCGACGGTCGAGCCGGGGCGGCCGGAGCTCTGGAGCAGGGCGATGCGCATGCGTGTTCCTCACCGGGACGGATGGGTGTGGGGGGCCACATAGACGGTACGAGCGGCGGGCTCGGCCGGACAAGGAGGAGCCGTTGCGCGCGCATGCACGCTTTGTTGCGTCCGTTCCGGCCCCGGCGGCGATTCGTTGCGCGCCTCTCGTCGTACGTCCCCTCCCCCGCGGGGCACATGGCCGTACCCGCTTCCCCGCCGGACGGCGGAGACCGAGTGCCGCCCGCGGAGCGATGTGGCCCGAGCGGTCCGCGGGAAGAGTGGTGACCGTTCGCACCAACTGTTCCCACCTGCTCCCACCTGCGGAAAGGCTCATCATGCCTCGTCGTACGAAGATCGCCGCGTTCGGTGTCGCCCTGCTTCTGGCCGGGGGTGTCACGGTCGGCACCACGGCCGCGAGCGCCACCGGCGGACAGCGCGAGGCGGCCGCGCTGACCGGCACCGCCAAGCTGTACCGGTCGGCCGGCGACGACATCACGTTCACCTTCGACGCCCGTCTCGCGGCCGAGGACACCGCCGACCCGATGAAGGCGACCGGCACCTTCTCCTTCAGCCATTACCGCGGAGAGTGGGGCGCCTGGGCCAAGGCCGAGGTCGACTGCCTGGTCACGGGCGGGAGCGTGGCGGTCGTCTCCGGCGTCATCACCGACTCCGACCTGCCGGGCGCCGAGGGCAAGCGGGTCGGGGTCACGGTGCACGACCTGGGCCGGCACGACCGGCTGGGCTACAGCTGGGCGACGACCGGCAGCCCGGCACAGATGCCGAAGGACCTGCCGAAGTGCGTCAGCTCGGCTCCCTTCGAGAAGGTGCGGAAGGGCACGGGCGACTTCACGGTCGTGCCCTGGCAGCCGCGCCTCTAGGTCGTGTCCGCAAAG
>NZ_MUND01000051.1:6906-12418 GCF_002154375.1 Streptomyces glaucescens | reverse complement strand
CCGCAAAGTCCCGTCGTCCGCCCGCGGGGCAGACGGGACTTTGCGGACACGGCCTAGGCGTCCCGTCGCACCAGCCCCGCCAGATCGAGCGCCCCGGCGATCCGTACCGCGACGTCCTCCGCGTAGGCCGTGTCGGAGCGCTCGAAGGCGCTGCGCCCGCTGCCGCGCAGGAACGTCACCACACCCAGGGTACGCCCCCGGCTGCGCAGCACCGCGCACAACGCGTGCACCGCGTCCTCCGGCCACTGCCGGGCCCGCGCCCAGGCCCGGGCCTGGTCCGCCGGCACCGTGCCGACGCCGGCCCGCACGGAGCCGGCACGGGCCACGCACTGCAGCGCCGGGTGCCCCTGCCCGTACCGCACCGGCAGACCCGCGCGCCCGGCGGACACGGTCGGACCGGGAGCGCCGCCCCCACCCGAGGGAGTGGCCGCGACCCGCAGCAACCGGACCGGGCCCGTCTCCTCGCCGTCGGCGAGCACTCCGCCCACGACCCGGTCGATCAGCGCGTGGTCGGCGAAACCGGCCAGCGCGAAGTCCAGATGGACGATCGCCGCCTCCACCGGGTCCTCGCACTCCGCCGCCGCCCGCGCCGCCCGGTGCAGCTGATTGCTCCGGAACCGCAGCAGCGCCGCCTCCTGCTCCCCCTGCTTGGCCTCGGTGACGTCCTGGAACAGCCAGCCCACACCGAGCGGCACCGGCTCCTCCGCGAGCGGCGAGGACAGCCGCACGAACCCGCAGCGCCAGCAGCGCCGCCGCTCCCCGTCCGGGGTGCGCACCCCCACCCAGATCTCGGCGGGCGCGGGCGGCGCACCCTCGGCCAGCACATGCGTGAGCACGGCCTCCAGCTCCTCCACGCCCTGGGCGAGCAGATCGCCGAGCGGCCGGCCGAGCACCGCCGTACGCCCGGTGCCCAGCGCGCGGGCCGCGTGCGCGTTGACGACCGCCGGGCGCAGATCGGCGTCGACCAGCACGACTCCCCAGCCGGCGTCCTCGAACAGGGCCTCGCTGAGCGCGATGGACCGCTCCAGATCGATCTGCGTGTGCACCTCGCTGAACGCGCAGTACACCCCGGCGGGCCTGCCGTCCGGGCCGCGCACGGCCGCCGACTGGGTGCGCACCAGCACCCGTCCGCCGCCCTTGGTCACCAGGGCGAACTCGTGCACCTGCCGGCCCGGCGCGTGCATGGCCGACAGCAGCCGGGCCGCGACCTCCTCGGCGTCCGCGCTGCGCACCGCCCAGCCGGCGAACCCCTGCCGGCCCACGGCCTCGGCCGCGGTCCAGCCGAGGATCCGCTCGGCCTCGCGGTTCCAGTGCGTGACGACTCCGTCGGCGTCGAACGCGCACAAGGCGGCGTCCATGCCGTCGAGCAGTGCGGCCAGCAGATCCGCACCGTCCCGCTCGGGCTCGTCCGGCCCGAGTTCGTCGGTGGTCCCACTACGCCGGGAAGCACTCACCTGGACCCCCTGCAGGCTGTGTCCGCACGTACGGCACGTCGATCGTGCTCACGGGCATTCATTCAACTGGAACGTGACGCAGCCCACATATGGTTCCCGCAAGATTGCGAGGAATCAAGAAGTCGTCGCGCCTGCTCGCAGCGACGCCGGACGAGACACCCCTAGGGGGTGTCGTCTGCACATTCGAAAGACCCCGGGATATCGCACGAAAAGGCGATGCGTGGGCGGGCACGTGGACCGGGCATGACTCCGTCCGAGCCAGGGGCCAGCACGGCCTGACCACACCGGAAGGCCGGATCAACGTCTCTCACCGCAACCTCCAGCTGCGGCAACGCGGCGACGGTTACGACTGCACCACGCGTCCAGAGCCGCTGCCATCGAACTGCTCGGAAAAACCGCTTGAGCGATGACCGACACGTTCTTAGGGTGTCGTACACACCGAAAGGAGGTGATCCGGCAGATGTATGGAAACCGGACGCGTGAGGTGGCTGCGGGCTAGCGCCCGTCACCCCACTCAGTGCGGTGCCGGATCAGCACGTGCACGTAGCGTGCAGCCGGCCCAATCCCAAGCAGTCACCCGACCCGCGAGTCGCCGGTACGTCCGGCCGGCTCCTCCTCGGAGGAACCCGACTCGCGGGTCGTCTGCGTTCCGGGGGCAGTACCCTGGGCGCATGCTTCCGCTCGTTCGACGCCGCCATGTGGACTTCGTCCGCGTCACGAGCATGGGCTGTCGACGCTCCACCGTCTGAGCGCTCCGGCCCCGTTCCTCCGGCTGACCGCCGCTTTCCTTCATCCCTTTCCCTCGGTGCGCCGTGCCCCGCCCCACCCCGGCGGCGGCGCGGGCCCCCGTGTACCCCTGCGGATGTCTCCATGAACTCTCACGCGTCGTACCAGCAGCTTCCCGTCATCGATCTCTCCGCCGCCGACGCCGGCCCCGGGGCCCGGGCGGCCCTGCACGCCGGGCTGCACGCCGCCGCCCGCGACGTGGGCTTCTTCCAGCTCGTCGGACACGGGGTCCCGGACGGCGAGACGCGGGCGCTGCTCTCCGCCATGCGGCGGTTCTTCGCCCTGCCCGAGGCGGACCGGGTCGCGCTGGACAACGTCAACTCCCCGCACTTCCGCGGCTACACGCGGATCGGCGACGAGCGCACCGGCGGTGCCCGGGACTGGCGGGACCAGCTCGACATCGGCGCGGAGCGGCCGGTCCGGATCCCCGGGCCGGGCGAGCCGGCGTACTGGTGGCTGCAAGGGCCGAACCAGTGGCCGGCCGCGCTGCCCGAGCTGCGGACCGCCGCGCTGGCGTGGATCGACCGGCTCAGCGGGGTCGCGGAGCGGCTGCTGCACGAGCTGCTGACGGCGATCGGCGCGCCCGCGGACTTCTACGACCCGATCTTCGGGGAGCACGCGCATCCGCATCTGAAGCTGGTGCGGTATCCGGGGAGCGCGGTGGACGGCGCCGACCAGGGGGTGGGCGCGCACAAGGACTACGGGTTCCTGACGCTGCTGCTGCAGGACGAGGTCGGCGGGCTTCAGGTGCAGCGGGAGGACGGGCTCTTCCACGACGTGCCGCCGATCCCGGGGGCGTTCGTGGTGAATCTCGGGGAGCTGCTGGAGGTGGCCACCGACGGTTATCTGGTGGCCACGAACCACCGGGTCGTCTCGCCGCCCGGAGCCACCGAGCGGTTCTCCGTGCCGTTCTTCTACAACCCGCGGCTGGACGCCCGGATCGAGCCGTTGCCCTTCCCGTACGCCTCCGCCGCGCCGGGGGTGACCGACGATCCGGCGAACCCGCTGTTCGCGGAGTACGGCTTCAACGAGCTGAAGGGGAAGCTGCGGGCGCATCCGCTGGTGGCGGAACGGCATCACGCGGGGCTGCTGAGCCCCGCGTGAAGTCCCGCGTGACCGCGGGCGTGCTGCCGCGCCCGGCTCAGTGGGCGATGTCCGCGTAGCCCTCGATCTCGCGCGGGTCGCGCGGGCCGGGGCCCATGTAGCGGGCGGAGGGGCGGACGAGGCGGCCGGTGCGCTTCTGTTCCAGGATGTGCGCCGACCAGCCGGCGGTGCGGGCGCAGGTGAACATCGAGGTGAACATGTGCGCGGGGACCTCGGCGAAGTCCAGGACGATGGCCGCCCAGAACTCGACGTTGGTGGCGAGGACGCGGTCGGGGCGGCGGGCGTGGAGTTCCGCGAGGGCCGCCTTCTCCAGGGCTTCGGCGACCTCGAAGCGGGGGGCGCCGAGGTCGCGGGCGGTGCGGCGCAGGACGCGGGCGCGCGGGTCCTCCGCGCGGTAGACGCGGTGGCCGAAGCCCATCAGGCGTTCGCCCTTGTCGAGGGTCCGCTTGACGTACGCCTCGGCGTCGCCGGTGCGCTCGATCTCCTCGATCATGTGCAGGACGCGGGAGGGGGCGCCGCCGTGGAGGGGGCCGGACATGGCGCCGACGGCACCGGACAGGGCCGCGGCCACGTCGGCGCCGGTGGAGGCGATGACGCGGGCGGTGAAGGTGGAGGCGTTCATGCCGTGCTCGGCGGCGGAGGTCCAGTAGGCGTCGACGGCGGCGACGTGCTTGGGGTCGGGCTCGCCGCGCCAGCGGATCATGAAGCGTTCGACGACGGACTGGGCCTTGTCGATCTCGCGCTGCGGCACCATGGGCAGGCCCTGGCCGCGGGCGGACTGGGCGACGTAGGAGAGGGCCATGACGGCGGCGCGGGCGAGGTCGTCGCGGGCCTGTTCGGCGTCGATGTCGAGGAGGGGTTTCAGGCCCCACACGGGCGCGAGCATGGCGAGCGCGGACTGGACGTCGACGCGGATGTCGCCGGAGTGCACGGGGATGGGGAACGGCTCGGCGGCCGGCAGCCCGGGGTTGAAGGCGCCGTCGACGAGCAGGCCCCAGACGTTGCCGAAGGAGACATGGCCGACCAGGTCCTCGATGTCGACGCCCCGGTACCTGAGGGCACCGCCCTCCTTGTCCGGTTCGGCGATCTCCGTCTCGAACGCGACGACTCCTTCGAGTCCGGGTACGAAGTCGGACATCAGGCGGCTCCTCGTGATGTGTGCGACGGGTGGTGGGCGGGCCCGGCGGCAGCTGTGGACGTGAGTGATCGCCCTGGGATCCACGGCCTGGGACGGGCTCGCGGTCTCGAACGGTCACTCGACTGATGCCCCGCGCGGAGGGCGGTCACCCCACCGGGACGGTCCCAGCACGATATCCGTGAGTGCCAGTCTTGGGGAGGTTTCGCGGCACTCAGTGCCATGGCGTGATGAAGGACACCGTGGCCCGCAGCCGGGGCCGGCCGCCGTGACCGATACGGCAGGATGACCGCGTGACCGAGCATGACGCCGTCTTCGCCGCCCACCCCGATCCCGTTCCCGATCCCTCGGTGATGCGCAAGCACTACCGGGAGGAGGGACTCGCCGAGGCCGACCTCGCCGAGACGCCGGTGCAGCAGTTCGCCCGCTGGTTCCGGCAGGCCGCGACGGAGGGCCGGCTGTTCGAGCCGAACGCGATGGTCGTCTCCACGGCGGACTCCGAGGGGCGGCCCAGTTCGCGGACGGTGCTGCTGAAGCAGTTCGACGAGCAGGGCTTCGTCTTCTACACCAACTACGACTCCCGCAAGGCGCGGGACCTCGCGCAGAACCCGTACGTCTCGCTGCTGTTCCCCTGGTATCCGATGGCCCGGCAGGTCATCGTCTCGGGTGTGGCCCGGCGCACCGGCCGGGAGGAGACCGCCGCCTACTTCCGGTCCCGGCCGCACGGCTCCCAGCTCGGCGCGTGGGCGAGCGCACAGTCGTCGGTGATCCCCACCCGGGCGGAGCTCGACGCGGCCTACGCCGGACTGGAGGCCCGCTACCCGGAGGGCGAGCAGGTGCCGGTGCCGCCGCACTGGGGCGGGTTCCGGGTGGCGCCGCAGTCGGTGGAGTTCTGGCAGGGCCGGGACAACCGGCTGCACGACCGGCTGCGGTACGTGGCGCGGCCGGACGGGAGCTGGCGGGTGGAGCGGCTCAGTCCGTGAGGGCGAGCCGCCCGAGGGGCTGACGGACGGGCCCTAGGGGGTGTCGTCAA
>NZ_MUND01000051.1:0-6899 GCF_002154375.1 Streptomyces glaucescens | reverse complement strand
TCGGGCTTTCGTCCGGTGCGGCGAGAGCACGTGCCGGGCGTCGCGGGGCAGACGGGAGTTTGACGACACCCCCTAGCAGGCGCCCCAGAGGTACGTCGTGCGGTGGCCGTCGAGGAGCCCGGTCAGGCGGGCCCGGAACGCGTCGCCGAGGTCGGGCCAGTTCCAGAACTCGAAGCCGAGGTGGGCGAAGGCCAGGGGGCACTCGTCCCACGTCCAGTCCGGTACGGCGACGGGCGCGGCGCAGGCCGGGCAGGTGACGGAGGCGGAGCCGGTGTCGTGCCAGGCCTGCATCGCCTCGCTGAAGCGCGGCCAGATGCTGTCGTCCAGCGGGGTCGCCGCCGTGCAGCGCGGGCAGACGGCCGCGTCCGGCATGTCGGCTCCGCTGGTGAAGCCGGTGCGCCGGGTGTGGACGGCGAGCCCGCCGGAGGGCGGCAGGTCCCAGTCGTCGCGCACGGCCCGCTCCCAGTGGGGGCCGGGCGGGTGTCCCAGCGGTTCCCCGAGGACGCACGCGGTGCGTTCGGCGCGTACGACGCCCTCGGCCACGAGCCAGGCCACGACCCGGTCCGCGAGGCGTCGTGCGTCGGCGGCTCCCGCGTCGAGGTCCGCGATCACCTGGAAGCGGTCGCCCACCGTCAGTCCAGCGCCCCGTCGAGCAGCGCCGCCCACTGGGCCACCACGCGGTCGCGGCGCGGCGCGTCGTCGGTGAGGAGGTTGGCGAGGCCGAGGCCGCGGGCCATGTCGAGCAGGCCCTGCACGGTCTCGCGGACGCCGGGGCGGGTTTCGTCGGCGCCGAGGAGCTCCACCGCGATGCGGTGGGTCTCGCGGCCGACCCGGGCCTCCAGTTCGGTGACCCGGGGGCGGAGCTGTTCCTCGTTGGACGCGGCGACCCACAGGTGCAGGGCGGCGCGGAAGAGAGGGCCGGTGTAGAGGTCGACGAGGGCGGTGACGACGGCCCGGCGGTCGCCCGCCGCGCCCTCGGGGAAGAGGGCGCGCAGGGCGCCGGAGCGTTCCTCGGCGACGTACTCGACGGCGGCGGTGAACAGGTCCTCGCGGGTGGGGAAGTGGTGCTGGGCGGCGCCGCGGGAGACGCCGGCGCGTTCGGCGACGACGGAGACCGTGGACCCGGCCCAGCCGTGTTCGGCGAGGCAGGACACGGCGGCGGCCAGCAGCCGCTGCCGGGTGGCCCGGCTGCGGTCCTGCTTGGGGACGCGGTCCGCGCGGTCGGCACGGTCCGCGTGGTCGTCTGTCGTCACAGTGCTCATTCCGTCACAGCACCCATTCGGGATCCCGTCGTTCCAGGAAGGCCGTCATCCCCTCGCGGGCCCGCGGGGAGGAGAACAGCCGGGCCGAGAGCGCGGTCAGCTGGGCCGCGTCCCGGTCGAAAGTCTCCAGCACCCTAGCTGTGAGCAGCCGTTTCGTCTCGGCCAGGGCCTCGGGTGCGGACCGCCGCAGCCCGTCCAGGACGGGTTCCAGTACGGCGTCGACGTCGTCGCCGGCCGCGGTGAGCAGGCCGATGCGGGCCGCCTCGGCGGCGTCGAACCGTTCTCCGGTGAGGTAGTAGCGGGCGAGGGCGCGCGGGTCGGTGCGGGGCAGCAGCGGCAGGGAGATCACGGCGGGGGCGACGCCGATGCGTACCTCGGTGAAGGCGAAGGTGGCCGTGTGGGCGGCGGCGGCGATGTCGCAGGCGGCGAGCAGGCCGAGGCCGCCCGCGCGGACGTGTCCGGTGACCCGCGCGACGACCGGTTTGGGCAGTTCGACGAGCAGGCGGAGCAGGGCGACGAGCGCGTCGGGGTCGGGCGGGTCGCGCAGGTCGGCGCCGGCGCTGAAGGTGGTGCCGGTGTGGGTGAGGACGACGGCGCGGACGCCGTCCTCCTTGCCGGAGTCGGCGAGGGCGTCGGTCAGTTCGCCGACGAGGGCCGCCGACAGGGCGTTGCGGTTGTGCGGGGAGTCGAGGGCCAGGGTCTCGACCCCCCGCGCGCGGGTGCGCTCGACGGAGGTCATGCCCGCTCCCTCAGCTCGCGGCGCAGGATCTTGCCGGAGGCGGCGCGGGGCACGGTGGCGGTGAAGACGACCTGGCGGACGCGTTTGTAGGGGGCGACGCGTTCGGCGACGTGCGTCATGACCTCCGCTTCGGTGAGGTCCGGCGCGGTGGGCTGGCGCACCACGTAGGCGCGGGGGATCTCGTTGCCGTTGTCGTCGTGGACGCCGATGACGGCGGCGTCGGCGATGCCGGGGTGGGTGAGGAGCAGCGCCTCCAGTTCGGCGGGGGCGACCTGGAAGCCCTTGTACTTGATCAGTTCCTTGACGCGGTCGACGACGAACAGCCAGCCGTCCTCGTCGACGTGCCCCACGTCGCCGGTGTGCAGCCAGCCGTCGGGGCCGATCAGCGCGGCGGTGGCGTCGGGGCGGCCCAGGTAGCCCTTCATCACCTGCGGGCCGCGGATGAGGATCTCGCCGCTCTCCCTGGGCCCGAGGTCCTTGCCGGGGTCGTCGAGCGCCACGATCCGCATCTCGGTCCCGGCGATGAGCTTGCCGACGGTTCCGGCGGGCGCGTCCCGCATGGCGTCCAGGGGGACGACGTGGGTGCCCGGGGAGAGTTCCGTCATGCCGTACGCCTGGCCGACCGGCGGCAGTCCCAGGCGGCGGGAGCAGGCCGCGGCGAGGCCGGCGTCCAGGGGGGCGGCGGCGCTGATGACGTACTTCAGGGACGACAGGTCGTACTGGGCGACCAGTGGGTGCTTGGCGAGGGCGAGGACGATCGGCGGGGCGACGTAGAGGGCGGTGATGCGGTGGTTCTGGATGGCCGAGAGGAAGGTCCCCAGGTCGAACCGGGGCAGGACGACGACGGTGGCGCCCTGCCGGAGCGGGGCGTTCATCAGGGCGGTCAGCCCGTAGATGTGGAAGAAGGGCAGGACGGCCAGGACGCGTTCGCCGGGTCCGGCGTCGATGGCGGGTTCCAGCTGGGCGAGGTTGGTGGCGATCTGCCGGTGGGTGAGCATGACGCCCTTGGGGGTGCCGGTGGTGCCCGAGGAGTACGGCAGGGCGGCCAGGTCCTCGGCGGGATCGATGGCGATGTCCGGCTCGGGGGCCGCGGATCCCAGCATGTCGATCAGGGAGCGGTGTCCGGGCGCGCTGTCGCAGACGAAGATCTCCCGGACGCCGCCCGCGAGTTCGGCGGCCCGGCGGGCGGTGTCGAGCAGCGGTGAGACGGTGACGATCCAGCGGGCCGCCGAGTCACCGAGCTGCTTGGCGAACTCCTCCGCCGTGGCGAGCGGGTGCACCGTGGTGACGGCGGCGCCCGCGCGGGTGGCGGCGTAGAACGCGGTGGGGAAGGCGATCGTGTTGGGGCTGTGCAGGGCGAGGACGTCGCCCCTGCGCACGCCTGCCTCGGCGAGCCCGGCGGCGACGCGCCGGTGGAACCGGTCCAGCTGCTCGTAGGAGAGGGTGGTGCCGTCGGTGCCGTCGATGAGGGCGGGCGCGTCGCCGAACTCGGCCGCGCGGCCCAGGACCGCCTCGTGGATGGGCAGGTTCACGGGCGGGACGTCTGCGTACTCGCTGCGGAACATCGGTTCCTCCTCGCGCGGGGGCGGGTGTCAGTACGACTTCGGCAGACCCAGGGTCTGGTGGGAGACGTAGTTGAGGATCATCTCCCGGCTCACCGGGGCGATACGAGCCACGCGCGCGGCCGTGACGAGCGAGGCGAGGCCGAACTCGCGGGTGAGTCCGTTGCCGCCGAGGGTGTGCACGGCCTGGTCGACGGCCTTCGCGCAGGCCTCTCCGGCGGCGTACTTGGCCATGTTCGCGGCCTCGCCCGCGCCGGCGTCGTCGCCCGCGTCGTACAGCTGGGCCGCCTTCTGCATCATCAGGCGGGCCAGTTCCAGGTCGATGTGCGCCTGGGCGAGGGGATGGGCGATGGCCTGGTGGGCGCCGATGGGGGACTTCCAGACGGTGCGGTCGCGGGCGTACTCGACGGCCTTGGCGACCGCGTACCGGCCCATGCCGATCGCGAACGCGGCCGTCATGATCCGCTCCGGGTTGAGTCCGGCGAACAGCTGGAGCAGGCCCGCGTCCTCTCCCCCGCGGCCGAAGGCGTGGGAGGGGCCCCCACCGACGAGCGCTTCGGCGGGCAGCCGGACGTCGTCGAGGGTCAGCTCGAACTGCTTCTCCTGCGCGGCGAGTTCCATGTCGATCTTGCGGCGGCCGAACCCGGGGGTGTCCCGGGGGACGATGAACAGGCAGGGCTTCAGGCGGCCCGTGCGGGCGTCCTCGGTGCGGCCGACGATGAGGGTGGCGTCGGCGATGTCGACGCCGGAGACGAAGACCTTGCGGCCGGTGAGGAGCCAGTCGGCGCCGTCGCGGCGGGCCGTGGTGGTGATGCGGTGGCTGTTGGAGCCCGCGTCGGGTTCGGTGATGCCGAAGGCCATGAGGCGGGTGCCGTCGGCGAGGCCGGGGAGCCAGGTCCGCTGCTGTTCCTCCGTGCCGAAGCGGGCGATCACGGTGCCGCAGATGGCCGGGGAGACGATCAGCATGAGGAGGGGGCAGCCGGCCGCGCCCAGCTCTTCCAGGACGATGGAGAGTTCGGTGATGCCGCCGCCTCCGCCGCCGTACGCCTCCGGCAGGTTGACGCCCAGGTAGCCGAGTCTGCCCGCCTCGGACCAGAGTTCGTGGTGGTCGTGGTTGCGGCCGTGGCGGGTGCCGAGGGCGGCCACGGCGGCGCGGAGTGCTCTGTGTTCCTCGGATTCGATGTGGGTGGTCATCGGGGTCCTCCGGTCTGCGGGTGGTGGTGGGCTGGTCGCGCACACGCGGCGGAGCCGCGTATCGGTACAGCCCCGCGCCCCTAGCTGGTTGCCGTCACGACCGCCAAGAGGGTGCCGAGTTCCACTTGCTGGCCTCGGGTTACGCGCAGGGCGTTCAGAGTCCCGGTCGCCGGGGCCGTGATCTGGTGCTGCATCTTCATCGCCTCCAGCCAGAGCAGGGGCTGTCCGGCCCGTACGGCGGTTCCCTCGGTCAGGCCGTCGGCGATGCGGACGACCGTGCCGGGCATGGGGGCGAGGAGGGAGCCCGGGGCGTGCTGGGCGGCGGGGTCGGGGAAGCGGGGCAGGGCGCGCAGGGTCGTTCCGTCGACGTGGATGTCGTCGCCGTGGCGGGCCACCGTGTACGTGCGTCGGACGCCGTCCGCCTCCAGGACGACGAGCCGCGCGTCGGCGTGCAGGACGCGGACGCCGTCGGCTTCCAGGCCGCCCGCGCGGGTGTGCCGGTAGCGGACCTCGTGCTCCTCGCCGGCCATCGTGTACCGCTTGGTCTGCGGCTGGGAGGGCAGGTTGCGCCAGCCGCCGAAGCGGGAGCGGCCGTGGGCGTCGGCGAGGGCGGCGGCGAGCGGGGCGTACGGGTCGGGGGCGGGCTCGGTCAGCTCGGCGAGGTGCCGGCCGTAGAAGCCGGTGTCCATGTGGCCGGAGGTGAACTCCTCGTGGCGCAGGGAGCGGACGAGGAGGTCGCGGTTGGTGAGCGGGCCGTGGATCGCGGCCCGCTCCAGCGCGCCGGACAGCTTGCGGATCGCCTCCGCGCGGGTGGGTGCGTGGGCGACGGCCTTGGCGATCAGGGGGTCGTAGTGGACGCCGATCGGATCGCCGTCGGTGTATCCGGTGTCGAGGCGGACGGTGTCCGGGACGGCGAGGCGGTGCAGGGTGCCGGTCTGCGGGGCCCAGTGCTGTGCCGGGTCCTCGGCGTAGAGGCGGGCCTCGACGGCGTGGCCATGCGCGCGTGGGGGTTCGTCGTCCAGGGTGTGGCCTTCGGCGACGCGGATCTGGAGGGCGACCAGGTCGATCCCGAAGACGGCCTCGGTGACGGGGTGTTCGACCTGGAGGCGGGTGTTCATCTCCAGGAAGTGCGCGCGGTCCCCCGCGACGAGGAACTCGACGGTGCCGGCGCCGGTGTAGCCGACCGCGCGGGCGGCGCGTACGGCGGTCTCGTGCAGCTCGTGGGTCAGCCCGGGGCTCAGGCCGGGCGCCGGGGCCTCCTCGACGACCTTCTGGTGGCGGCGCTGGAGGGAGCAGTCCCGGGTGCCGAGCGCCCACACCGTGCCGTGGGTGTCGGCGAGGATCTGCACCTCCACGTGCCGTCCGTCCTCGACGTACGGCTCGACGAACACCTCGTCGTCGCCGAACGCGGCCAGTGCCTCCGCGCGGGCGGCGGTCAGCTCCTCCTCCAGGTCGGGGAGGCGGCGTACGACGCGCATGCCGCGTCCGCCGCCGCCCGCGGCCGCCTTCACCAGCACGGGGAGGTCGCCCTCGGTGACCTCGCGCAAGGGCGTGATCCCCAGCAGTTCCTTGGCGCGGGTCTTGGACGCCATGGCCTCGATGGCCTCCGGTGGCGGGCCGATCCAGACCAGGCCCGCGTCGAGGACCGCGCGGGCGAAGCCGGGGTTCTCGGAGAGGAAGCCGTAGCCGGGGTGCACGGCGTCGGCGCCGGCCGCGAGGGCGGCCCGCACGATCAGGTCGCCGCGCAGGTAGGTGTCGGCGGGGGCCGCCCCCGGCAGTCGTACGGCGGCGTCGGCCACGCGCGCGTGGAGGGCGTTCTCGTCGGCGTCGGAGTACACCGCGACCGTCCGGATGCCCAGCTCACGGCAGGTGCGGAAGACGCGGCAGGCGATCTCGCCCCGGTTGGCGACGAGCACAGAAGTGATCACTGGGTTTCCTCACATCCGGAAGACGCCGAAGCCGCCGCGCACGCCTTCGTAGGGCGCGGTGTGGACGGCGGACAGGCACACGCCGAGGACGGTGCGGGTGTCGCGCGGGTCGATGACGCCGTCGTCGTAGAGCCGTCCGGACAGGAACATCGGCAGCGACTCGGACTCGATCTGCTGCTCCACCATGGCGCGCAGGGCGGCGTCCGCGTCGTCG
>NZ_MUND01000509.1 GCF_002154375.1 Streptomyces glaucescens | reverse complement strand
AGATGTGTATAAGCGACCGTCGCCATCCCCTGGCCTCTCCTTCCCGGCCCGGACCTCGCCCCTCGCGGCCGGGAAGATCCACGCCCACGCCGCTGTTGGTGGAAACGTGAACAACACACGCGAGGTCGAGGTGGTCGTCATCGGCGCCGGTCAGGCCGGGCTGGCCGGCGCCTTCCATCTGCGCCGCACCGGTTTCGAGCCGGACCGCGACTTCGTGGTGCTGGACCACTCCCCCGGCCCGGGCGGCGCCTGGCAGTTCCGGTGGCCCTCCCTGACGTACGGCAAGGTGCACGGGATGCACGCGCTGCCGGGCATGGAGCTGACGGAGGCGGACCCGGCGCGGCCGTCGTCGGAGGTGATCGGCGAGTACTTCGCGGCGTACGAGCGGGCCTTCGACCTGCGGGTACGGCGGCCCGTGGACGTGCGGGCCGTCCGGGAGGGCTCGGACGGACGGCTGCTGGTGGAGACGTCGGCGGGGAGCTGGGCGACCCGGGCGCTGATCAACGCGACCGGCACCTGGGACCGGCCCTTCTGGCCGCGCTATCCCGGGCAGGAGTCCTTCCGCGGGCGGCAACTGCACACCGCGCAGTACCCGGGACCCGAGGAGTTCGCCGGGCAGCGGGTGGTCGTGGTGGGCGGGGGCGCCTCCGGGACCCAGCATCTGCTGGAGATCGCGCCGCACGCGGCGGCCACCACCTGGGTGACGCGCCGGCCGCCGGTCTTCCGGGAGGGGCCGTTCGACGAGGACGCGGGGCGCGCGGCGGTCGCGCTCGTGGAGGAGCGGGTGCGGCGGGGGCTGCCGCCGAAGAGTGTGGTGTCGGTCACCGGGCTGCCGCTGAACGACGCGATCCGGCAGGGGCTGGCGGACGGGGTCCTGGACCCGCGGCCGATGTTCGACCGGATCACCCCGAAGGGCGTCGAGTGGGCGGACGGGCGGCACGTGGAAGCGGATGTGATCCTCTGGGCGACCGGGTTCCGGGCCGCGATCGACCATCTGGCGCCGCTGAAGCTGCGCGAGCCGGGTGGCGGCATCCGGCTGGAGGGCACGCGCGCGGCAGCGGATCCGCGGATCCATCTCGTGGGCTACGGCCCGTCGGCGAGCACGATCGGCGCCAACCGGGCCGGCCGCGCGGCCGTACGGGACATCAGGCGCCTGCTGGCCGGGGAGCCGGTCGCGGCGTGATGTCCCGTCGGGTCACCGCCGGGGGCTCTGGCTCTTCTGCTGGGCGTTGAACTCGGCCACGTTGCGCTGGTGCTCGGCGTAGTCGGCGGTGAAACGGGTGTCGCCCGGCTTGACCGTGACGAAGTACAGCCAGTCGCCGGGCGCCGGGCTGATCGCGGCGCGCACCGCCTCCTCGCCCGGGTTGTCGATCGGTGTGGGCGGCAGGCCCATGCGCTGGTACGAGTTGTAGGGGCTGTCGATGCGAGTGTCGTCCAGCGTCGTCTTCAGCGTGGCGCGGTTGAGCGCGTAGTTGATGGTGGAGTCCATCTGGAGCGGCATGCCGCGCTCCAGCCGGTTGAAGATCACCCGGGCGACCTTGCCCATGTCGGCCTTGGTGGCGGCCTCGGCCTGGACGATGCTGGCGATGGTGACGGCCTGATAGACGTTCATGGCGTTGCGCTGGGCGCCGGCGGCGATCGGAGCGCGGTTGAACCTGTTGTTCGCGGTGTCGACCATCGCCGTCAGCAGCGTCTCGGGGGTGGTGTCCTCGGCCAGCGGATAGGTCGCCGGGAAGAGGTAGCCCTCCGGGTTGCCCTCGGCGTCGATCGGCAGCTTGAGATTGGCCTTGTCCAGGGATTTCCTGGTGGTGCCCGGGGGCAGTTCGAGGGCCTTGTCGACGGCCGCGTAGATCTGGGAGGCGCGCCAGCCCTCGGGGATGACCAGGGACGTGGGCTTCTTGGGTTCCTCGTCGTCCAGGGTCAGCAGCGGCACCGCCACGGCGGTGCCGGCCACGACGGCTCCGGTCGCGATGAGGGCCAGGCGGCCCCGGCGCGTCAGTCGAATCGTGCTCCGTGGCGGAGTGTTCATCTGCATGCGGGCACGGTAACCCGCATATCGTCACAAACCCGGCATATCTTCATCTCGTCGGCTCCAGTCGGGCGTCCCTGCGCACCAGCGCGGCGTAGCGCCCCCGGAGCGCCAGCAGTTCCTCGTGGGTTCCCCGTTCCACCGCGCGCCCGGAGTCGAGGACCACGATCTGGTCGGCACCGCGGACCGTGGACAGCCGGTGCGCGATGGTGAGCGTGGTGCGGCCCGCCGAGAGCGCGTCGATCGCCTGCTGCACCGCGTGCTCGGTACCGGTGTCCAGGGCACTGGTCGCCTCGTCGAGGATCAGCACCGGCGGATCGCGCAGGATGGTCCGGGCGATGGCCAGGCGCTGTTTCTCGCCGCCGGAGAAGCGGTGGCCGCGCTCGCCGACGACCGTGTCGTACCCGTCGGGCAGGGCGGCGATGTGGTCGTGGATCTGGGCCGCGCGGGCCGCCGCGCGCAGCTCCTCGTCGGTGGCTTCGGGCTTGGCGAACCGCAGGTTCTCGGCAACGGTCGCGTGGAAGAGGTACGTCTCCTGGGAGACCACCCCGACCGCGCGGGCGAGGGTGCTGAAGTCCAGGTCGCGCACGTCGACACCGTCGAGGGTGACCCGGCCGCCCGTCACGTCGTACAGCCGCGGCACCAGATAGCCCAGCGTGGACTTGCCGGCTCCGGTGGGGCCGACGATCGCCAGGCTGCCGCCGGCCGGCACGGTGAGGTCGATGCCGTCGAGAACGGAGGCGCCCTGGTCGTCGTAGCGGAACTCGACGCTCTCGAACCGGACCTCGCCCCGCACCTTGCCGAGGCGGACGGGGCGCTCCGGCTCGGTGATGTCCAGCGGCAGATCCAGGTATTCGAAGATGCGCTGGAAGAGCGCGAGCGAGGTCTGGATCTGCACGCCGGTGCCGAGCAGGCTCACGGTCGGACGGAACAGACCCTGCTGGAGCGAGACGAACGCGACGATCGTGCCGAGGGAGACGTCGGGCCCGCCGAGGGCCAGGGCGAGACCGGCCGTCCAGTAGATGACGGCGGGCAGCGCGGCCATGACGATCGTGATGACCGCCATCCGCCAGCGGCCCGCCATGTTCGCGCGGACCTCCAGGTCGACCAGTCGCTCGGACTCGTCGGCGAATGTCTTCGTCAGCGACTCGGCGCGGCCCATGGTGCGGCCGAGCAGGATGCCGCTGACCGACAGCGACTCGGTGACCGTGGCGGCCATCGTCGCCATCTGCTTCTGACGCTGGGTGGTGATCCTCCGGCGTTCGTTGCCGACGCGGCGGCTGATCCACACGAAGACCGGCAGCAGGAGCAGCGAGACCACGGTCAGCCGCCAGTCCAGGGCCAGCATCGCGACGATCGTCGCCGTGACGCCGGTGAGGTTGGAGACCAGCGAGGTGGCGGTCGAGGTGACGGTGGCCTGCATCCCGCCGATGTCGTTGGCGATGCGGGACTGGACCTCGCCGGTGCGGGTGCGGGTGAAGAAGGCCAGGGACATGCGCTGGAGACGGCCGTAGACCGCGGTGCGCAGATCGTGCATCACACGCTGGCCGACGGTGGTGGAGATCAGGGTCTGCAGCACGCCGAAGACGCTGGTGAGGACGGCGCTGAGGATCATGCCGAGGGCCAGCAGGGTGAGCAGGCCGGTGCGCCGCTCGGGGAGGGCGATGTCGAGGATCGCCTTCAGCAGGAACGGGGTGGCCACCGAGACCACCGAGGACGCGCCGACCAGCAGGCCGACGACGGCGAGACGGCCGCGGTAGGGGCGGAAGAGCGCGAGGATGCGGCGCACCTGCCGGGGCTGCTCCTTCGCGTCGGCGGGTGGGCTCCAGACGGGGTCGCGGTCGGGGTGCATGGGCTCCTACGGAGGTGGACGGCGTCCTGCGGAGGTGGACGGCGGGCGGGGAGGCGACCGCTGCCCACCGGGGACGATGGAGGATCGTAGCTCATTGTTACCTATACTCACAATGAATGCTGTCCTGATAATGTTCCCGCATGACCATCCCCGATCCGGACGCCCTGCTCGCCGAGCAGCTGCTGCGGCTCACCCGCCGGGTGCACCGCATCCAGAAGCGCCATCTGCAGCAGCGCGGACTGGGTATCACCCCCGCCCAGTCCCGGCTCCTGCGCACCCTCGGGCACTACGGCTCGCCGCCCCGCATGGCCGACCTCGCCGAGCGCCTGGAGGTCGTGCCGCGGGCCGTGACCACGCTGGTCGACGGGCTGGAGGCGAGCGGGAAGGTGCGCCGGGTGCCGGATCCGGCGAACCGGCGGGTGATCCGCATAGAGCTGACCGACGACGGCCGCACCACGCTGGGGAAGCTGCGCGGGGTGCGGCTGTCGGCGGCGGACGAGATCCTGGCGCCGTTGACGGAGGATCAGCGCCGTGTGCTGGGAGGGCTGCTGGACACGCTCGTGGACGGAGACGGCGAGCGGGCCTGCTGAGAGCGCTCGCGGGCGCCGATCACTCGCCGCGGCAGCGCAGCCTGTCCTCGACCAGCACGCCCTGGACGGTCGTCAGCGTGCGGTCGTGACAACCGGACGGACCCGCCGCGGACCCGTACAGCCGGTAGCGCTCGCTCGTCGTGCCGACCGCGTGCCGCTGGTCGCGCGGGACGTTCACGGTGTAGGTGGCGTCGCCCGTGTAGGTGTCGTCGAGCCGTGACCAGGCGGTGCGCCGGCCGTCCTGCACGGTGACGGCGGTGGCCCGGTCACCCAGCGCGAGCACCGTGCGCAGCCGGTCCGCCGCGCCGAGGGTGGTCGTGCCGTCCATCGTGTACGTCCGGTGGGTGCGCGTGGTGCGCGCCGGTCCGTGGCCGCTGACGGTCACCGCCTCCCCGTCGGTCCACTGGGCGTCGAGCGCGTCCGTGGTCTCGCCGTCGGTCCAGCGGTGTGCGGAGGTGTGCGCGAGGGTCCGGCTGACGGTGGTGGTGACCCGGCCGTGCGAGGTGTCGAGGTATCCGGAGACCGTCAGCCGGTGGGCGGCCTCCGTGTCCACCCGGTGCTCCTCGCCCGCCCGAACCGGCGTGTACGTCGAGGTGTCGGCCGGACTGCCCTCCCGGTGGACGGTGAGCGCGCCGGGGACGTGGGCGCGCTTCTCGTCCTGCCAGACCAGGACGTTGACGGGAGCGTCCCAGCCGGGACGGCCCTCGGGGACGCCGAGGACGGAGACCTCGACCCGGTGCGGGCGGCCGTCGTTGAGGAGTCCGGCGAACGGGGTCAGGTCGTAGGTGATCGGCTTGACGTCGAACGCGCGCGGGCCCGGAACCACGTACCAGAGGAACGGATTGGACCAGCCGCCGGTCCACACCGTCGGGAACGGCGTGGCGATTCCGGCCAGTCTCCCGTCGACGCGGAGCTGGACCTCGCGGTAGGGGCCGTCGTCGGCCTGGCAGGAGTACGGCGCGGTGGACGGCACCGTGAGGTACCAGTACTCCTCGCAGCCGCCGCCGGAGCCGGTGGCGTACACCTCGGCGAGGATGCGCTCGCTGTTGCGCGGGGTGGTGAGGGTCGTTCCGTCGGCGAGAGTGAGGACCCGGTCGGGGGTGAGCGCCCGGTCGTGCGCGCCGGCCGGGCGGCCCGCGGCGTGGAAGGTGAGGGTGACCTTGACGTCGATGACACCCGTATAGGTGTCGTCGACGACGTTCCCTATGAGCATCTCGACGTCCTGGGGGCGGCGGAGGGTGTCGCTGTAGCGGGTGACGTCCTTCTCGACGGACCACTCGATGCCGTCCGGTGACGGCTGCGGGGTCGAGGTGCGGAAGATCTCGACTCCGCCTACCCGCAGATGGCCGAGACGGTCGTACTGCCGGCCCTTGACCCTGCCGTCGAGGCGCAGTACGACCTTGCTCCAGCGGTCGCCGCAGCCCTCCGGCGGGGTGTAGGTGCCGCGGTAAGGGGTGAAGTCGCGGAACTTCGCCTCGGCGAGGGTCACCTGACAGGAGGCCGTGTCCGGCCTGGGGACGGGCGGGGCGGCGGTGACCGGGTCGTGCCAGTCGGTGCCGAACTCGGCGGGCACGTCGGCTGCTTGAGCGGGGACACCGGCCGCTGGGGCGGAGACGCGGGCCGCTTGGGCGGGGACACCGGCCGCTTGGGCGGGGCCCGCTGCGAACAGGGTGCTCGCCAGGAGGGTCGCCCCGGTGAGCGCGGTGAGCATGGACATGATGAGACGGTTTCTCATGGCGGGTTTCTACGGGGCTTCCCCGACCGGCGCAATGAGGCATCCCCGGCCGCGCATGGCCACCACCCGCCCTCCCCGGCTTGCCCGTCCTGTGCGGTCCCGTGGAAAACCGTTTGCTATTGACCATGTGGCGACGTGAACCTTTCACGGCCTGTTGTCGCCGTCCACCCTGATACGAGCCATGGGACCCCATGCAGATCCAAGACCTTCCCTTTCCCGACCCGGGTGTGCCCGACGCGCGCTCGGGCCCCCGATTTCTGTGGTGGCTCTTCCGCAACCAACTGGGCGGCCAGCTGAAATCGCTGGCCTGGGGCCTGCTGCACTTCGTGTCCGTCTCCGCGCTGCCGTTCTGCGTCGGATTCGCCGTCCAGGCCGTCGTCGACCGCTCCGGCTCCCGGCTGGCCCTGGCGGGCGGGCTGCTGGCGCTGTGCGGCGTCGGTATCGCGCTCGGCGACACCTTCCTGCACCGCGCCGCCGTCACCAACTGGGTGACCGCGGCAGCCCGCGTCCAGCAGTTGCTGGCCCGCAAGGCGGCCCAGTTGGGCTCGGCGCTGACCCGGCGGGTCGCTGCCGGTGAGGTGGTCGCCGTCTCCACGGGCGACGTGGAGAAGATCGGCTGGTTCGTGGAAGCCGTCTCCCGGTTCACCGCCGCCGCCCTCACCGTCGTCCTGGTCGCCGCCGGCCTCGTCGTCTACCAGCCCGCACTCGGCGTGGTCGTCGCGCTCGGCCTGCCCGTGCTGGCGCTCGCGGTGCTGCCGCTGCTGCCTCCCGCCACCCGGCGCGCCGACATCCAGCGCGAGAAGGCGGGGCGGGCCACCGAACTGGCCTCCGACACCGTGGCCGGCCTGCGGGTGCTGCGCGGCATCGGCGGCGAGGACCTGTTCCTCGACCGCTACCGCCGCGCCTCCCAGGAGGTCCGCCACGCGGCCGTGCGCAGCGCCCGGATGTGGTCGCTGATCTCCGCGATCCAGGTGCTGCTGCCAGGACTGCTGCTGATCTCGGTCGTCTGGTACGGCGTCCACCTGGCCCGCGACGGCCGGATCGCCGTCGGTGAGCTGGTCACCGTCTACAGCTCGGTCATGATCATGACCTACCCGCTGCGGCACTTCGAGGAGATCGCGATGGCGTACTCCTTCTCGCGCCCCTCGGCCCGGCGGGCCGCCCGTGTGCTGTCGCTGCAGCGGGCCACCGACACCGGCGGCTCACGCGCCGCGGACCTGCCCTCCGGTGACCTGCACGACCCGGCCACCGGACTGCTCGTCCCCCAGGGCCTGCTGACCGCCGTGGTGTGCGGCGACCCGGACGCGGCGGGCAGGCTGGCGGAGCGGCTGGGCGGACACGCCGGCGAGGCGGGTACCTCCGTCCTGCTCGGCGGTGTGCCGCTGGACGAACTGCCGCTCGACACCGCGCGCACCGCCGTCCTCGTCCAGGACAAGGACCCGGTCCTCCTCTCGGGCACCCTGCGCGACCTGCTCGACGTGCCCTCCTCGGGTGCGGTCGACGCCCCGGACGCGCTGTCCGCCGCGCAGTGCGGGGACGTACTGGCGGCGCTCGCCCAGAGCTCGCTCGACATCGAGGACCCACTGGACGCCCGGATCACCGAACGCGGCCGGTCCCTCTCCGGCGGCCAGCGCCAGCGGCTCGCCCTGGCCCGCTCGCTGCTGACCGACCCGGAGGTGCTGGTCCTGGACGAGCCGACCTCCGCCGTCGACTCCCACACCGAGGCCCGCATCGCCGAGGGCCTGCGGAACCTGCGGGTCGGCCGTACGACCGTCGTGCTCACCTCCTCCCCGCTGCTGCTCGACCGCGCCGACCGGGTGGTGCTGATACACGAGGGCGAGGTCGCGGCGGTCGGGCGGCACCGGGAGCTGGTGCACGTCGAGCCGCGGTACCAGGCCGTGGTGACCCGGGAGACCGACGACGAGAGCGGACGCGACGAGCCCCGCGAACTGAAGCGGCTCAACGAACTGCACGAACTGGAAGAGATCGAGGAGACCGCATGATCGGCGTGGCGCCACCGGCCTACGACCCGGCGGCCCCGACGACGGCGAACACCCTGCCCGTCGGCGCCCCCGCCACCGTCCGCGCCTACGTGGCCGAGCTGTTCCGCCGGCACCGCCGCGCCTTCCTGCTCCTCGTCGGCGTGAACACGGTCGCCGTGGTCGCCTCCATGGCAGGCCCCTATCTGCTGGGCGGACTCGTCGAGCGGGTGACGGACAAGGAGCGGGAACTGCACCTGGGCCTGACGGCGGCCTTCTTCGTCGTGGCGCTCCTCCTCCAGGCCGTGTTCGTGCGGGAGGTGCGGCTGCGCGGCGCCATGCTCGGCGAGCGGATGCTGGCCGATCTGCGCGAGGACTTCCTCGTCCGGTCGGTCGGGCTGCCGCCCGGCGTCCTGGAGCGGGCCGGCACCGGCGATCTGCTCTCCCGGATCACCACCGACATCGACCGGCTCGCCAACGCCATGCGCGAAGCCGTGCCGCAGCTGGCGATCGGCGTGGTGTGGGTAGCACTGCTGCTGGGCGGACTCGTCGTCACCGCGCCGCCGCTGGCCGCCGCGGTGCTGCTCGCGCTGCCGCTGCTGGTGGCCGGCTGCCGCTGGTACTTCCGCCGGGCGCCCTCCGCCTACCGGTCCGAGTCCGCGGGATACGCCGCCGTGGCCGCCGCGCTCGCCGAGACGGTGGACGCCGGGCGCACCATCGAGGCGCACCGGCTCGGTGGGCGGCGCGTCGAACTGTCGGAGCGGCGGATCCGCGAATGGACGGCCTGGGAGCGCTACACCCTCTGGCTCCGGTCGGTCCTCTTCCCGGTCATCAACCTCACCCATGTGACTGTCCTCGGTTCCGTGCTGATGGTCGGCGGGGTGTTCGTCCTCCAGGGCTGGATCGGCGTCGGACAGCTCACCACGGGCGCGCTGATCGCCCAGATGCTGGTCGACCCGGTGGGGCTCATCCTGCGCTGGTACGACGAGCTCCAGGTGGCCCAGGTGTCGCTGGCCCGGCTGGTCGGGGTCCGCGACATCGAGCCGGAGGCCGGTGACGCCTCGGTGCGGCCGGACGGGCGCGACGTACGGGCCGACCGCGTGCACTTCGGCTACCTCGAAGGCGTCGACGTGCTGCGCAAGGTGTCCCTGGAGGTCGCTCCCGGCACCCGGCTGGCGCTGGTCGGCCCCTCGGGCGCGGGCAAGTCCACGCTGGGCCGGCTGCTCGCCGGGATCTACGCGCCCCGGAACGGCCGGATCACCCTCGGCGGCGCCGAACTGTCCCGGATGCCGGCCGAACGGGTCCGCTCCCATGTGGCCCTGGTCAACCAGGAACACCACGTCTTCGTGGGCTCCCTGCGCGACAACCTCCTGCTCGCCCGGACCGACGCGCAGGACGCCGAGCTGTGGGCGGCGCTCGGCGCGGTGGACGCGGACGGGTGGGCGCGCGCCCTGGACGACGGTCTGGACACCGAGGTCGGCTCCGGCGGTCTCGCGCTGACCCCGGCGCAGGCCCAGCAGATCGCCCTGGCCCGCCTGGTGCTGGCCGACCCGCACACCCTGGTGCTGGACGAGGCGACGTCCCTGCTCGATCCACGCGCCGCGCGCCACCTGGAGCGCTCCTTGGCCCGCGTCCTCGACGGCCGCACCGTCGTCGCCATCGCGCACCGCCTGCACACCGCCCACGACGCCGACGTCATCGCCGTCGTCGAGGACGGCCGCATCAGCGAACTGGGCAGCCACACCGACCTCGTCGCCGCGAACGGTGCGTACGCGGCCCTGTGGAGGTCGTGGCACGGCTGAGCCGCATGCCGGGGCAGGACGTGAGGCGGGTGCGGCGCGGGCGGACGTGGCCGGGGCCCCTGGCCAGGGGAGTACCGCGGGCGGACGCAGCCCGGGCCCCGGGCCGGGTGGGTGTGACGGAACCGGTGCCGCGCGAGCCCTGGAGGGGAGACGCTCCGGGGCCCACGGTGCCCCCCACCCGCCCTGTACACCCTGGCCACGCCGCGTGCCCGGCAGCGCGGGGCACCGGCCGGGGCGCGCGTGGCCTCGGGTGGTCGGGGCGCCGGGTGGTCGGGGCGCCGGGGCATCGGCGGTCCTGCGTGATGCGGGACAGGCGGCAGCGTCCCGTGGACCCGTGCGGCCGGGCCGCTCAGTGCCGGGACGGGCCGGTGCCCGGAGCACGCCCAGGGTGCCG
>NZ_MUND01000508.1 GCF_002154375.1 Streptomyces glaucescens | reverse complement strand
GGCGGAACCCACACCTCCGGCAACAGAATCGCACCAGCCGATGCCCCCGACCGGAGGAGCCGGGACGTGCCCTCTCTGACCATGCCGGACGGCACACACCTCGCCTACCGCGTCCACACTCCGCCGGGACCGCCCTCCGGCCGGCCACCCCTTCTCCTCCTCCACGGCCTGGCAGGCCACATGGGGGAATGGGAAGCCTTGCGCGCACCCCTGCTCCGCGACGGTCACACAGTGATCGAGTACGACGCGAGAGGCCACGGCGCCAGCACCCGCCGCCCACCGACGATGACCCGAGCGGCCTGCGTCGCGGACGCGGCAACCCTGATCACCCGCCTCGAACTGGCCTCCGCAACCCTTGTAGGCCAGTCCCTCGGCGGCCACACGGCCCTCCTCACCGCGGCGGCCCACCCCGCCCTGGTCGCCTCCCTCATCCTGATCGAAGCGGGCCCGGGCGGCCCGAACCCGGACCTCCCGACGACCATCTCCACCTGGCTCCGGTCCTGGCCCCTCCCCTTCGAGTCCCTGTCCTCCGCCGAGACCTTCCTGGGCCACGAGGCTTGGGCAAGGGGCCTGGAGCGCAGGGAGGACGGCTGGCACCCCCGCTTCGACGCGGAGCGCATGACAGCGGCGGTCGCGGAACTGGCGACGCACTCCTACTGGGAGGAATGGTCCCGGATCACCTGCCCCACCCTGGCGGTACGCGGCGAGAACGGCACGATTCCGATCGCAGAGTTCGAGAAGATGAAGACCCGCCGCCCCAGCACCCACACCGCGGTGATCCGGGACTCCGGCCACGATGTCCACTTGGATCAGGCGGGGCGTCTGTATGAGGTGATCGCGGGGTTCCTGAGGACTGAGTAACCGCCCGGGGCAACGTCACCTCGCGGACTGCTTCAACGGTGTTCGCATCATTGACGCGAACACCGGAGAATCAGGGAAAGGCTGTTGTTCACCGATCTTTTGGTAACCCCAGCGTTCGTAAACTGCCTGCACCTTGCCGTCTCCCGCCGTGGGATTGACCAGGAGCGTGACACGCTCCTCGCTCCGACCCGCAAGCAGTTCTTCGTGGATCCGTTGGGCGAGCCCGGTGCCGCGCCACGGGCGGCGGACCACGATTTCATTGAGCGCCAGCGTGCGCTTGCCCGTCTCGACGGTGTACCCGTCGGGCAGCGGGGTCGTCATGGCCGCCCACCAGCGTGTACCGGGTCCGAGCGGTGCGGCGTAGGCGAACCCGGCCGGCTCACCACCGTCATACGCGAGAACCGCCTCCCAGCCGGGCGCTGAGCTGTGCCCCGAAAGCCGCTCGTTGAAGCGGTTGGCGGAATAGAAGGGGCCGGTGAGGCCCAAATCCCGCTGACGAACCTCGACATGGACGTCCACAATCGTCTGCCGTACCGGCTCGACATGGGTGTAGTGCCGCAGCTCCAGGCTCACAGAAGCTCCTTTTCGAACCATTCTCGGGTGGCGGGGGCATGAGGTGCGAGGGCGTGAAGCCGGTGCCCGAAGGAGTTGAGGAGGCGGGCTGTGCGTCCGTGCCGTGCCTCGGCCGGAATCCCGTGCGCGGTGGCGACGGCGAACTCGGGCTCCGCTGGCCGAGCTGGGCATGGGCGAGGTACGCCAGAGTGAGGGCCCGATTGCGTTTCATGTCTGGCCGCAGCCTCGCAAGAGTGTGATGCGCATGCGCCTCTGCCTCTTCCCACAAACCGAGCGTGGTCGTGGCGGTCAGGGCGAGAAGGTGAAGCTCAGCCGAGTCATAGAACCTCAGCCACACCGGACGCGGCGCTTCAGTGTCCGCCCGGGCCAGTGCTGCCTCGGCGAGACCAAGGCACCGCAGGCTCGCCTGGCGGTCATGCAGATCTGCGTGGTGTACGGCGGTACGGGCATGGACCAGCGAGGCGTAAAGCGGGTCCCGAGCTGCCCTGGTGCGCTTGGCAGCCTCGTCGGCCGCGAGAGCACTGGTGTATTGACCCATGTGCCGATACAGCGCCCCGGCATGTCCCCAGATGCGAAACTGCATCGAAGCGTCGCCGGAAAGGCCGGCCAGGGCCACGGCCTCCTTCAGGTGACGTTGGGCCTGATCGAGGCGTCCGCCGTCAATGGCGGCCCACAGCGCCGAGCCGGTAAACGCCGCGGCCAGCCCATACAGCTTTCCCCGCACCCTTTGAGATGCAGGCCTCGTCTTCTGCAGGTGCAGCGCGCGCTGGGCCCAGGCAAGCGCCGCCTCTTCGACGTGGTGAGTTCCACCCGTCTTGTTGTCATCGGCGATGATCAGCATGAACTGGGCCGCTAGCCGGTTCACGTCGGACTGCCCTACCCGGCCGGAGGACCCCGCAGCGTCGAGGGCGGCAGGAGTGAGGGCGGCGATGGATGTGGCGGTCAGGAAGTTGCGGCGGAGCACAGGCTCCTCCTCGTGGTGCTGAGCTTTGGGTAGGAGGGGATCGGCCACGGATCGGGCGTGCGGTACGAACCCCAGCTCGACGGTGGTGCACCCGAATACTGCTTCCAGCGCCAGGCGTTGCTTCGCCTGAGGCCACCGGGTTCTTCCAGACATGAGGTTGTGGATCGTACGGACCGAGACAGTGCCGGGCTTACCCGTGACCTGTTCGATCGCCCGGTTCATCGCCTCGGCTAACTCCTCCTGAGTGAGGCCGAGTTCGCGCATCCGTTTGGTGAGCTGCTGGTTGCTGGCCGCCACGTCGTCCACCGTAACGGCGGGCACTGCTCCGCATTCTGCGGCGCGTAAAGAGGTGGTCAGTTTTTCCGGTCGTGCGCAGTCGACTCGACCGCGGTTTTTCCTGCCGATCAGACACCACCCGCCGTTTACTGAGCGTCACAGGATCAACACACACTCTGGAGTCCTACATGGAGACGGTGATTCAGCGAACCCCCGGGCAGCTACCCGACCGTACTCAGATCCTCGCCGAGATCCGCCCGATCACCCGCCCTCGTCTCGATGTCCCTTCGCTCGCGAGCACGTTGCAGAGAACGGAGACCGTCTCCCAACTCCTCCGTTCCCTGCTCGCGGAGTTCCAAAGTGACGAGCGGGAAGCGATCCGCGTTATGCGCCGCCTCGGCACCCGGCTTCTGGCCGACGAGCCACAGGGCGAGCCGAGCCCGTTCACCGCCTGGCAGCACCTCGTGAACCTTGCCCGGTGCACCGAAGCGCTGCTCGACGTCGACGCCCGCAGCCGATGAAAGCCGGCTGCCCGGACTGCGAGACGTTCCGCAAAGAGCGCGCACTTCAGCTGCGCACCGGTGAGGGCGACCTGGGTGACCTCCTGACCCGGGTGGCCCTGCACGAAGCGAAAGCCCACCCCGTTCCCGCGCCCACCCAAGGAGCATCGATGCCCGCACACAGCATCCCGGCAGCTCTCACCCCCGTCCGACCGTGGGGCCTCAGCCGCCTGGCCCCGTACTCGACGACGACGAAGCTGCCGTACACCACCGTCGTTATCGACCCGACGACCCAACGTGGCGTCTTCCGTGACGAGCAGGGCAGGCCCGTCGACATGGGCAAGCACGGCACCAGCTCTGGCACGGAGACCTCCACCGCAACCAACCTCGACTCCCAGCCCGACCAGGGCCACGACCAGGACAGCCAGCAGGACTGACCGCCGTGACCGAGAAAGGATCCGTGCTGGTGGTCACCGAGCCGAACGACGTCACAGCGGACATGGTGATCAGCCACCTCAACCGACTGGGCGTACCGGTGGCCCGCTTCAACCCCGCGGACATCGGCGCAGCCGTGTCGATCGCGGCTCGCTTCGATGCATGCCCAGTTCGAGTGACCGGGCAGCTCCGCACACCGTCGAGATGTGTGGAGCTGGACGAGGTACGAGCGATTTACTGGCGCCGCCCCGTGTGGCCGGCCTTCCACCGCCTGCCAGCCGCCGACGCCCGATTCGCCGCATCCCAGGTCCGCTACGGCCTCGGTGGCGTCCTGTACGCCTTACGCGACTGCCGTTGGGTCAATCATCCCCTCAGAAACGCCGCGGCCGACTACAAACCGGCGCAGCTGGCGCTCGCCCGAACCTTCGGCCTCCGGGTACCGCCGACGCTGGTGACGAACGATCCCGACGACGCTCGCCGCTTCATCCGCGAACACGGCCGGGTGATCTACAAGGCGTTGCGGTGGACGCCGTACGCACGTAACGGCGTCGGCCTCACCACCTGGACCGAACCGGTCCGCGCTGAGGAAGTGGACGACACCGTGCGGATCACGCCCCATCTCTTCCAGGCTCGCGTCGACAAGGCCGCGGATCTGCGTGTGCTGATCGTCGGGAGGCGCGTGTTCACCGTACGCCTCGACTCTGACCTGCTGGACTGGCGGCAGGACTACTCCCGGCTGCGCTACGAGGTGGTAGACCTGCCCGACCGCTTGTCGCGCACCCTGCTCGCCTACCTGGAGCACTACGGCCTGGCCTCCGGATCCTTCGACCTCGCCATGGACCGGGACGGCGAATTTCACTGGCTGGAGCTGAACCCCAACGGCCAATGGGCCTGGCTGGAGGAGCAGACCGGACTGGAGATGGCTGCCGCGTTCGCGCACCTGCTCGCTGAAGGAGAAGCCCGTGTTGTCACCTGAGAGCATCCCGCACCGGCGGGCGCTCGCCGACCGGCTGGAGACCGCCGGTGTTCTGAAGGACCCTAAGTGGCGAGCAGCGGTCGAGGCAGTCCCGCGCGAGGTCTTCCTCCACCCGGGAGTCTTCCTACCGGCCGAAGGCGCACGCTGGCGCCCCGTCACGGCTCTGGGAACGGCTTCGGAGGAGTGGCTGGACATCGCGTACAGCGACCGCTCCCTGGCCACCCAACTGGACGGGCACCTGACCGCGGACCAGCCGGCCGAGCCGGTCACTGGCGTCCCTACTTCTTCCTCGACGACGCCCATGACCGTGGTCAAAATGCTCGAAGACCTGGACATCTCGGACGGGCAGAACGTCCTGGAGATCGGCACGGGCACCGGCTACTCCACCGCCCTGCTCTGTCACCGCCTCGGCGAAGACAACGTCACCACGGTCGAGGTCGACCCCCAGGTCGCTGCCCGAGCGGACGCCGCGCTGGAGGAGACCGGCTTCTCCACCTGGACGGTGACGGGCGACGGCCTCCTCGGTCATCCGCCCCGCGCTCCCTACGACCGGATCATCGCGACGTGTGCCGTGCGCCGCATCCCGTACACCTGGCTCCGCCAGACCAAGCCCGGTGGCACCATCCTGGCCACGCTCGGCTCCTGGTCGTACGGGACCGGCCTCGCCAAAGTCACGGTGAGCGAGGACGGCACGGCCGACGGCCGCATCATCGGCCGCTCCTCCTTCATGCACGCCCGATCTCAGGCCGCAGCACCACCGTCCGGCGACCTCTCGGCTCGCACTGCCTACGCCGACACCGAACGCCCCGCCAAGTTGCCGCCGACCCTGCTGGACGACTGGATGCCCGCCTTCTTGGCCCAACTGACGGCCCCGCGCTCCCAACTGGTTCGGGCCGGAGCCGCCGACGGAACCCAATTGCTGTATCTCTTCGACACCGACCGAGAGTCCTTCGCCGCCTTCACCGAAGACGATACCGGTGGCTGGTCGGTCCGGCAGGGCGGGCCGGTTGCCTTGTGGGATGCGATCGAGGCGACACTCGACGCCTGGCGGGCCACCGGTCGAGCCGACATCAGTGACGTACGACTCCACATCACCGATCGGGCGCACGTCTATTGGATCGGAGGTCGGCAGGTCACCACCGGCCGCCGCTCGCACCGGGTTGGAGAGGAATCCGGGCTGCGGTGGGAACACCACCTCACGTGAATGCGTGACATTCGGTGCGCGGGGGCAGCGACGGCTGCCCCCGCGGGCAGAGAGGGTCAGCCGCCCAGTATGTGGGCGAAGAAACCCAGGTCAGGGTTGTCCGGGGTGCCGACAAGCAGTCCCCGGTCGAGGATGATGTTGTTGTGCTCGCAACTCGTCTCGGGGAGCATCACGCAGGCGTGACAGGCGGCGAGATTCGTCCCGCTGGTGCCCGACGTCTCGGCCTCCATGCAGAGCGGGTCGGCGGAGCACCACTCGGCGCGGCGCATCGCCGATCGCACTGTGCGGTCGAGGAGCTCGGGTTCGCCCTGCGCTACGAGACCGCCGAGGCTGCCCGCCGAGTCGCTCGTCGCCGTGTAGACGAGCACGCCGGCCATGTCGTCGGCCGCGTACAGCCGCTCCCGCAGGGATGCGGCCGGATAACCGGATTCCAGGCTCCACTCGTTGACGAGGACGTGGGCCAAGGTGTGCAGCAGCACCATGCGCGGTGTCGCCGGGGACAGCACGGCACGGCTCGGGTCGTCGGCGCGCTGCTCCAGCACTCGCTGGTGAGCCGTCCTGATCCGTTCGGCCCGGGCCGCCACCGCGGGCGCCTTCTCCCAGATGCCCAGTCGCTCCTCGCTCAGACGCAGGAAGACCCCCTCGCCGCGGACCTCCATGGCCGGCAGCCAGCGGAGGGGCTTCTCAGAGAGCGGCATCTCCTTCGCGTCGGTCGTCGACTCGGCGTCGACGAGCCGGGTGAACGCCTTCAGCGCCCGCACCTCACGAAGCTTCTTCACCAGCATCGGGCCGGTGACACCCAGCGGATCGAGCACGCTCTGGTCACCGAGCGGCGACTCGCAGACGAATTCCTCCTCACGGGAGTGTTGGCTCTCGTCGTTGCCGGCGCGCAGGCGCTCGTACTCCTTGTTGCGCAGGGCGCGGTAGCGATGGTCGAAGGACGGAGCGGCGTCACCCTCGGCCTCCTCCTCGCGTTCCGCGTCGAGCAGGGTCATCACTTCGTCGAGCGAGAGAGGCCACGGCTCGTCGAAGACGGCGTCGAGGTAGGCCTCGACCCGCGCGGGATCGTCGTACTTCCTGAGCTTCTCCCAGTGGCCCGCGAGCGGATCAGCGCGACCGCTGCTCCACGGCGGGATGGAGAGCGCCGACTTCAGCACCGGCTGCCACACCGAGGAGGAACCGCGCTGCAGCGTGCGCAGGGGGCGTCCGCACCCCCCGGCCGGGACGGAAGTGCCGAGCCAGGGACGAGTACCCCGGCAGGTGAGCCCGAGATCCTTCAATGCGCTCCTACGGAAGGAACCTTCCATCGAGACCTCGGGCACCTTCCCGCAGGTGCAGGAGACGAGGATCGAGCGAAGCGAGGAAGTGCGCCCCGACGTGCGCATCCTGAGCTTGCCCCCGCACTTCCCGGATGCCGCCGAGCCGCGGTCGGTCGAGCGGTGCACCCACTGCCAGTAGGGGAACTCGTCGAGATGTCCTGCCTCGCAGGCGACAACGAAGCGAGAGGGGACGAGGTCCACCTCGCACGTGCCGCAGACGCTTCGGCCGGGTGGTGGAGTGAAGTCCCGGTGTCGCTGCAGCTCGTTGCATTCGGGGCAGGAATGCATCAAGGGGAAGCGGCGCACCCGCAGACCGTCGTTGCTGTCGTCGTCGGATGCCGGCGGCAGCCGGAAGTGATCGACCCCGAGCAGCCGTTCCAGACGTCGCTCGTGGATGCGCGGTGCCTCGCGGTCGCTCCAGCTCCGGTCGGCCTCGTCCAGGCCCGAGACGATGAAGGACTCATGGTCGACGGCGACGAGCGAGCCGACACCGTATGTGGTGATCGCTTGGGCACGCCGGACCGTGCCGCGTCGCGGCAGGTTGTGGGCGGGCATGGAGCCGTTCGCTCCGGTTCGGCGGCGCCTCGCGGGCGGCGGGGTCATCGGGTTCCCTCCATGAACAGGGCGGACTCGGCATCGACGTCGCGCAGGCTCCACAGCGTGGCCCATGCGTCCACGTCGGACTCGTCGTCGTAGGGCTTGAGGAGCGCGGGCGCACGGCTGCCCTTCTGCGGTTCGAAGAGCAGACTGTTGTGGATGTCGGCTTCCTTGATCCACCAGTCGACGAACTCGTCGAAGCCCTTGTCCACGCTGTCGGTCTCCTCAGGAGTCACCGTGCCGACGCGCTTCAGCAACCACTCCTTGATGGGACCGCGCAGAACACCCTCGTAGGTCTCGACCCTGCCGGCAGCCTCGTTGGGGCGGGCCTCCGGGACCAGGATGCGGGCGAGGGCGACGATCACCGCGTGCAGGCCTCGTTCGCGGGCACGAGCGGAGAACGGAGTCACGGACGTGGACTCGACCTCGCGGTAGAGAGCCGAGTGGTAGTGCTGGAAGTTCTCGTAATGAGAACGGTCCCGCGCGCGAGCCGAGTTGAGCATGACCGCGACCAGGCCGGGACAGGCGCGCCCGACGCGGCTCGTCGCCTGGATGTACTCGGCGGTCGTCTGTGGTTGGCCCATCACGGCCATCAGACCCAGTCGGTCCACGTCCACGCCAACCGCGATCATGTTCGTGGCGAGCAGGACGTCCACGGTGTCCTCGTCGGGAAGCCGCTTTTCGATGCCCTTGAGCCGAGTGGGGATCTCGCTCGCGTCGATACGGCTGGTCAGCTCCGAGTAGTTGGCGATCTGGCGCACCGCGACGCCCTCGCGCTCGGCGAGGACCTCCAGGTAGGCCACGACGTCGTCGTGGACCTGAAGTTCGGCCGCGGACAACAGCCGCAGACTGTTGAAGTAGCCGACGAGGCTCCAGTACGCGTCACGCACCTTGTCGTCGGTGTCGGCGTGCAGAGCCCGATGCAGCAGCGTGGCGTACGTCCGGATGAGCAGCGTGGCCTGGCTCGTACCGGGCGCCAGTAGACCCACGTAGCGGCGGCTGGCCTTCTCCTCGCGCGGCGTCTCCACGGCGAACCACGAGTCGCGCGCGTCCAGGCCGGCGGGTGGGAACTGCCGCACCTCACGGGCGAAGAGGTGGCGGCCTTGGTCGGCCGCACGCCGGATGGTCGCCGTCGAGGCGATCACCTTGGGGTGCTCCGCCAGTGCGTCCACGGCGGTCTCGTAGAGGCCTGTGAGGGTGCCCAACGGGCCGGAGATCAGATGGAGCTCGTCCTGGACGATCAGCTCCGGGGGAGGGGTGCCGTCGTCGGGGTCGTCGCGGTTGAAGAGGGCGGAGGTCTGCGGGCGCCACGGCATGGAGGCGAACTTGTCCACCGTGGCGATCACCAGCGTCGGGCGCGCGTCGTACACCGCCTGGTCGATCAGGTGGACGGGCAGGCCGTCGGCGAAGTCGCAGTCCGTGCCGGGGCAGCGGATGTACATCCGCTCGGCGACCTTGTCCACCTCGTAGTTCCGCGCGTCGAGGCGGGTCCCGCACCACGGGCAGGCATGCAGCTGGACGGGGTTCTCGGTGGCGAGCCGCTTGTCGAGGTCGGCGCGCAGCTCATCGAGCCTTGCGGCCGCCTCGGCCAGCGTGTTGGGTGTGGCCGAGCGGCCTACCCACATACCGACGGAGAATTCCTCGTCGCCCAGCTCGGGCGTGCGACGTCGCATGTGCTCCATGGCACAGAGCAGGATCGCCGCTCGCTCGAACTGCTGCAGGGTGAGCAGCCGGAGCGTGTAGCGCATGAGGACGGTGACGCCACCGCCGTTCTGCCCCTTGCGGATGCGGCGCAGGAAGGACGTCAGGGCGATCAGCCCGAGGTACGCCTCCGTCTTGCCGCCGCCGGTGGGGAACCACAGCAGATCGGAAATCTTCCGGTCGTCGTGCTTGGGGTCGTCGATGCCGGCCAGGCAGAGCAGCAGGAAGGCGATCTGGAAGGGCCGCCAACGGCCGGCTGTCGGATCGGGGCTGCCAACGCGTCCGTCCTTCACCCACGCGCTGCGTGCACGCTGCTCGGCCATGGCACGGTTGGCGAGCCGGAACGCCTTCATCAGTTCGGGCTTCTCGCGCAGCAGCTCGATGCCCTCACGGATCCGGCCGAGTGCGTCGCCGCACGCCTTCACCTGCTCCCGCGCCGACTCCTCGTGCGGACCGCCCTCCAGAGCGTCCGCCTCAGCCGATTTCCGGTGGATCCAGTCCTCGTATCCCGTGGCGAGTGCCTCCAGCGCCGCCAGCACCTCGGCGTCGGGCCTCTCGGCCAGCCCCAGCATCGACAGGGACGAGCTGTCGATCTCCGGGTTGGAGTCTGTCAGCAGCACCTCCACGCTGGGCACGAATTCGGTGCGCACCTCGGGGACTGCGGCTTCGCGTGCTTCGGTCACCCCTATCGGAGAGGGCACCCAGTCCCATGCGGCGGCGCAGCCGTGTCCGACGGCGAAGGTCGGGACATGGCGGTGCAGCAACCGACTGGTGGCCATCTCGGGGTCGTGCGCGGCGGTCGGGGCGGGGCGCTCGACGATCACACTGGAGCCGTCGGCGGCCCGGACCCTCAGGCCGCACTGGAACAGGGCGAAGGCGTCTTGGAGGTCCCACTCACCCACCTTCTGCCTGTTGACCAGTGTCACTGTGACCGTGACCGTCCTGGTGCCGGGATCGGGGCTGCGGACGACGACACGCAGTTGAGCCCTGTCGTCGAGCTTCACTCGCATGTCGCCGACAGGGGTGGTCACGTCGATCGGGACATCGGGGAGGTCGAGTTCCTTGCGGTGCCACCGTTCGCGCTGTTCGGCGGTGGTCCGAGCCTCGGCGCGGCGCGCCGGAATCGGTTTTCCCTCGGCGTCGGTGGGCTCGTAGATCGCGGCCCGGGGGGAGACCACGATCGTGCTCGTTCCCGGCGCGACCGCGAACGTCAGCCCCATGGAGGAGGGCCGCCTGTCCCCCGAGACCCCGAGATCCTCGGTGCCGCCGGCCTCCTCCGCGTCTCCGCGGGTGGGCAGCGGAGCGGCGTCCGGGCCGTCCTGTTCGGCGGCGTCCTCGCCCTTGCGCTCCGTCGAGGCACGCGGGTACAGCACACCGGTGAGATAGCGGTCGATCGGCGCGTCCTGGGCGAGAACCTCGGCCCGGTCCTCCGACGCCGCGCCCTCGGCGGGGCCGAAGAGTTCACGGCGGAGACCCACGAGGAGTTCCTCGTCCCGCACCCGGTAGTGCTCGGAGTGCCGCTCTGCCTCGTTCGTCATGCGCCCTGCTCCTCGTCGTGTTCAGCGCGTCGAAACATGCCGATGCCGGTGATTCGGGGAACGATCCATACCCCTCGGTCACCGAGCCCGGCGTTGGTGCCGGCCGCGACGCCGCCCGCCGCGGTCTCCAGGGTTTCGATCCGCAGGCCGTGGATCTCGTCGGGCCACCACGGGTCCCACGTCCGGTTGACCTTCTGCACCTGGAAGAGCTCCTCCCGGAAGCGCTCCGACGCCTCGCCGACCTCCCGCCCGTGGTGGATCAGAGCGTACGGAGGACTTTGGGACTCACCCATCGGCAGGTCGTGGCGTTTGCGCAGCACCACCTCGTGGCCGGGGCGGACCCGCTCCAGGAGATACGCCTGAGTTGCCACGGCGTCGGACGCGTGGCTGGGCGGGTCGTCCCGGCAGATGTCACCGGCCTCAGCGACGATCCCGTACCGGTCGTACGACCGCCATCCACCGACGTACCGTCGACCGCTCTTGCGGCCGCCCACTCTCCGGAACATGGGCGACTCAGGGGGACTCATGTAGAAGAGGTCTTGTCGGGCGCGCGTCATCGCCACGTACAACGCCCGGGCCTCGGCAGGGAGGTCCAGTTCGTCCTTGTACTGCTTGCGCAGCTCGGGGACGGCCGGAGGCGTCAACACGATGACCCGGTCGAACTCCAGGCCCTTGGCCCGATGGACGGTGGAGACGACGATCCGGGCGGTCTCCGGGTCGGCCGCCTCGTCGGGGAACCGGCCGTCGGCGACCAAGCGGCGCAGCCGATCCAGGTCGAGCGCGGTGCGGCCGGGCGAGCGCGTGGCTCGCCGCAGCACCGTCCACAGGGCCCTCGCGTTCGGCTCATGAGCCAGTGGTATCTCCGCGAGCAGGGAACGGAACCGGTCCTCGGTCAGACCGGTGGCCTCGGTACGGCGCAGCAGCTCCGCCACCCAGTAGGGCACCGGCCGCTCCTCCAGGGGACGGCGCAGTCGGTGCTCGACGCCGTGCTCGTGGAGAAGACGGGAGACGACCAACGCCTGCCGGTTGTCGCGGGTGAGGATCGCACAGGTGTCGTCGAGGTCCCGCAGGCCCTGCAGGGTGTATGCGTCGGTGAGATCGCCGTGGGCGTTGGTGGGATCGAGGAGCAGGTCGCGTAGTTCCTCGTAGAGCGTGGCCGCCTCGTCCGCGTCCCGGACCCGCTGGAGCCGGGGACCGTGCGCCAGCGCGAGACGTGCCTCCGGAGTGACGGCGCGGTGATTCTCGGTGAGGTGCAGCTCCACGAGTTCGTCGAGAAACGAGCACCGCAGCCACTCGAAGAAGCGGCCGGTCTCGGCGTCCCGTTCTTCGCGATCCTCGATCTGGAAGCCGTAGACCGACTGGGCGGCGTCGCCCACCACGGTGAAACCGCAGCTGTCCCGGTAGCGGTCGAGCAACGCCTCGACCAGTTCCCGCCGGTCACCCAACAGGTCCTGCACCTCGTCGATCACCACATGAGCGGGCGGCACGAAGTCACCGGCCTCCAGCGCGCCCTTCTCGACGGCCTCGGTCGCGGCGCGGATTCGCTCATCGAAGGAGACCCCGCCCCACTCCCGGTCCGGAAAGGCCTGCAGCAGCACCCCGTACGCCCAGGCGTCGAACGTCTGGGCGCGCACCCGGCGGGCCCGCTCCCCATGCCGCGTGATGCGTTCGCGCAACTCACGGGCGGCGGCCCGGGAGAAGGTGAGCATCAGGATCTCCGATGCCTCCAGCGCCTCGTCCGGGTCCTCGTGACCGCAAAGCGCGTCCAACCGGCGCACCAGGGTATGCGTCTTACCCGCCCCGGCGCCCGCCGTGACCAGGACGCGCGCATCCCAGGGTTGCTCGACCACAGCCCGCTGCTCGGTCGTGAGCGGAGGGCTGTCGAGGTAGACGTCGGTCACTTGCGGCTCCAGAGGTGCTCGAACTGGGTGAACGCGAGCTGCGTGTCGAAGTTGGCGATGTTGTCACTGACGTTGAGGATCAGGCAGGTGTCCTTGCCGCCGTTCTTCGGCCCGCGTAGACCACGACCGATCATCTGCTGGTAGACGTTCCTGCTGAAGACAGGCCGCGCGACGACCACGACACGGGTCGACGGGGCGTCGAACCCCTGAGTCAGAACACCGTAATTCGTGAGGACGCGAATGCGGCCGTTTCGGAAATTCTCGATGCGGGTGCGACGATCCTGCGCACTGGTCGTCGAGTCCACGGCGGCGGACGGCACACCCTGGTCGTTGAGCATGGCCGCCAGATACTTGGCATGGTCGACTGATGTTGCGAAGAGCAACGTCGGCCAGTCCTCCGGCAGCTCGGCCACCGAGTCCACGATGCGCCGGCTGCGCGCGTGGTCGTCGGCGAGCCGCTGCTCGGCGGCACGGGACAGCATCGCCATGCGCTCGGCGTGCGTCTTCTCGTCCCGGCTCAGCTCGATCCGACCGCCTTCGAGCGTGCGGTGCTCGACCTCGGCGAGCATGCCCCACTTCTGCAGGTCACGGTACGGGTCACCGGACGGGAAGACCCCTTCGTCGAGTCTCCTGTTGCCGAAGCGGTTGATCAGCCGCCGTGTCTCGTCCTCGTTGGTGTTGCGGAAGGGGGTCGCGGTCAGACCGAGCAGATGTCGGCGGGTCTCGTACTGGGTGAGCCCCAGCAGGCCCAGGACCTCGGTGTACCGCTTGGAGATGGCGGTGTGTGCCTCGTCGACGATGACCAGGGCGGCGTCGCGCAGCCACGCGTACTGGTCGGTGCCCAGGCACTTCTCCAGTTTGGCGTCGGTGGCGACCACCAGGTGGGGGTGCTCGAGGATGTTCCCGACCTCGTTGCTGCTCCACAGGCGGCTGATGGTAAGCGGGCGCTCCGCACCTACTTTGCCCCAGACGAACTTCCAGCTCTGCACGGCCTGTTCGCACAGTTCCTCGGTCTGCGCGATCCACAGCAGCGGACCTTTGAGGTCACCGACCCGCTTGACCCAGCGGATGACGGCCTCGGCGGTGACCCGCGTCTTGCCCGCGCCGGTCGGCAGCGACAGCATGCCGCGCTGAGGGGCCAGCCGGTCGAGCATGGTGGAGATGTTGCGGACCAGGTCCTCCTGATAGCCGTGCAGACCGGGGAAGTCCCGCGGGCCCTCCACGGTCTCGGATTGGGGCGGCGACGGTGTCCGCGAACCGGCGAACGTGATCGGCAGCTTCAGGTCCGAGACGAACGCGATAGCGGCCGACGAACCTCCGTACGACATCGGAGCGTCGGGAAATCGGGCCTGGATGTCACGGGAGTGCTCCTTGAGCACGCCGTCACCGTGTGCGTTGAAGGCCATCTGGGCAATACGGCGAGGAGACGGCTCCGCACCGCCCGTCGCTTGGAGTTCGGCCTCCATCAACCCCTCCGGAAGGCCTGCCCTGAGCGCGTCCGCACCGATCAGCAGCTCGATCTTGGTCACGACGTCCTTCGCCTCGCGCACGGCCTTCCGAGCCGCTTTCAGCTCGCCGTCGCGGGCCATGCGTTCCTGGTGCTCCAGCACCTCACGGCAGCCGGCCGCACCGAGACCGAGACCGAGTTCCCGGTCGATCAGACGCAGCATCGGTTCGGGTTCCAGCGGCACGCGGACCTTGACGATGCCGTCCTGACGTACGGCGTCCAAGGGAGAGGCGTGGGTGCCGTTGGGGGTACGCGTGACCTCCTCCAGCTCGGTGCACCGCTGCACCGTGTTGTTCCGGTTGCCGCTGTTCAGCCGCTGCCGCAAGGCGGGGAACAGCTCGACCAGCGGTACGGGGTCGCTCTCGGGCACTTCGCGGGTCTCCCGGCTGATCACGTCGGAATAGCGGAGCATGCCCCACTTCTCCACCATCAGCTCGGCGTCCGCGGCCGTCTGCACCAGCAGTGCCGGGAGCTGCTCGGCGCGCAGCGCCCGGTACTCGATGTCTCCGACCGCCAGGGTGATCTCGCCGTCGGGGCGGGTGCCCCAGGTGTCGCCGATCCGGCAACGGGTCAGGGAGTCCTCAGGGAAATCCGCTCCGAAGCGGGTCAGCATCACGTACGTGGTGCCGACGAACACGTCGTCCTCGCTGCGGGACACCTCGTCGAGGAGCACCTCCCAGCGGTCGGCAGGAACCTCTTCGATCGTGCCGGGCAGGCGCAGCCTACGGGCCTTCTCGGCGGAGATGTCGGCGACGGGCAGCACGTCGCGGTACGCGGCCAGTTCGGGTCCGACGGCCTCGGTCAGCGGCTTGAGGCCCTGGGAGGTGGCGACCGTGCCGAGCTTCCGCAACATCCATCGGATCGGCGACGTCACCGCTTGGCGGGTGCTCGTCTGGGCCCCGAACTGTCGCGTCCAGTTGGCGACAACGGCGTCGTCGGGCAGTGCTCTCAGGTAGCGGGCACGGGATTCCGGCGAGAGGTGCCGGAAGAGGTGGAGCTGGCCGCCGATCGCGGCGCCCTCAACCTTCATCCGGGTCAGCGAGGGCCGGGGAGCACCGCTGTCCAGGGTACGCAGGTAGGCGGCGTGGACGGCTGCCCGGTACTCCTCGAACCACTCCTCGCCCGCTTCCGGCTGCACTCCACCGGCCGGTCGGTCCTTCAGCCCCACCAGGGAGAAGAAGTGCGTGTCGTCGGAGTGGAAGCGCATGTCGACGGCCACGGCGGGGTCCCGCTCGGCGTCGACCACGACGCCGGGCAGCATGCAGTCACCGATCGATCGGAATCGCTTGTCGGCGGTCCGGACACGGAGGGTCGAGCGGGGGGTGGGCACCCGCTCCAGCACCTTGTGGGTCAGTCGGCGGACCCCGGCCCGACGGAAGAGTTCCCAGAACCGCAGCCAGTCCGAGTCGGTGTAGTGGTCGAAGCCCTGGTCGAGGACGCTGACGAACCGACCTTCCGCGTCGGCCTCGCGGATGCCGAGGACATCGAGGGCATGGCTCAGCGACGAGTCCCGGGCCAGCTCGGCGATCACGTACACCGTGGACTCGCGCAGTCCGTCCTGGCCCTCGGCCCGACGGAACACCTTGCCGTGCACCGGTGCGACGAGACCGTGCTCCTCGGTGAGCACGATCCGCGCCCTGCGCGCCGCCTCGGCGTGCGGGGACTCCTGCTCGATCAGGTCGGCCACGATGCGGACGGCCACCGCCGACGCCTCCGGTGTTCTTTTCTCGACCAGGGCCTCCAGCCATTCACGTACCGCGGTGCGTTCCTGCCCGGCCGCCTCGAGAATGTGCTCGACCTTCCCGGAGCGCAGGGCGTCAGCCTCGACGCTCGGGTGCAGCCAGTTCCCGGGGCGTCCGGGGCACTCGTTCCACATCCGCAGCCAACCGGCGAGCTTCTTCGGGTTCTTGTCGAGCCGCGGGTGGGCGCGGAGGGCCGAGGGGGCTCGCAGGACACCGTCCTGGTCCGGCAGCGAGGGGGAGCGCGCGGCGCGGGTCCAGATCTCCCGGGTCAAGAAGTCGTCGGCCCAGCTGATGGTCTCCTTGGTACGGCCTGGGAGCAGCGGCAGATAGGCGGCAGGGTCCTCGGCCGGGGCGAGTGCGGGAAGCGAGTCGACGACCAACTGCGCCGCCCTGCGGATCATCTCCTGGTTGAACGGGGAGGAGTCGAGAAGGTTCTGCCGGTCCTCGTTGGTCTTCCAGGCGCCGTTGAGAATGCCGCTCAACGACATCTCGTACTTGGTCGGGAAGAAGGACCAGAACTTGCCACGGCCACGCGAGCGGGGGCTCAGGTACAGGCCGCTCTCGGGGTCCTTCTCCAGGGAGGGCACGCCCCACGACAGGTCGACCGCGATGCGGTCGTGCAGCTCGCCGGCATCGGCGCGTGCCGCCGGTCCGGGTTCGTGCGTCACGGTGAAGACACGCCACCGCTCGGTGTGAGGCGTCCTGCCGGTGCGCTCCTCGACCACGGTGTGCAGGTCGCCGGACCGACGGGTGGTCAAGGTCCGACGGACCACGGGCCGGGGCCGGCGGTCCTCCAGCACGACCTTGGCGACGTGCGGCGAGAAGAGCTGGAAGCCGACCGGGAACTCCTCGCGGGGTTCGCCGTGATCCCTGCCCCGCCCGCCGTGCATGTCCCGGCCGAGCCGCTCGTCGGCCCTTGGCAGCAGAGGTAGACGAACGACGGTTGTCGCCCATGACAACAGCTCGTCGAGCACGGGGTCCACGGCACGTTCCGCCTGCATGTCGAGCGGGCGGGCCATCCGCAGGACGGGGGCGTCGAACTCCGGGCCGTAGCGCGCCATCACACCGGGCACGGACTTGATCTTCTCGTAGGACCAGGCCCGGTTGAATCCGAAGCTGCCGCTGCTGCTGAAGAATTCCGGGGTGTCGGTCACCACGAGAACGGACTTCACGCCGACGCCGAAACGCCCGATCTGACCGCCGCGCTTCTTGGACATGCTCATTCTAAGGATGGTCTCCGCGCCTTCCGGGGACACCGGGTTTCCCTCGTTCGCGCAGTGCAAATGGCTTTCCGTCAGGACGACATGAATTCGTCCTCCGGGTTCGTCCGCGATTTCGTCGGCCGCGTTCTGGACGAGTTCGAAAAGCTGTCGGTCGCCGTATCCACCCTGAGTGATGCGGCGTTCGCCGTTGGCGTGCTCGGCCACGAGGCCCGGGTCCACGGCATAGGTCTGGAGGACGCGGGCGGACTGTCCGAGAACGGTTTCGACGACTGCGGAGGAAGGGGACTGCACTGTTCTGCGCTCCTGAGTGTGGTGAGGGGCGAAAGTTGGGCGACGGACGGGCCGGCAGGAGCTTGTGCGAAGCCGGCCCGTGGCGGTCGGGCGTGTTCCGGGGTCGCTCGAGAGCGTCCTCGCCGCAAGTCGAAGACGCTTCTGTACAGCGAACTTTCGAGATCGAGGGACGTGTGCCGTCGACTCTGAGGGCCCTAGTCCGGCAGCAGGTGGACCACCTTGGCCAGATCCGGGAACTCCTTGACGAAGTCGCCCTCGGACACGTCGTGCCGGTGAAGAACATCGGCCGCATCGGCCTTGCTCGTCGCCCGACGAATGTCCGACTCCAAAGCGCTGCGCTCACGGTACGAGAGCAGCAAAAAATTACCTTCGTTGTCGTCCAACTCTGAGCCCCCCTAGCACATTCTTCGCTGTTGTCTGTACAGGGGTGCAATGAGGCACGCCCCCGTGAAGACGGCATTGTTGAAGCCTGGATCGTTCTTTTCCCGCGATCACGGTACTGGGCGGAGACCTCGGGCTGCCAGCTCTTTCGATAAATGCTTCTTGCGCAGCTGGCAGGTGTGCGTGGATACAGCTGTCCCCTCTTGCGCCGAGATGATTTCGGGCGCAGTTGTCCCCCCGGCCGCCCGACGTTTCGGATGCAGATTGTGCGAGCGGGATGGATTTCCCATCGATAGGCACAGTAGTGATGGCGGCGCAGCGACGCAAGCGCCAAGTCGCCTGCTGCTGAGGGGAGTTGACGGTTCCACTTCATGCGGCGGGATGGAGCAGGGGCGAAAGGGGTGATGCGGGCAAATCGGAACGGCAAGGCCAGCGACCCTGTCGAGGCGTCCTGTTAACTTTTGATTGACAAGATCGGTGGTGTCAAATTAGCGTCGTCAGTACGACCCGAGAGGAAGAGCAGGTGGCACGTGGAGATAGGTGAGGAGTTCGGGCCGTGGCTGGCCAGGCAGCTCAAGCTTGCGGGGAAGACGCAGGCGGAACTGGCCGAGGAACTCGGCCTGACCCGAGCCGCCGTCTCCGCGTGGATCACCGGAAGGTCGACCCCACGCCCCACGGTGATGGCGGACATCGCAACGGCGCTCGGCACGGATCTCGGCACGGTGCACACGCGCACCACCGACACTCAGGCCGGTCTCCCGGTGACCTGGTACCACCGCCCCGGCTACCCGGACGGCGGCCGTGAACTGGGCAATGCCGCCGCCTTCGCTTTTGACGCGGACGTACAGGTGCTCGCCCGCGAGACCTGTCAGAACAGTCTCGACGAGCGTCTGACGGAGAACGGCCGCCCCGTCCGAGTGCGGTACACCCTGCACGAGTTGACCGGCGAACACCTTGACGCCTTCCGTGATGCGATCCTCTGGAACGACCTCTTCCCGCACTATTCGGCCGTCTCGGAACTCGCCGGTAACCAGAAGGTCGGGCGGGTCGTGGACGCGGGAGTGCGCGACATGTACGAGAAGGGCCGTCTGGTCCTGCTGCGTGTCGACGACTACAACGCCTCCGGCCTCACTGGCGACGATTACGCGGACGGCAAGTTCGCCGCCGTCGTCAGGCGTCAACTGGAGAGTCTGAAGTCCGGGCGCTCGGCCGGCGGTTCGTACGGCCTCGGCAAGGCGACGCTCTGGGCCACAAGCGCTCTTGGCCTCGTGCTCATCAACTCCACTCTCTCTGTTCCCCATGAGGGACGCACCGAGCGACGGATGATCGGCCGCCTCGAACTTCCGTGGCGGGAAGTCGACGGTCGCCCGTACGCGGGCCCCGCCTGGTTCGGGCGCCCTGATCCCGACTCGCCGGGCGCCGAGGTCGCCCGCTCCTGGTGGGCGGACGAGGAGACGGTGGCCCGCCTGCACCTGAGCCGCGACAGCGACGAGCCTGGTACGTCCTTCCTCATCGTCGGCGCGCATGACGTGGCCAGCCTGGAGGCGAGCGGGTCCGACCTCGACGACGACATCGTCGAGGAGGAAGGGGACGAGGACACGCGCGACATCCGCAGAATGCACAAACGGCTCGTCCAGGCGCTGGGTCGTGACTTCTGGGCCGCCATGACCGGTGGCGGCGGCCGACTTCCCCTCCTGGAGGTGTCGGTCCGCGCTCTGCGCAACGACGGAGAGGTGGTGGTGGAGGAGACAAAGGTGGACCCCTCCGTCGAACAGCCCTCCAGGACCCGTGCCCTGCGGGCCTACTACGACGGCACCACGGTGGATCGGCTCACCGAGGCCGGACACGTTGCGGCTCGGAACGTTCCCCTGAAGCTGCCGCTGTCGGGCGGTGTTGTCGGCGGCACGCTGGGGATCCATCAGGCGGTGCTGCTGGTCACCGAGGCGGCAGGCGACAACGACAGGCCGATCAATCAGGTGCATTCGCTGCGCGGCAATCGCATGACCGTCAAGAAGGCGACGGTCCCGAGGCTGCCGATCGGGACCAACCCGTTCCAGGCCGTTCTCTTGGTAGGTGAGGCCGCCGGGGAAGCCGCTCCCTTCGCCAAGGAGGCCGAGGAGTTCCTGCGTGCGGCGGAGCCCCCCGAGCACGACCGTTGGGGTCAGACGGAGGAGTTGACCCTGCGCTGGTCGCCCTCCGCCTACCGACGGATCGAAGGGCTGACCAAGGAGGTCAACAACGCGGTCCGGGAACTCGTCGCGCGCCCGAGGCGCAGCAGCCGCGAAGGCGGCGAGGCCCTGCGCAAGGCGCTGACCGTGAAGAAGCGGCCCAAGGCGAAGGTTCCCACCGGGCCCGTGATCCCGGTCCTGAACGGGCTCGATGCGACGATCGGCGAGGCGGGGGAATGGCGGATCACCGCCGAGGTGAGCATCCCGCGTGGCGATGAGATCGTCCCCATGGCGCCCGTCGCCCTGTTGGACGTCCGCTCCGGCGGCCGCCCGAAGTTGGACTGGGCGGAACTCGAGGCTGTCGAGGGCTGCGAGGTGGAGGACGGCACCCTTCGGTTCCCTCCTGGTGTCCGCCGCGCGACGTTTCGGGGAGCGACCGACGTCACCAGCCACCCGGTCAGGACGGCGCTGACCCGACTGGTGCTCGAACTGCGAGCCGGCAAGGGGGAGTGACGCGTGAAGATCTACCCGTACAAGCGGCTCAACCGCCCGATCACACTCCGGGTGACGTCGGTCTCCCTCAAACTCGCGGACGGTACGCGGGACCAACTGGACACCAGTGCCTACTCGACTCAGCAGCAGGTCGTCGCGCTCGGCGTCGCGGGGCACGAAGACTGGGTGAGCGCCACCATCGGCCTCTCGGCGACCCTGCCTCCCGGGGCCGACGTGCCGGACGCGGCCTGGTCCGACGTGCGTGTCGTCGCCGTGCTGACGGACGGCGAGACCAACGTACGTACTGCGACGCACCTCACGCGTGACGCTGAGGACAGCCGTGACTGGTCGGGCTCCCTTGAGGTGCTCCGCGACGACCACCTGGGGCGTGCCTCCCTCGCCGTCGACGCCGTCGGCACGGTCGACGGAGTGGCGGGACGGTCGATAGCCGAGACCGACCGGAGCTGGACTGTCGACACGGTCTCCGACGAGCCGGTCGGCGGTCTCCAACTGGAGGTTCGCAAAGCTTCGTTCACCAGGAGTTCCAGGGAATGGCTGCGGGCCTACGCCGACGCGCCCTGGATCGTGGACACCTCGGCCAGAGTACCCACCGTCTTCGTCAACACCGATGTCGAGGGCATCGTCGGGCTGTTGAACAGCAGTGGCTCCGGCGTGGAGAGCAAGGTCCGCGACCTTCTCGTCGCCCAGATGGCCACGGACGTATGGACCGCCGTGTTCCACGGGGCGATGGGTGACCTGGAGGTGGAACCCGGTGGCAGCCCGGTCTTCCCCACCGACTGGCAGGGCGAGGTGCTGCGGGAGATGCTCCCGGACGTCGTCCCCGGAGTGCACGTCGAGGAGGCTCTCCGGCAGGTGCACCGCCGGCGCACCGGCGACGCGGGCTGGGCCGAGCTCCAGACACGTATCCACTATGCGGCCATCCGACGCGCAGAAGCCTCCAGAGCGCTGGGCTATGCCATCCGCAGTCTGGAACAAGCCAACCGGGAGAGCGAGAAGTGATCACCCAGCCCGACCACGTACCGGAGCGCCTGGCGCTGCTCCCAGCGTCGGCCGCCGACAGATTCCTCACCGAGCAACTGCTGAAGGCCGAGCAGGTCCACGGGGGCATCGACCTCGCCAAGGCGGTCGAACCGCTTCCGGAGGACGATGCCAGGTGGGCGGTCGAGCCGATCCGCAGCTTGGTGGAAGACGCCATGTTCGAGTTCCGCGACGACCGGACCCGCGCCGACGCGTGGCTCGCGCCGAGGCTCCATGCCACGCTGCGCCTTACGCGGCGGGAGGCGGCGGACAAGCGACTGTGGACGCACCTCGCGCTGGCGGTGGCCCCCGACTACGTGGCTTGGCGGCACCTGTCGGAGTCGACGGCGGCACGGCCGGAGCGGCGTATCCCGGCGGAGCGCTTCCAGGGCCCTGCGGACCGCCAGTGCTTCTCCCGTCTGTGGTGGGCGGCCGAGCTGTTCCGGAACGGGGCGGATTACGAACCCGTGGAGGTGGCCTGTGGCAACCAGGACCTCATCCACACCGTTCTGCGGAGGGACCTGATCGATCACCGTCCTACCGCTCAGGCCCTCGTCCGGCTCGTGAAGAACGGCAAGATCACCACAGGGCGGGAGATCAACGGCCTGAGCGTTGCCGTCACCGCGGCCGGCGCGACCTTGGTCTACGACGTGCTTGCACCGGACGAGCCCAGGGACCCGGCCGCTCTGCGGCACTGGATCGCAGAGGCGGAGACGGCACCCCCGGTCTCGCGCCACGTTCTTCCCGACGGGCCCGACGAGGATCCTGTCCCCGAAGAGTCCGTGGCCGCGCTCGTCGACCACTTCACGGAGCTGTTCGAGACCGCGCCGGTCAGAGGCAGGAAGAGCGAGGTCTGAACCGGCACCCGCCGTGGCTATCCTGCCGACGCCTTCTTCTTGCGAGCCGTGGAGCGCGGCGGCGCCTGTTCCTCGGGGCGCGGGCAGCGGGCGGAGCAGTCGTCTGCCGTCCCGCAACCGTGGCTGCGCAGCTTGGCGCGCTCCTCTTCCGTGGCCGGCACCCACGGCTCCCGCAGTGCCTCCGGGTCCGGCGCGGGAAGACCGAGCGCTGCGCTCAGCAGGTGGGCACCGAAGAGGGGCGGCACGGCGTTGCCCACCTGCTGCGCCTGTGCCGTGCCCGACCAGGGGTAGCCCGGCGGGAAGCTCTGCAGCATCCCCGCCTCGTTCATGCTGAACCGCGGGCCCTCCCAGACGATGCCCGGGTTGTCGCCGACCGGCTCGAAGACCACGAAACGGGAGATGCGGCCGGTCACGGTGGTAGCCGGCTGCTGGTCGGTCCGGACACCGCGTCGCCCCGGATGCCCCGAGCTGCCGTAGTTCGAGCGGACCAGGAAGGGCTTCCTGCGATCCGGGAGGGCACTGCCCATCGACACCCACTGCTGGCGCTCGTCGTCCCTGTCCCGGCGCGTCACCGGCTCGGGGGCGCTCACGTCGTCGAGGGTCGCCTGATGCGCCTGGGCGGGAACCCGGCCGATCCTGCTGTTCCACTCCTTCGCCTCATAGGGGAGATGGGTCGGCTTGGGAAGGAAGGGTTCACCGAGCCCCTCACGACGAGCTATCAACACGGCTCGGGACCGTGTCTGCGGCACCCCGTAGGTCTCGGTGTCGAGAACCTTGACCTTGACCTCGTACGTGGTGCCGTCGGGGAGGCCGACGTACTTCAGCACCCGGGCGTAGTGGTGCCAGAGCGCCTCGACCGCGGGGACCTGCTCCAGGACGATGACGTCGTAGGGCCGGTTCCCGCGGTTCGGGCTCCTGGTCGCCTGGATCGCGTACCGGAGGGGTTCGAGGACCAAGGCGGTGCGCGGATCGCTGAGCTTCTTCAGTTCCTCGTCGATCTTCTCGTCGGAGTCGCCTGCCATGAGTCGTTCGATGTAGCCCTTGACCTCCTCCAGGGCCTTGCGACCGGCGCCGCTGCCGGCCACCGAGTACGTCTGGCACGGTGGGCCACCGGCGAGCACGTTGATCTCCGGGGGCAGCGACTCGAAGGCGTCCCTGCGGACCGCGCTCACGTCGGCGTGGAGGGTGTCCAGACCGGCTGCGTAACGCGTCAGGCAAGCGCTTTTGTCCCACTCGATGCCGAGGCTGGGGACGTCGAGCACGTGCGCGGCGACGTCCAGCCCGCCGGGCCCTGCGAAGAGATCCAGGACAAAAGGCTTGTCGAGGATGGGCTGATGGGGCGCCGTGCTGGTCATGTGGCGGAAGTCTAGCCGGCGGACGGGACTGCCGGGTGCCCGTCCAGCGCTGCGGCGACGGCCCGCCCCAGCACCTCTCCGACCGGCGGCGGTGTCGCGTGCCCGATCTGGCGATACCTGGAGGTCTTGCGCCCGCAGATCTCCCACGAGTCCGGGAAACCTTGGAGCAGAGCCGCCTGGTCAACTGTGATTTTCACCATGTTGTCCCGGCCGAGCGCCGGATTCCATTCGAAGTCCGGGCCGGGGATCGTGTCGCCCAAGGTGTGAGCGTTGACACCCATGACCGCCCACTTCCGCTTCGCCCCCGTGGGCCCCAGGTCGGCGCCGCCCCGGTTCTTGGAGCCTCCCACCAGCGTCGGAGCCGGCTGGTCGGCCTGGGCCGCCCAGCGGTCGGCGTCCTGCCAGCCACGGGACGCCATGGAGGTGCCCAGGGCCTCTCCGACCGTCATGGGTTCGGACACAGTGGGCGTCGGGTGTTTGACCGCCCCGGCCCGATGCCCCTCCACGGCCATCAGCACGCCCTGCTTGCGGTTCTGCGGTACGCCGAAGTCGGCGGCGTTGACCACGAACCAACTGAACTCGTATCCCAGGTGGGCGAGTTCAGCGTGAGCGAAATCACGGAACCGCTGATACTCGTCCGAGTGGGCGAGGCCGGGGACGTTCTCGATGAGCACGGCCCGAGGCCTGATCGCATGGACGAGAAGTACCGCGGCCTCCAGCAGCCGCTCTTCGAGACCCGAGTCCGTCCGCCCCACGGTCGCGCTCGACTTCACCCGAGGCAGACCCGCGGACAGCAGATCCACGTCGTAGGTCTGCGGATACTCGCTCGGATCGAAGTCCAGGAGATCCGTCTGGAGCACGTTCCAGTGCGGACGGTTGGCCTTGAGCGTCCGGCAGGCGTCGTCGTCCTCGTCCAGCAGCAGGCGCGGCTCGAACCCAGCCCGCTCCAGCCCGAGGGCGAGGCCACCCGCTCCGGAGCACACGTCGACAAAGGTCAGCCCACTCAACAATTCTTCCCCCGATCTCGCTGCGCCCTCCGCCGCTCGACCGCTGCCGCGACACGTAGGGCCACATCCTCCGGTGCCTCATGCTCCCAGAAGCGCAGCACCTCCCACCCGGCCGCGATGAGATGCTCCGTGGTCTCCGCGTCGCGCGCCATGTTGCGGTCCAGCTTCCGCCGCCACCACTCGGCGTTCGACTTCGGCTGGGTGGCGTGTTCGGGGCACCCGTGCCAGAAGCATCCGTCGATCAGGACGGCGACCTTGACCGAGGTGAAGGCTACGTCGATCCGGCGTCGGGCCATGCCGGGCACCGGGTACTCGACGCGATAGCGCAGTCCGCTCGCGTGGAGCAGACGACGGACCGCCAACTCGCAGGCTGTGTCCTTGCTGGCCTGCTTGCTCATGCGCGCCGAGACGGCTGGCGACAACGGCTTCATGGCGCTCAAGGCGGCTG
>NZ_MUND01000507.1 GCF_002154375.1 Streptomyces glaucescens | reverse complement strand
CGAGTAGCGGGTGGCGTTGTCCAGGAGGTGGGCGAAGATCAGCGTGAGGTGGTCCACCAGGCCGCCGTCGACGCCGAGTTCGGGCAGATGGCGTACGTCGACGCGGTGGAACTCCTTGATCCGGCCGATTCCGCCGCGGACCACGCTGAGCAGCCGCTGCGGCTCCTGCCACTGCCGTCCCGGGCGGTCCGAGCCGCCGAGCACGCCGATGCTGGCGGCGAGACAGTCGGCGGGGCCGATCGCCTGGTCCAGTTCCATCAGACCGCGCGCGACGGCCGGGAGGCGGCCGTGCTCGCCCTGCATCTCGTGCAGCCGGCCGCGCAGCTTGCTGGTGAGGACGTGGATGCGGTTGCCGATGCCGACGACGGCCTGTTCGGCGGAGGTGGAGCGGTTGAACTCCTCCTCGACGCCGATCAGCGCGGTGCGCAGGACCTTGCGGAGGTCGGCCTGGAGTTCGGGTGCGACCTTGGCGCACTGGTTCACCGCGGGCAGCAGGTCGTCGATGGCGTCACCGGCGCGCAGCCTCCGCAGCGCCTCGGGCAGCTGCTCATTGGCGAGGCGGGCGACCGCCTCCCGCTGGTGCGCGAGCTGTTCCTGCCAGAGGCCGGTCTGCTCGGCGAGCCGCGCCTCGTAACCCTCGGCCTGCTCGGCCAGCCGCGTCTCGTGGCTCTCGGCCTGTCCGGCGAGCCGCGCCTCGTAACCCTCGGCCTGCTCGGCGAGCCGGGCCTCGTAGGCCTGGGACTGCTCGGTGAGCCGGGCCTCGTGGGCGGAGCGCTCGGCGGCGTACCGGCTCTCCAGGCCGGCCACGTGCTGCTGCCACTGCTGGGAGTGCTCGGCCTGAGCGGCGCGGAACCCGCTCTCGGCCCGGCGCAGTTGGGTCTGGGTGCGCAGCAGCAGCCGTACGCAGACCGACCCGGCCGCCGTCGCCGCGGCTCCGGCGACGGCCGTGGTTATTCGCTCCGAGCTCATGAACGTGGCGGCAACCGTCCCGCCTCCTAAGGCCAGCGGCATCAGCCACCAGCTGTACCAGGCGACAGGGGGCCGCGCCGCCGGCGGCGGAGTGGCGAGTTCCATCTGCATCCTTCGAAGCAACACAATCGAACAGGGGGGGTGTGCATGGGGGACCGCACTCATGAGTACGCACCGCGAGCCGACCCGTCGCGATCGCGTCAACTCGCAGCGCCGGACCGGAGCTTATCTGGTTTCAACCCGAAAGGATCAACCTCACCCGGGCCGCGGAGGTGAGGATTCCGTCACTCTCCGCCATCCATGCTCCCTCCGTGTTCGAGTCGACAAGTCCCCTTGCCCACCTGCGAGGTTGCTCTCGAAGCCCGCGCCCTCGCGGTCAGCGGCAGCCCATTCCGTCGGTCACCCGCGGCCAGGCCTCGACCCCGTCGGGGGTGCGGATGTAGATCTTGGACGAGTCGCCGTCGACGACCCACAGCGCGCGGTCGCCTCGGCGGTGGCCGGTGTCACGGGCGCGGGCGGGCAGCGGGACGTCACCGTCGTACGGCGCGGTGAGCATGCCGTCCGGCAGGACGCCGTGGGGGTCGCGGGCGTAGAGCCTGCCGTCGGGCTCGCGGCCGAGGGTCAGGAAGTGGGCCCGCTGCCAGTCGCAGTGGCCCGGCCCCGCGCCGCTGTGCAGCAAGCCGAAGGGGACGCGGTCGCCGTGCTCGTCGGTCCAGATCTCGTACCCGTGGGAGTCGGTGAAGCTCGCCGGCAGCTCCGCCGGATCGCAGGAGGCGGAGGTCTCCGGCCCCCAGCCCGGGGCGTTCGCGCGGTCCTTGGCGACGACGACCGCGACCTTGGTCCGGCCGCCGACGTCGTAGGAGAACAGCACCCGGTCGCGCTCCGCGCGCTCCACGCGGTAGCCGGAGCGGGGGACGTCGGGCTGCTCGATGTCGAACCAGGCGGCAAGACCCTCCTCGGGCGTCCCGCCGCCGTCGCCCTCGCTCCAGGACTCCCCCGCGCCGCCGGAGTGGATCTCCCCGTCGCACTCCAGCGCCCGGCCCGCCGCGCCCGACTCGATCCGGGTGGCGCGTGGGCCGTCCTCGTCCAGGTCGGGGACCCGCACGGAGAGCGGTCCGCCGTACGGCGTGGCGGGCGGTGTGCCCTCGACCACGATGTCCGCCGCGCCTGCCCCGCATCCCGCCGCCGTGGCGCTCACCAGCACCGCCACCGCCACCACCGTCAGCCTCTTGCGCATCCGCCGTCCCTCTTCCCGGGTTCCGTTGTCGCTCCTACGACGCGGCGGGACCCGGAAACGTTGGGCCGGCGCACCGTTCGCGGCGCCCACACTTGGCAGTGTCCCGCCGGAGGACGGCCGGACCATGGGCCGGGCGGGCTGCCCCCGGCACACTGAGCGCCATGACTGCGACCACGATGCGAGCGATCCACCAGGAGGTCCTCGGCGGTCCCGAGGTCTTGCACGCAACCGAGGTGGAACGGCCCACACCGCGCGCGAACCAGGTGCTGATCCGGGTGCGGGCCGCAGGGGTCAACCCGATCGACCTGAAGCACCGCGCCGCCGGCATGCTCCTGGGCGCGCCGCCCTTCGTCCTGGGCTGGGACGTCTCCGGCACGGTCGAGGAGACCGGATTCGGAGTGTCCGCCCTCGTTCCGGGCGACGAGGTCTTCGGCATGCTGCCCTTCCCGTACGGCAACGGCGGGTACGCCGAGTACGCCGTCGCACCGGCCCGCCTGCTGGTGCCCAAGCCCGCCGGCCTCTCCCACACCGAGGCGGCCGCACTGCCGATGGTGTCCCTCACCGCATGGCAGGCGCTGGTGGAGACGGCCGGACTCCGCTCCGGGCAGCGGGTGCTGATCCACGCGGCGGCCGGCGGGGTGGGGCACGTGGCCGTGCAGCTCGCCAAGGCGCACGGGGCCCATGTCATCGGCACGGCGAGCGCGGGCAAGCACGCGTTCCTGCGCGGCCTGGGCGCGGACGAGGTGATCGACTACCGGGCGACCGACTTCACCGAGGCGGTGAAGGACGTCGACGTGGTGCTGGACACCATCGGCGACGACTGCACGGCGCGCTCGCTGCGGGTGCTGCGCCCGGGCGGGATCGTGGTGTCGATCCTGCCGATCGAGTCGCCGGAGGTGTTCGAGGAGGCGGACCGGCTCGGGGTGCGGGTGACCTGGATCCTGGTGGACGCCGACCGGGCGGTCCTGCGCACGGTCGCCGAGCTGGCCGAGGCGGGCACACTGCGCCCGGCCATCGCGGGGACGTTCCCGTTCACGGAGGCGGCCGAGGCGCACCGGCTGGGCGAAACGGGTCGGACCACCGGGAAGCTGGTGCTGCTGATGGAGTGACGTGCCGACCCCGGCCGGAGCCGCGCCGTCAGCCTTTGTTCACGACACGAAGGAACTCGGCCGCAATTCACAGACATATGTCAATCGAACATGCTGAAATTCAGTCCGCAAGGGTAACTTGCAAGACGGGGCGCGCAGTTGTGCGCCGACTTGGGCTGGTTGGAGGCGATGTCGTCGTGCGGCAGGAGCGCGCCCCGCTCTCCCGGTACCTGCGCGTGCGCCAGCACCGCGGCCACACGGTCCTGGAGTTCCTCGGGGAGATCGACATCGCCGCGGCCGAGGAGATCGTCCCGTACCTGGACGCGGCCACGGCCCCGCCCGCCCCGCGGATCGTGATCGACCTCAGCCCGGTGGAGTTCTTCGACGCCTCCGGGCTGCGGCTGCTGTACCGCGCGCGCAGCCGGGTGCTCGCCCGTGACGGGCACCTGTCGCTGGTCTGCGTCCATCCGCCGACGCTGCGGGTGCTGCGCGTGGTGGGCCTGTCCCGGTTACTGCCCCCGCTGCCGACCCTGGACGACGCGCTCCGCCGGCCGGAGAGCCCCGCCAGATGACGGGGTCCCGGCCGCCCCTACGCTCCCCCGCGGTCCGCCAAGGGTCGTAGATCCGTCGACTCGGCTGTCTGGGCGCCCGGATGACGGGCATCCGGAGACCGTGGGAGGAAGGAGACCGTCGCCATGACGACGTCCCTCAAGCGGATACCGGGCTGGGTGAAGGCCGCGACCGCCGTCGCGCTGGTGCTCGTGGTGCTGCTGGCCGGGCTGCGGCTGAGCGGACTGCCGGGCCTGAAGGACGTGTTCGGCACCGAGACCCGCGACCGGTCCGGCCCGGCGCTGCTGCGGTCGATCCAGGACATCAGCCGGTACGAGGCGGCGTCCGGCAACTTCCAGGTGGTGGTGGACCTGGAGAAGGACACCAAATTCCTGCCGGACGCGGTGCGCGGCACCCGCACCCTGTACGTGGGCGCGGGCACCGTCGACGCCTACGTGGACCTCGGGAAGGTCGGCGAGGGCGATGTGACGGTCGACGAGGACCGTACGTCGGCCACGCTCCGGCTGCCGCACGCCGCGCTCGGCGCACCGGCCCTCGACCCCGACCGCTCCTACGCCGTCTCCAAGCAGCGCGGGCTGCTGGACCGGCTCGGGGATCTGTTCTCGGACAATCCGAACGGCGAGCAGGCCGTGCAGCGGCTCGCGGTACGGCACATCGGCGCGGCGGCACGGGAGAGCGGGCTGACCGCGCGGGCCGAGAAGAACACCACCGACATGCTCGAAGGCCTCCTGCGTTCGCTCGGTTTCAAGGAGGTCCGCGTCACCTACGGCCGCTGATCGGGCGGTAGACGCCCGTCGGCCGGGGTAACCGGCTCACACACCTGGGAAGTTGAAGACCGGAGGACCGAATGGCCTGGGCAGGCGTGCGTTCCTTGAGTTCCCTCGTTCCGTCGCGGTCGCGCCCCGCCGGGAAGGCGGAGCCGGCTGGGAGGGCGGAGCCGACCGGGAGGGCGGAGCCGGAGTCTCCTCGCCGGCGGCTGCTGCCCGCCATCGGCCGGGCGCTGGCCATGGTCTGCGCCTTCGTGCTGATGGTGGCGTTCTCGGTGGTGCTGGCCCGCCTCACCCTGGAGCCCTCCCCCGCCTCGGAGTCGCTGACCCACAGCAATCTGCGGCCCGGGAGCTCGCTGCGGGCCTATGTGGAGCAGCCGGTGGGCCGCGACGCGGTCAAGCAGATGGGCGGCAATCTGCTGCTGGGCGTGCCGTTCGGCGTCCTGGTGCCGGTGCTCGCGCCCAGGGCGCGCGGGATCGGCCGCGTCCTGCTGCTCACCGCCCTCGTGATGCTGCTGGTGGAGCTGGCCCAGGGCGCGGTGGTCACGGGCCGCGCCTTCGACATCGACGACGTCATCCTCAACACGACGGGTGCGCTGGCGGGTTATCTGCTCCTGGGCCGCCGGCTCGGGCGGGCCGTGCACGCGCGCCGCTGAGGCCGCCCGGCGTCACGAGCGGCTCCTTCCGGTCCGTACCAATGTGTTGACGGAGGCTTAGCTCATCTCTTGAATCAAGGGGACGCCCTTACCCCCGCCTTCGAAGGGATCCCCATGGCCACGCCACGCCTGCTGCGCAGATGCCTGCTCGGCGCGCTGTCCGCCTTCCTCATCGCGTCCGCCGCCGTCACCCCCGCCCGGGCCGAGCCGGCCGGCCCCCGGGCCGCACCGGCCGATGCCCGGGCGGTGACGTTCCTCGACACCTTCGACGGGCCCGCCGGCGCCGCGGTCGACGGCTCCAAGTGGCAGACCGAGACCGGCGACAACGTCAACAACCACGAGCGGCAGTACTACACGGCCGGCACCCGCAACGCCGCCCTGGACGGCCAGGGGCACCTGGTGATCACCGCCCGCCGTGAGAACCCGGCGGGCTACCAGTGCTGGTACGGCAGCTGCCAGTACACCTCGGCCCGGCTGAACACCGCCGGGAAGTTCAGCGCCCAGTACGGGCATGTCGAGGCACGGATGAAGATCCCGCGCGGGCAGGGCATGTGGCCCGCGTTCTGGATGCTCGGCACCGACCTCGGCCAGGTCGGCTGGCCCAACTCCGGCGAGATCGACGTCATGGAGAACGTGGGCTTCGAGCCCTCCACCGTGCACGGCACGCTCCACGGCCCCGGGTACTCCGGCTCCGGCGGCATAGGCGCCGGATACACCCTGCCGAACGGCCAGGCCTTCGCCGACGCCTTCCACACCTTCGCCGTGGACTGGGCGCCCGACTCGATCACCTGGTCCGTCGACGGCCAGGTCTACCAGCGGCGCACCCCGGCCGACCTCGGCGGCCGGCAGTGGGTGTTCAACAAGCCGTTCTTCCTCATCCTGAACCTGGCGGTGGGCGGCTACTGGCCCGGCGACCCCGACGGCTCCACCGTCTTCCCGCAGGCCCTGCTCGTCGACCACGTGTCGGTGACCACGAGCGACACCCCCACCGGAGCGGCGGTGCGCGGACTGGCCGGGAAGTGCGTGGACGTCGCCGGCGCCAGCCCCGCCAACGGCACGCCCGTCCAGCTCTACGACTGCAACGGCACCGCCGCCCAGCGGTGGACGGCCGGCGCGGACGGGACGCTCCGGGCGCTCGGCAAGTGCCTGGACGTCGCCTCGGGCGGCACCGCGGACGGCACCCCCGTCCAGTTGTGGGACTGCAACGGCACCGCGGCCCAGCGGTGGGTCGTCACCGCGGCACGCGACATCGTCAACCCGCAGGCCGACAAGTGCCTCGACGTCACCGGCAACAACCCGGCGAACGGCACCCGGCTGCAGATCTGGACGTGCACCGGCGGCGCCAACCAGAAGTGGACGATCGGCTGACCGCCGGGGCTACCTCGGCCTCCAGGTGAACTTGTCGCCGCCCACCCAGCGCACCACGTCCGGATCGTCCAGGTCGTGCACCGTGATGCCGAAGGCGGCGGCGGTCTCCAGGACGTCGGTGACGGTCCGGGCCTCACCGACGACTTGTCCGTCGATCTCCACGATGCGGAAGGGCGGCTGGCCCGGCTGGACCCCGAGCACCATGATCCGCGGGTGGGATATATGGGGACTCGCGACTTCGGTCATGCCATAAAGGGTAGGACGGTTCCGGCCATCGGCATCCGGACACCCGGACGTCTCACCCGGTGAGCAGGTCGAGGACCGCCGCCTCGACGGCGCCCTGGGTCGCGGGCCGCCCGAAGGCGCCGTGCTCGTCGAGCCGGGTGAGCGTGGGCGCGATCGTGCGGCCCTGCTCGAACAGTTCGAAGACACGGGGGTCGATGTAGGAGGCCCGGCACCCCGCGGGCGTGCTGCCCAGACAGTGGCTGACCTCGCGCACGGCCCGCGCCACCTGGCGGCGGCGGGACGCCGGGGTGGCGCGGGCCGCCTCGGCGGTGACCGCCACCGCCACGGCGGCCAGCACGGTGGCGTGCCAGGTGCGGAAGTCCCTGGCGGTGATCTCCGTCCCGGACAGCCGGCGCAGGGCCTCGTTGAGGTCGTCACCGCGCAGGTCGTCCCAGGCCCGCCCCTCCCAGAAGGCCAGCAAGCCGCTCGCCGCCGCGCCGGGGGCGGCGCAGCAGTGCGTGGGCCACCGCGTGCGCCTGCTCGTCGACCAGCGCCCGCACCAGTTCGATGCCGCCTTTGGCCGGATAGCTGAACGCGATCTCGCCCCGGCCGCAGCGCACATGCTCACGGAGCATGGTGGTCAGGCCGTAGGTCTCGTTCTCACGGGTGTGCCGGTCGCTGCCGATGCGGAAGAAGCCGAGGTCGAGCAGGCGTACGGCGCAGGCGGTGACCCGGGCCCGGCTCAGGCCCCGGCCGGACAGGTCGGCGGTGACCCGGGCGCGCAGCTCGGGCAGGACGGCGGCGTCCTGGCGCACGTGCTCGTGCTTGGCCTGGTCCTGCTGGGCGCGGAACTCCTCGTGGTACAGGTACTGCCGGCGTCCGGCGTCCTCCGTGCCGACGGCCTGGAGGTGGCCGTTGGACCAGGGGCAGATCCACACGTTCCGCCAGGCGGGCGGGATGGTCAGGGCCCGGACACGGGCCAGCTGCCGGGGGTCGGTGAGCGGTTTGCCGTGGGTGTCGAGGTAGCGGAAGCCCGGCCGTGCCGGACCCGGGTGAACCCGGGCTGCTCCCACGCACTGGTGCGCAGTCGCACGGTCTCAGGGCCGCCGCCAGTCGTCGCCGGTCAGATGGGATCCGGCCTGCGGACCCATGCGGAGCATGCCGCCGTCGACGGTCCACGAGGCGCCGGTGACGTAGGAGGAGTCCGGGCCGCAGAGGAAGGCGATGACGGCGGCGACCTCGCGGGCGTCGCCGGGCCGGCCCAGCGGGACGCCGGGACGGCGCTCGTCGGTGACGTCGGTGTCCTCCTGGCCGGTCATCGGCGTGGCGATCTCCCCGGGCGCGACGGCGTTGACGGTGATGCCGTGCTCGGCCAGCTCCAGCGCCATGACCTGGGTGAGCAGGCCGAGGCCGCCCTTGGCCGCGCAGTACGGCGCGGCGCCCACCCGCGGCTGGTGCTCGTGCACCGAGGTCACGTTGACGATCCGCCCGCCGTCGCCCTGCCTGATCATGCGCCGGGCCGCCCGCTGGCCGCACAGGAAGGGGCCGACCAGGTCGATGTCGAGCACCTCGCGGACGTCGGAGAGCTCCAGGTCGAGGAACGGGGTGGCGGTACCCGTGCCGGCGTTGTTGACCAGCACGTCGACGCGACCCAGCCGGTCGGCCAGCTCGTCGATGACGTCCGCGGCGTCGGGCAGCCGGGTGAGGTCCATGTGCGCCACCTCGGCCCGCTGTCCGTGGGCGCGGACCTCCTCGGCGGTCTCCTCGGCGCCCTTCAGGTCGCCGTGCCAGGTGATGCCGACGTCCAGGCCCGCCCGGGCCAGCCGCACGGCGGTGGCCCGGCCGATGCCGGAG
>NZ_MUND01000506.1 GCF_002154375.1 Streptomyces glaucescens | reverse complement strand
CCCTCCGCCGTCAGCCACTCCTCCGACCGCGTGTCCCACGCCCCCGGGCTGCCGGGAGTGCCGGGCCGGTCCAGGTCGAGGTCGCTCATCGGACCCGCTCCGCACCGGGCATGGCGGCCACCGCCGAGGTGGCCCGCACGGGAGCCCGCTGCCCTGCCCAGCCGGGCCCGCGTCGCGCGACGCCCCGCAGCGCCGGGTCGGTCCACCGTCCGGGCACCCGGGCCTCGGCGGGCACGGCGAACGGCAGTGGCTCGCCGCCGGCGTCGAGGACGACCCGACGGACCGGGCACCGGGCGACGATCTCCAGGTAGATGCCGTGAAATGCCGCGATGTTCTGCTCCACCGTGAACAGTTCGAGCGCACGGGCGCGCGCCGCGGCCCCCAGGCGCGCACGACGCTCGGGGTCGCGCAGCAACGCCACGCACGCCTCCGCGAGCGCCCGCGGATTGCGCGGCGGCACCACGAGCCCGGTACCGCCGATCACCTCGACGACGGCGCCGACATCGGTGGACACGGTCGCCCGGGCGCAGAACATGGCCTCGACGAGGCTGATCGGAAAGCCCTCGACGACGCTGGACAGCACGGTCACCGCACCGGAGGCGTACGCCTCGGCGGGGGTCGGGGCCTCCGGTCCGCCGATCTCCTCGAAGGAGACCGGGTTGTCGCCGACGGCGTGCGGACCCTCGGCCTCGTCGGGGAAGAGCTGCGCGGCGAGTGCCCGGCAGTGGGCGAGGTAGGCGGCACCCTCCGCGCCGTCGGCAGCGCCGATGATCCTCAGCCGGGTCTTCGGCTCCTCCTTGCGAATCTGCGCGAAGGCGTGCAGCAGCGAGATCAGATCCTTGGCCGGGTCGATCCGCCCGACCCAGACCAGCGTGCCGGGGTCCGCGGCGTCCGGCGCCTCGCCCACCTCCGTGAAGGGGGCGGCGTCCATGCCGGGGTAGACGGTGTGCAGCTTGGCCCGGTCCGCACCGCACCGCTCCTGCCAGCGGCGGGCGTGCGCGTTGCCGGGGGTGATGCGCTCGGCCCGCCGGTAGATCTCGGCGGCGAGCCGGCCGTGGAAGGCGGCGACCAGTGCGCGGACGGCGGGCGCGGCGTCGGTGGCGGCCAGGTAGTGCGTGCGCAGCCGCACGCCGTGCTCGGTCACGAGCAGCGGCACGCCGTGGAAGTGCCGGGCGAGCAGGCCGGGCAGGGCCGCCGCGCCGCCGGAGGCCGCGTGGCAGAGGTCGGCCGAGCCGAGCCCGTCGTCCTCGTACCAGTCCAGGGAGAGCGGGCGCAGGGCGCGTTCCAGGTGTGCGGCGACGGTGAGCAGCTCCGGCACGCGCGCCTCGCGCGCCGTGCGCGGGGCGCGAGGCGCACGGCAGGCGCGCTCCAGAGCGCGGACGGCGGTCTCGGAGCGCAGCGCGCCCACCAGTCCGCCCTCCTCCCGGGCCAGCTCGGCGAGCCCGTAGAGGGCGTTGGCGAAACGGTCCGCCTGAGTGGCGGACGCCTCGGCCGCCGACTCGGCGCCTGCCGTGGGCGCCAGTCCCGCGGCCTCCGCGGACCCGGCGCACAGGGTGGCGGCCAGTTCTCCGTACGCCTCCGTGAAGCGCCGACGCGCGCGCCGCCCGTATCCCACGCCGTCGTCCTCCGCCATCCACAGCGGCGCCGTACGAACCCTGCGGACCTGGGACGGCAGCGGGGTCCAGTCCTCGTCCTCCTGGCGCTCGTCGCGGCTGAGCGCGTAGACGTCGAAGGCGTGCTGCCCGAGTCCGCGCACCAGCCGGTCGCACCAGAGCCCGGCGTCACCGCCCACATACGGATAGCCACTCTCGGTAAGCAGTCCGATGCGCACGAGTGCACCCCCGATCTCCCGTTTGGGGAGCCGCCGTTGGCCGACGGCTCGCAGCGGGACGAACGTATGCGGACAAGCCGGTGGCGCGACGGACGGTTGTCCATCGCGCCACCGAAAGGGGTGAACGGTCGTGACTTTCCCGCGCGGACGGCGTTCCCCCGCGCTAGGGGGTGTCGTCGAACTCCCGTCTGCCCCGCGACGCCCGGCACGTGCTCTCGCCGCACCGGACGAAAGCCCGAGTACGCCAGTACGCGGACTTCCGCCCGGCGCGCCGAGAGCACGCACCGGACGCCGCAGGGCCGTCCTGCGGACGACCACGGGGAGCGACAACCCCTAGGCACTCGGTCCGCGCACCGGTTCGATGCCGAGGCGCGGCGTGC
>NZ_MUND01000505.1 GCF_002154375.1 Streptomyces glaucescens | reverse complement strand
GTCCAGGGGCGCCCCGCTGGGCATGCCGCGGGTGGGCAGCAGGACCGCCAGTTCCTCGTACACCTCCTGCGCGGAGCCGGGCCGGTGCTGCGGGTCCTTGGCGAGCAGCCGCAGGACCAGGGACTCCAGCGCCTCGGGCACCTCGGGGCGGATCCGGCGCACGGGCAGCGGCGGCTCGTACAGATGCCGGTGCAGCACCCCGAGGGCCGTGGAGCCCGCGAAGGGCACGTCCCCGCTGAGCAGCTCGTGCAGCAGCACGCCGAGCGCGTACAGGTCGGTGTACGGGCCGACGGCGCCGCCCATCGCCTGCTCGGGCGCCATGTAGGCGGGCGAGCCGATCGGCGAGCCGGTGTGCGTGAGCCGCGTGGTGTCGCTGTCCATGACGGACGCGACGCCCAGGTCGAGCACGGTGACCGTGCCGTCCTGCTTGACCATCACGTTGCGCGGCTTGAGGTCGCGGTGCACGATCGGCACCGCGTGCACGGCGCTCAGCACGGCGCACAGCTGCGCGGCTACCGCGACCGCCCACTGCCACGGGTACGGGTCGTGCTCGGCGAGGTGGTCGGAGAGGTCCGCGCCGTCCACGTACTGCATGACGAGGAACAGCTCCTCGCCCTCGCTGCCCGCGTCGTGCACGGTCACCAGGCCGGGGTGGTCGACCTGCGCGGTCACCCGGCACTCGCGCACGAAGCGGCGGCGCAGCTCGTCGGCCTCCTGGCCGGCCACCTTGTCGGGGCGCAGCAGCTTCACCGCGACGCGCCGGTCGAGGCGCCGGTCGTAGGCCGTCCAGACCTGGCCCATGCCGCCCTGCCCGATGAGCGTGGCCAGTTCGTACCGGCCGGC
>NZ_MUND01000504.1 GCF_002154375.1 Streptomyces glaucescens | reverse complement strand
TTTGCGGACACGACCTAGCGCGCGATCACGACGCGCACCCGGGCACACACCGAGCGCCTTCGACCGACTACCTACCGTGACTATCGTGTGCCGGGCAGATGTCATGGAGGGCGCGGCCTGCCGGACGGCCGTCGCGCACCCCGTACGGAAGACGGTGGACGATGACGAAGAAGCGACACCTCGCGGCCGCCGCCCTGGCGGCGGCCGTGGGACTGGTGCTGTCGGTGACCTCGGAGCCCGCCCCGGCCGGGCCGGGACAGCCCGCGTCCGGCGGACGGACGACGGTGGTGCGCACCGACAAGGGAGTCGTGCGCGGCACGGTTCTCGCCGGTCACCGCGTCTTCCGGGGCATCCCCTGCGCCGGACCGCCGACCGGGGCGCACCGCTGGGCCGCGCCTCGCCCCGTGCGGTCCTGGCGGGGCGTCAGGGACGCCACCCGGCCGGGCCCCCTGTGCCCGCAGGTGCCCACCCAGTACGGCGGCACCACCAGCCTGGAGGAGGACTGCCTGGTCCTGAACGTCACCGCTCCGGCCGGGCCCGCCCCGGGGTCGGGGCGCGCCGGTCCTCGTGTGGATCCACGGCGACGGCACCATCGGCGGCGGGGCCCTGTTCGACGCCCGCCGCCTGGCCGACCGGGGCCTGATGGTCGTCACCGTCAACCACCGGCTCGGTGTCTTCGGCGGCTTCGCCCACCCCGGACTGCCGGGCTCGGGGACCTTCGGGCTCCAGGACCAGCAGGCCGCGCTGCGCTGGGTGGCCCGCAACGCCGCGGCCTTCGGCGGTGACCCCGGCAACGTCACCGTGGCCGGCTCCTCCTTCGGCGCGACCGCTGTCGTCGGTCACCTCGCCTCGCCCGCCGCGCGGGGCCTGTTCCATCGCGCGGTGCTCTCCAGCGGCGAGGGCATGATGGACATGCCCGCCGGGATGATGGGCCCGCAGGTCCCGGCGCACCGCTGGTACACCTGGCGCACCCAGCGCGAGCTGCGGGACTCCGGCCGGGACGTCGCGGCCGGGCTGGGCTGCGCGGACCCCGACCCCGGCCGCGCCCTGCGCTGTCTGCGCGCGCTGCCGGTCAAGCGGATCCTGGACGTCCCGTACGTCATGAACATCTTCCAGGCGTTCGCCTTCGGCGAGGGCGTCCTGCCGGAGCTGCCGGAGAAGGCCCTGAGAGAGGGGCGTTTCCACCGGGTGCCGGTGCTGTCCGGCGCGGCCCGGGACGAGCACCGGCTGTTCGTCGGGCTGACGTGGGACGCGGTGAACGGCAGGCTCACAAAGACGCAGTACGAGGAACTGGTGCGAACCGCGTTCGGGACACGCCGGGCGGCCGCCGTGCTCACCGAGTACCCGGCGGACGCCTTCCCCTCCCCCGCCCCTCGCCTGGTCCACGGTCGTCACCGACCGCATGTGGGCGCGCGGCACCCACGCCCAGAACACGGCCCTCGGGCGTCATGTGCCGACGTACGCGTACGAGTTCGCCGACCGTGACGCGCCGATGTATCCGCCCGTGGAGGCCAGCGCCTTCGACTTCGGCGCCTATCACGCCTCGGACACGCCGTATGTGTTCGAGGAGAAGGCGGTCCACGACCGGTTCACCCCGGCGCAGGCACGGCTCGCGGACGCCATCACCGACTACTGGGCCACGTTCGCCGCGACCGGCCGGCCCGGAGGGCGCGGGCTCGTGCCCTGGCCGGCACACGTGCCCGGCTCGCCCGCCCCGCACACCCAGTCCCTGGCGCCCGGCGCCATCACGTCCGTCGACTACGCGGCCGGCCACGACCTGGACTTCTGGCGCCGGCTGGGCCGACCCCGCCCCGCACGTGCGCTCAGACCAGGGACTTCCCGGAGGCGACGACGACCCCGTACAGATCTCCGGCCGTCGCGAGCGCGCTCTGGTGGATCTGCGCGGCGGGCACCTCCGTGCCCGCCACCGGCAGGGGACGCGTCGCGCAGGCGTCGGCGACCACGGTGGGACGGTTGCCCCGCAGGAACGCGCCCTGGGCGGTGAACAGCACGCACATGTGCGTCATGAAGCCCATGACGACGACGTCCTTGTGACCGGCGGCGTCGACGAGGTCGCCCAGCTCGGTGCCGACGAAGGAGTCCGGGAGCCGCTTGACGACGACGGCCTCGCCCTCGGCCGGCGCCACGCTCGGGTGGATCTGGCCGATCTCGGCCCGGATGTCGTACGGGGTGCCCTCGCCGCCGTCGTTGATGACGTGGATGACCGTGGCGCCCGCCTCCCGCGCCCGGCCCAGCAGTTCGGCGGCGGAGTCGAGCGCGGCCCGCCAGCCCTCCAGCTCCATCACGCCCTGGACGTAGGTGTTCTGGTAGTCGACCAGGATCAAGGTCGCGTCGGCGAGCGACGCGGGCGTCTCGTCGAAGCCCATGAGGGTGCGCAGGGTGGTCGTAGCCATGGGGATGCCCTTCCGAGTTCTCACAACAAGTCCCGCTGCGAAAGCGGGAGTTGGGGTTCGGCCGTGCTGTTCCGGCCTCCGTGGGGAACGCTACGGCCCCACCCTGGTGTCGGCAATGTCATCTAACATGCAGATCCGGACATCACCGTTGCCGACCGGGCGGAGACAGCGACCCTTGAGCACCGTCGAACGACTCGTCGTCATCCTCCTCTTCGACGGCGTCGACCTCCTCGACGTCACCGGACCGCCCGAGGTGTTCTCCCTGCTGCGCCGCGAACTCAAGGGGGCACCGGGTTACCGGGTCGTCCTCGCCGCCGAGACCCCGGCCCCGGTCACCACCGCGGCCGGGGTACGCGTACTCCCCGACGCCACCTTCGAGCAGATGTCGGGAGAGAGCATCGACACCCTTCTGGTGCCCGGCTCGGTCGAGACGGACAGCCGGGGCCGCGTCCGGGCCCTCGCCGACCCGGCGGTCGTCGACCGGGTGAGGACACTCGCCGGGAGAACCCGCAGGGTCACCTCCGTCTGCGTCGGCGCCCACGTCCTCGCCGCCGCCGGTCTGCTCGACGGCAGACGGGCCACCACCCACTGGTCGACCGCACGGCAGCTCGCCGACGAACACCCGGCGGTCGAGGTCGACGCCGACCCGATCTTCATCCGGGACGGCGACGTGTGGACCGGCGCGGGCATCAGCTCCTGCCTCGACCTGTCCCTGGCCCTCGTCGCCGACGACCACGGCGAGGCGGTCGCGCTGCGCGTCGCCCGGCAGCTCGTGATGTACCTGAAGCGGCCCAGCGGGCAGAGCCAGTTCAGCGTGCCCCTCGAACCCGTCTCCACCACGCGGCGCGTCGAGGACCTGCGCCATCACATCATGCGGCACATCTCCGAACCGCTCACCGTCGCGGACCTCGCCGAGTACGCCCACCTCAGCGAGCGGCAACTCACCCGCGTCTTCAAGACCGAACTCGGCATGACGCCCAGCGCCTACATCGAGTCGGCACGGGTGGAACTGGCCCGCAACCAGCTCGAATCCACCGACGCGACGCTCGAACGCATCGTCACCGCCTGCGGTTTCGGTACGACGGACACGCTGATCCGGGCCTTCCGCCGCCGGCTCGACACCACGCCGACCGAGTACCGCCGCCGCTTCCGGACGGGCACGCTCGCGTGAGCGGAGTCGGCGGAAGGCGCGCCGGCGTCTCGGGGACCACCGAGGTGCCGGCGCGCCGTCGGGGTGCCGGCGTCAGAAAGTGAGCTTCCAGCTGTCGATGTAGCCCGCGTCCTGGGCCGCCACGTCCTGGACCCGCAGGCGCCATTCGCCGTTCGCCTGCTCGGTCGAGGCGTCGACGGTGTAGGTGGTGATGACGTTGTCCGCGGAGTCGGAACTGCTGGAGTTCTTCAGCCGGTAGGCGGTGCCGTCGGGGGCGAGGAGGTCGACGACCAGGTCGCCGCGCCAGGTGTGCTTGATGTCCACGCCGACCCGGAGGGCGGCGGGCGCGTTGCCGGTGCGGCCGGTGACCGGGACGGCCGAGGTCACCGCGGCGCCGTTGTCCGGGATGGCGACATCGGCGGTGTTCTCGAACGTGGTGCCCGGCGGCGGGGTCGCGCCCGTGCCCAGGGTCCAGATCGCATGGGCGAGGGCGTCGCTGTTGCGGTCCAGGGCGGTGTCGTTGATGTTCGCCGTGGTGTCGCAGGACGAGTGGTAGCAGCGGTCGAAGGCCTGGCCGGCGGTGCCGCCCCACTTGGTGGCCTGGGCGGCCGTCTTGGTGCGGCTGGCGCCGGTGAAGAGCCCGCCCACGGGTATGCCGACGTTCTTGAAGGACGCGTGGTCCGAGCGGCCGTCGCCTTCGGTCTCTATCTCCGTGGGGACGCCGATGCCCGCGTACCAGTCCTTGAAGACCTTCTCGATCGCCGGGTCGTCGTCGTAGACGAAGTAGCCGGGGTTCGGTGAGCCGACCATGTCGAGGTTGATGTAACCCGCTATGCGTGAACGCTCGGCCGTCGGCAGGTTGTTGACGTAGTACTTGGAGCCCACCAGGCCCAGTTCCTCGGCGCCCCACCAGGCGAACCGCAGATGCTTCGCGGGCTGGAGCTGGGCGCGGGAGACGGCGAGCGCGGTCTCGAGGACGGCGGCGGATCCGGAGCCGTTGTCGTTGATGCCGGGCCCGGAGGAGACGGAGTCGAGGTGCGCGCCGGCCATGAGGACCTGGTTCGGATCGCCGCCGGGCCAGTCGGCGATCAGGTTGTAGCCCGTGGCGCCGGAGGAGCTGAACTGCTGGACGCTGGTGGTGAATCCGGCCGCGTCCAGCTTGGCGCGCACATAGTCGATCGAGGCCTTGTAACCGGGGCGGCCGTGCGCCCGGTTGCCACCGTTGGCGGTGGCGATCGACTGGAACTGGGTTAGGTGCGCCTTGACGTTGGCCAGCGGGATGTCGGGGGCCGCGAGCGCCCGCGCACCGGTCGTGGCCGAGGTGCCGGACGGGGCGGAGGTGGCCGGGACCGCGGTGAGCAGTGCGGCGGCCACGGCCAGGCCGGTCACGGTCGCGGTGCGTCTGGAAAGGCGTCTGGGCAGGGTGGACTGAGGAGTCGTCATGTGGGGGGTCCGCACTTTCTCGTCGAGGGGTGGGTGCCGGACGGTGACTGGAACGGAGGTGCCAGAGCGGTGCGGGTGCTGTGTGTGCCCGATGGTCAACGAGATGTCGATGTCCCGTCAAGATGGCGGACACGGGTGTTCGCTGAGCGGACGTACGGGAGGGGGCAGGCGGCGCATGACGCCGTCCGCGGGATCAGGTCACCGGGCCGCCCGGGCGGTCCGCGGGATCAGGTCACCGGGCCGCCCGGGCGGTCCGAGGGATCAGGTCACCGGGCCGCCCGGGCGGGCTGACTACTCCTCGCCGACGCGGAGGACGGCCAGCGTGATGTTGTCCGGACCGCCCGCCTCCATGGCCGCCTTCCACAGCTCGAACGCCGCGCGCCCGTCGTCGTGCTCCCGCAGCACGCCTTCGATGACGTCGTCCGTCAGCGGGTCGGTGACGCCGTCGGTGCAGACGAGGAAACGGTCGCCGGGCGCCACGGGCACCGGCGTCACATGCGCGCGGACGGCGCGGTAGCCGGGGCTACCGCCGAGGCACTGGGTGACGATGGACGTGGTGCGCCGTCCGGGCTCCAGCGGCGGGCTGTCGTCGACGCTCAGCCGGCGCAGCCCCTCCGGGGAGGCCGCGTGCACCCGGCTGTCGCCGACGTTGAACACCAGCAGCGCGTCGTGCCGTACGACGACACCCGCGACCGTCGTGCCCATGGTGGCCAGGTCGCCGCCTTCGTCGCCGCCGGCGGCCTCGTAGACGGCTCGGTTGCAGGCGTCGAGGACGTCGTGGATCTCGTCCTCGCTGTTCAGCCGCGGCCCGGCCGCGGCGATCCGGCGGACCACCAGGGAGCTGGCCACGTTCCCGCCGGGATGCCCGCCGAGTCCGTCGGCGACGGCGACGACGACCGGGCTCTCCAGCGGGAAGACCAGGGTCTGCGGGCTGTCGGTCACGGTGGCGCACAGGGTCCAGGGGCCGACGACGAGACTGTCCTCGTTCCGGGTCCGCAGCAGCCCGGGATGGCTGAGCGCACTCACCGCGACGTACCGCATGGTGCCACCGCCCTCCGTGCCGGCCGCCTGGGCGGGGCCGGGCCCGCCTCCCAGTCTAGGGAGCGGGGGCCGTCGGGCCCCCACCCGCGGGCAAAGCCGTGACGCGACCGGGCATGCGTACGGTCGTACCCTCCCCCGCGCCAGGACGCTCACCGGAAGGTGGGGAAGACTGGGAGCGTGGGCGTCACTCACCGCCCGGTCGGCACCGTGCCGGCGGGGCGCCGTCTCGGGAGGATCGGCAACGATGATCATCTTTGGCACCAAGGGCTACCTGTACCAGCTGGCGATACTGACCCTGGTCTGCGGTCGCTGCGGCAATCCGTCCGCGCACACCCTCCGCAAGCGCGTCACCAAGTTCACCCTGTTCTTCGTACCGCTGTTCCCGGTCTCCACGAAGTACGCGACGCAGTGCACCTTCTGCGGCGCCGAGCAGTGGGTGACGAAGGAGCAGGCGGAGCAGCTCCAGGTGCAGTCGGCGACCGGGCACGGCGGCCAGCCGTACGGCCAGCCGCAGCAGCAGCAGCCGTACCAGTCCTGACCGCACGGTCCCGCCACCTCACCTCACCAGACACGGTCGCTTGTTGTCGAACTGCCAGTCCTTCACCAGGTAGCGCATCCCGGCGGCGTCGTCGCGGCCCGAGAGACCCTTCTCCAGATACAGCTCGTGGGCGGCGAGCAGCCGGTCCCGGTCGAGCCGGACACCGAGGCCCGGGGTGTCGTCCACCGCGACCTCGCCGCCTGCGATCCGCGGGGGCGTGACGGTGAGACGTTCCATGCCCTCCTGCCAGATCCAGTGGGTGTCCAGGGCGTTGTAGTCGCCGGGGGCGGCGGCGCCGCAGTGGGCCATCATCGCCAGCGAGATGTCGAAGTGGTTGTTGGAGTGGCAACCCCAGGTCAGCCCCATGGAGTTGCACAGCTGGGCCACCCGCACCGAGCCCTGCATGGTCCAGAAGTGCGGATCGGCGAGGGGGATGTCGACCGAGCGCAGGGCGAGCGCGTGGGTGAGCTGGCGCCAGTCGGTGGCGATCATGTTGGTGGCGGTGGGCAGGCCGGTGGCCCGGCGGAACTCGGCGAGGATCTCCCGGCCCGAGTAGCCGTCCTCGGCGCCGCAGGGGTCCTCGGCGTAGGCGAGGGTGCCGAGCAGGGGCCGGCACAGTTCCACGGCTTCCTTCAGTGACCAGGCGCCATTGGGGTCAAGGGTGATCCGGGCCTCGGGGAAGCGTTCCTTCAGTGCCCGGACCGCTTCGACCTCCTCCGCGCCGGGCAGGACGCCGCCCTTGAGCTTGAAGTCGCGGAAGCCGTACTGCGCATAGGCGGCCTCGGCCTGGCGGACGATCGCCTCGGGTGTCAGCGCCTCCTCTCGGCGGACCCGGTACCACTCGACGGAGGCGTCCGGTTCGCGGACGTAGTCGAGGTCGGTCCGGTCGGGGTCGCCGACGTGGAAGAGGTAGCCGAGGACCCGTACGGCGTCGCGCTGCTTGCCGTCGCCGAGCAGGTCGGCGACCGGTACCTCCAGGTGCTGCCCGAGCAGGTCCAGCAGCGCCGACTCGATCGCGGTGACGGCGTGCACCGTGGTGCGCAGGTCGAAGGTCTGTTCCCCTCGCCCGCCGTCGTCCCGGCTGCCGAACCTGTCCCGCACGGCGCGCAGGACCCGCCGGTGGTCACCGAGGCGGGCGCTTACGACCAGCGGCGCGGCCTCGCGCAGGGTGCGGGTGATCTCCTCACCGCCCGGCACCTCGCCGAGTCCGGTACGGCCCTCGGAGTCCTCGACGACCAGGACGTTGCGGGTGAAGTAGGGGGCGTGCGCGCCGGAGAGGTTGAGCAGCATGGAGTCGCGGCCGGCCACCGGGTAGACGGTGCAGCGGGTGACGACGGGCTGGGGCATGCGGGAATCCTTCGCTGGGGCGGCAAGGGGACGAGCGGGACGGCGTGACCGGGCTGCCGACGGGCGTCTACGTATAGAGACGGAGGCTAGATACGTAGACGGTCAAGGTCAATGGGTCGAGGACTCAGGCAGACGGGCCGAGGGCCGAGGCCGGTGCCGGCCGCCCGGGACCCGGCAGGGGCTCCCTACTTGCCCCGCCTCGTACGCCCTTCCAGGCGCCGTACCTCCTGCGCCGCGGCACGGGCCTCCCGTTCCGCGGCGGTGCGGGCGTCCATGGCGGACCGGTACCGGTCCCCGGCCTCCCGGCCGGCCCGGTCGGCGTCCTCCAGGGCCTCGCGTGCCGTGTGCAGCCGCCGCTCGGCGGCCTCCACCTCCCGCCGGGCCTCGTCCCGGCGCTCACCGGCCCGCGTCAGGGACTCCTGCGCCTCGGCCGCCACCTCGCGCCGCTCACGCAGACGCCGTTCGGCCTCTTCCGCGGCGTCACGGGCCTTGGCCAGCTGCTCCTGCCGGATACGGCGGCGCTCGGCCAGCTCGTCCTCGGGACTCGTTCCCGCCTTGGCGGGCTTCTTCGCGGGCCCATCGGCGGTACGCGCCGCCTTCGGCCGAGCCGTGGCCGTGGCCGCGTCCGGGCCGGAGGGCAGAAAGCCGGACGGCGGGTCGAGCGCCCCGGTCAGCCGGCCGCCGGCCCACTGCTGGGCGGCGCCGGGGTCGGCGAGCACGGCGTGCAGCGTGGCCGACACCTCCTGCTGCGCGGCGGCGGACAGCCGGTGCCCGGCCTCCTCGGCGAGCCGCGCGGCCTGACGGGCCAACGCGGCGACGATCCGGCGTCGTTGGGCGGACAGGTCCTTGAGCGCGGCGGGGTCCAGCGTGCGATAGGCCTCGCGCAGACCCTCGCCCAGCTCCAGCAGCCGGCGGCTGTCGCCCGGCTCGCGGCGCAGCAGCAGGTTCGCGGCCCAGGCCGCCAGCGTGGGCCGGCGGGCGGCGCGGATCCGCCGGGAGTCCTCGGCGCGCCCCGCCGTCCTGGCCGCCGCCGCCAGTTCCTCGCGACGGGCGACGAACCCGGGCGGGGGCGTGGTGTACAGCTCGTCGAGGACCGCCTCGACATCGAACTCCTCGCCGTGCTTGCCGCGTCCGCCCTTGCGCTGCATGTCCCCACCCTGCCGCCGACCCCGCGCTCACGCACGCCGGACCGGGCGGGCGGGGCGTTGTCGGACCCTTCTGCGAGGGTGGGCGCACAGGGTGGCGCGGGTGCCGCCGGGATCGGTGC
>NZ_MUND01000503.1 GCF_002154375.1 Streptomyces glaucescens | reverse complement strand
GTGCGCCGCCAGGGACTCGAACCCCGGACCCGCTGATTAAGAGTCAGCTGCTCTAACCAACTGAGCTAGCGGCGCCTGCTGACGTCGTAGACCTTAGCATCCTGGTCGGCGGGAGGTGAAATCGATATCCGCACCGCCGCCCGGGCCGCCCGGACAGCCGCCCACAGCAGCACTTCCGGGCCCGGCAGCCAGGGGTGACGGGTGTCGGGGGCGACGATCCAGCGGGACCCCTCACAGGTCGCGGCGGGCCCCGGACCGGCCGGGGCGGGGACGGTCACGGCGTCGCCGTTGCCGTGGCAGAGAAGTGGCGGGATCTCGCCGGTTCGGCCCCGGCAGCCCCACTCCTCCCACTCCATCAGCGAGGGCAGTCGCTGCGCCGTGCCCGGCGCGGCGAAGAGCAGCATCCGGCCCCGGTGCAGCGCCACCGGTCCCGAGCCGGGCCCTTCCTCCCAGAGCCGGTCCAGCATCCGGCGTCCGAAGACCACGGGAGCGCTCACCACGTCGAAGACGGCTCCGCAGGGCAGCACGACCGGGGCGTCCGGCCGCTCCTCCCACAGCGCCAGAGTGCTGCGCGGATACGTTCCTGCCGAGGCGAGCCAGGAGGCTCCGTCGAGAGTGACTGTGCTGCTGCTCATGCCACCCAGGTCTACCCGCTGTGCACGCTCCGTCTCGCTGAGTTGCCGGAAACCGGGACAGACAACGGCGGGAGCGGGTATCTTGCCCGCCTGGCATATGCCATGTGGATCACTCAGACCGGATCGGGCCCTCGCCCGTCCGCCCCCCGCAGCAGGTCCCGGCCGAACTCGACCATCTTCTTGGCGTAGTCCTCGGTCCACTCGGCCCGCTCGGCGATGTCCGCGGTCGTCAGCCGGTCGAACCGGCGGGGATCGGCCAGCTGGGCCGCCGCGATCGCCTGGAACTCCACGGCACGGTCGGTCGCCGCGCGGAAGGCCAGCGTCAGCTCGGTCGCCCGCGCCAGCAGCGCCCGCGGGTCGTCGATGGACTCCAGGTCGAAGAAGTGCTCCGGATCGCCGGCCGCCTCGGCCGGCTCGAAGAGCAGGGGCGCGGGGCGTAGCCGCGGTTCGTTGCGACGCGGCGTGGGCTCCGCCATGTCGTGGCCTCCTCATACGGACGGGATACGGACGGATACGGGATTCGGACGGGCCGCGGCCTGACCGCGGACGAACCACGGACTGACCGCGTCCTGACCGCGGACGAACCGCGGACGGAGCAGGGGTCGGCCGCGGACGGACCGCGGGTGGAACGGGTGGTCCGCCCCGTCGTCCCGGCCGGACCACCCTCCATTGTCCTCCGTCCGCGCAAGGAGGCCGTAAGAATCCGAACCCGAGGAGGCCGTATCCGGTGACCGGACCGGGTCAGACCTGGACGATCGGCTCCCGGGTGAAGAGCGCGCCGAGGGTCGGGGCGTTCACCCGGCGGTCGGCCAGCCGCAACGCCTCCCAGACCGTGACCTGGTTGCCCGTGAGCACCGGCTTGCCCAGCTCCTTCTCCAGCGCCGTGACGTGCGACACCGTGTGCAGGGCGGTGTCCGGCAGCAGGACGGCCTCCGCGTCCGCGTGGTCGGCGGCGCGGGCCAGCGCGAACAGCTCGGCCTCGCCCCAGGCGCCCACCTCGGCGGCCGTGCCGATCCCGGAGGCGTGCACGGCGACCACGTCCAGGCCGCCGGCGCGCAGGAAGTCCGCGAAGAGCCCGGCGACGTCGTCCGGGTAGGTCGCCCCGATCGCGACGCGCCGCACCCCCAGCTCCCGGCCGGCGTGCACGAAGCCGAAGGACGTCGAGGAGGCCGGCATCCCGGCGGCGACGGCGAGGCCGCGCACCTGCTCGTGGGCGCCCTCCCAGCCGTAGCCGAAGCTGCCGCTGGCGCTCGCCCACACCACCGCCTCGGCGCCCGTGTGCCGCAGTTCCTGGACGCCCGCCGCCAGCCGCTCGGGGGAGCCCAGCACGCGCAGCGCGTCCGCCCGGTGGACGTCCTCGCCGAGGTCCGTGTGGACCAGGTCCACCCGGATGTCACTGCCCAGCAGCTGCTCGATACGGGGATAGTCGTCCTCGGCCGAGTGGCCCGGGTAGAGGAATCCGAGTGCGGTCATGTCCAGCCTTCCTGCTGTCTTCCGGCAGTGCGGGGGGCCACGCACACACCGTCCGGTCCAGCCCAGCCCGATACGGCCCCACCGAGCGGGTACCCCGTCGGCGCGGCGCCGCCCACATCCGCACGTGGTTGGCCGAGATCACGGCATGTTGACGACGGTGGGCCCGGGTGCGAGCGTGGTCGAACCGCGCATGTCAGGCGTCGCTGGCGACAACCGATCCGCTGGGAGAGGCGGCTGCCCATGACCGACCCCACCCTGCTCGTCCTGGACGCCGACCCGCCGCCCCGGCTCGGGCGGCTCACCGGCCGGGCCCGGATCGCGCACACGGACGAGGCGCAGCTCGCCGCCCGGCTGCCGGCGGCGGACGTGCTGCTGGTGTGGAACTTCACCTCGCACGCGGTCCGCGAGGCGTGGCCGGGCGAGGGGCCGCGCCCGCGCTGGGTGCACACGGCGAGCGCGGGCGTCGACCATCTGATGTGCCCGGAGCTGGCCGCGTCGGACACCGTGGTGACGAACGCGCGCGGCGTCTTCGAGCAGCCCATCGCCGAGTACGTGGCCGCGCTGGTGCTGGCGATGGCGAAGGACCTGCCGCGCACCTGGGAGCTGCAGCGGCGCGGCGAGTGGCGGCACCGGGAGTCGCAGCGGGTGGCGGGCACGCGCGCGGTGGTGGTCGGCACCGGGCCGGTCGGCCGGGCGGTCGCCCGGGTACTGAAGGCCCTGGACGTCCGCACGGCGCTCGTCGGGCGCAGGCCGCGCACCGGGATCCACGGACCGGAGGACCTGGACCGGCTGCTGTCGCGCGCCGACTGGGTGGTCGCGGCGGCCCCGCTCACCGACGACACGCGCGGCATGTTCGACGCCCGCCGCTTCGGGGTGCTCCAGCCGTCGGCCCGGTTCGTGAACGTCGGCCGGGGCGCGCTGGTGGACGAGGAGGCGCTGGCCGAGGCGCTGGCCAAGCGGTGGATCGCGGGCGCGGCGCTGGATGTCTTCGCCACCGAGCCGCTCGGCCCGGAGAGCCCCTTGTGGCGGCTGCCGGGGCTGATCGTGTCGCCGCACATGAGCGGGGACACCGTGGGCTGGCGGGACGAGCTGGGTACGCAGTTCGTGGAGCTGTACGAGCGCTGGGCGGCGGGCCGGCCGCTGTTCAACGTCGTCGACAAGCAGCGGGGCTACGTGCCGGGGCACTGAGCGCGCGGGAGGCCGTATGGAGCTCACCGAACTGACCGCCGTCCAGCTCGTCGAGGGCTATCGCACGGGGGCGTTCGACCCGGTGGAGGCGACGCGGGCGGCGCTGGCGCGGGCGGCGGAGATCCAGCCGGCCGTGGGCGCCTTCGTCCGCCTGACCGCCGACGAGGCGCTGCGGCGGGCGCGGGAGTCGGCGGAGCGCTGGCGCCGCGGGGAGCCGGCCGGCCCGGTGGACGGGGTGCCGGTGACGGTGAAGGACCTCCTGCTGATGCGCGGCTTCCCCACCCTGCGGGGTTCGCGGACCGTCGACCCGGGCGGGCCGTGGACCGAGGACGCGCCGTCGGTGGCCCGGCTGCGGGAGAGCGGGGCGGTCTTCCTCGGCAAGACGACGACACCGGAGTACGGCTGGAAGGCCGTCACCGATTCGCCGCTGTCCGGTGTCACCCGCAACCCGCACGACCCGGCGCGCACCGCGGGCGGTTCCAGCGGGGGCAGCGCGGCGGCGGTGGCGCTGGGTGCGGGCCCGGTGTCGCTGGGCACGGACGGGGGCGGCAGCGTGCGCATCCCGGCCGCGTTCTGCGGGGTGTTCGGGCTGAAGCCGACGTACGGCAGGGTGCCGCTGTATCCGGCGAGCGCGTTCGGGACGCTGGCGCACGTGGGTCCGCTGACCCGGGACGCGGCGGACGCGGCGCTGCTGATGGACGTGATCGCGGTGCCGGACGCCCGCGACTGGTCGGCGCTGGGGCCTGCGCCGGGTTCGTTCACGGCGGGCCTGGCCGGTGGGGTGCGGGGTCTGCGGGTGGCGTACTCGCCGTCGTTCGGCGGGCAGGTGGCGGTGCGTCCGGCGGTGGCGTCGGCGGTGCGGCACGCGGTGGAAGGGCTGGCGGAGCTGGGCGCGTACGTGGCGGAGGCCGACCCCGACCTCGCCGACCCGGTGGAGGCGTTCCACACCTTGTGGTTCAGCGGGGCGGCCCGGCTCGTCCAGCGGCTCGGGCCGCACCAGCGGGAGCTGCTGGATCCGGGGCTCGCGGAGATCTGCGGGCTCGGTGCGCGCCGCAGTGCGCTGGACTATCTCGCCGCGGTGGACGTGCGGGTGGACCTGGGCCGCCGGATGGGCCGCTTCCACGAGTCCTACGACCTGCTGGTCACCCCGACGCTTCCGCTCACGGCGTTCGAGGCCGGCAGGGAGGTGCCGAAGGGGTCGGGGCTGCGGCGGTGGACGGGGTGGACGCCGTTCACCTACCCCTTCAACCTCACCCAGCAGCCGGCGGCCTCGGTGCCGGTGGGGACGGACCCGGACGGGCTGCCGGTCGGCCTGCAGCTGGTGGCCGCCCGGCACCGTGACGACCTGGTGCTGCGCGCGGCGCACGCGCTGTACGAGGCGGGTGTCGCGCCCGGTCCTGCGTCTCGGGACCGGGCGCGACACCCGCCTCG
>NZ_MUND01000502.1 GCF_002154375.1 Streptomyces glaucescens | reverse complement strand
CCGGCCGGACGCCCGCCGCGCGCCAGCCAGTCCACCCGCACCCACAGCAGTTCCTCCTGGGCCCGCTCCAGGCGGCCGAGCCATGCCGCCTTCAGCCGCAGACCGGCCCCGCACCCGGCGAGCAGCAGCCCGCCGGCCACCGGCACCGCGGCATTGGTGCCCAGCGCGGCGAGGAACCCGAGCAGCAGCCACCAGCGGTGCCCGCGCCGCCAGGTCCGGGCCGTCACGGCGCGGTCCTGGAGGACGTCGTACCTGCCCGCCCGGGCCGCCCCGCGGGCCAGCGCCGTGTAGCGCCGCCTGCGGGCCGCGGCGACCACCGCCGCGGCCACGAGGAACAGCGCGGCACCGGCGTACACCCCGATCCGCCGGCCCGTCAGTCCCGGGATGAACAGGCCGACTCCGGCCGCGCAGACGCCCAGCCACCACAGCGGTGCGGCGCCCGCCCGTACGACGACGGCCACCCGAGCCAGTCCTTGACCTCCGCGTGCCACGTTCCGCCTCCTCGTCGTCCGGCACAGTGCCGACGGCCCGGCAGGTTAGCGCCGGAACCTGAGACGAGTCTGAGAACGCGGCCCGCGAAAGCGGGTCCACTCACCGCCTACTCCACGAACAGGCCCCTGGCCGCCGCCCGCGCGTCGAACTCCTCCAGCCGCGCCTGCGCGTCCGGCAGGCCGTCGCACATCGCCTCCAGCAGCACCCGCCCCAGCAGCATCGGCGCGCAGGCGGTGTCGAAGGCGAGACCGGTGCCGACCGCGGCGGGCAGCAGCAGGTCGGAGACTTTGGCGACCGGGGCGAACGCGGAGTCGGCGACCGTCACCACGGTCAGGCCCGCCTCCCTGGCGTAGCCGAGGGTGTCCACGGCCTCGCGCGGGTGGCGGGGCAGCGCGAAGCACAGCAGGGCGCTCGCGCCCGCGCGGACGGCGCCGTCGATCCGGTCGTGGATCATCGTGCCGCCCTCGTTGAGCAGCCGTACGTCGGGGTGGACCTTGGCGGCGAAGTAGGCGAAGCCGTGCGCCTGGGCGGCGGCGGCCCGCAGGCCGAGGACGGGCAGCGGGCGGCTGGCGGCGAGGACCCGGCCCGCGCGCTGCACCGGCCGGGGATCGGCCAGCGCGTCGGCGAGGTGCCGGAGGTTCTCGATCTCGGCCTCGACGGCCTGCTGGTACTCGTTGAACGCCCCGGCGTCCGCGGGCTGTTCGGCGGGGGCGACCTCGCGCAGGTGGCGGCGCAGCGCCGGGTAGCCGTCGAAGCCGAGGGCGACGGCGAAGCGGGTCACGGACGGCTGACTGACCCCGGCCAGCTCGGCGAGTTCCACGCTGGACAGGAACGGCACGTCGGCGGCGCGGCGCACCATGCTGTGCGCGATCCGCCGCTGGGTCGGCGTGAGCCGATGCCCCTCGAAGAGCGCCTGCAGGCGTGCGGCAGGGCTGTCGGTCGGGCTCATGCCTTGCTCCCCCTTGTCACCAGGTCCGTCTGGCCGGTCCGTCTGGTCGGTCCGTCTATTCAGGTAACGGAAACTCTGCATGCTCCTATGCAGCCGGGCAACAGGGGGGCTATCCCCAGTGTCCCGGCGCCGCCCGCTTCCTACCGTGGGGCACATGACCGGATTGGACGGGCAGGGCCCCGACCTGAAGAAAGAACTCGACGCCACGCTGCACGCGCGCCGCGAGCTGGGTGAGGAGTACGAGTCCGCGCTGGTCGACTCCTTCCTGGAGAAGGTCGACCAGCGCATCGACGACGCGGTGGAGCGCCGGGTGCGGCGGCAGGTGGCCGAGCAGCAGCTGACGGCGGCCCGGGGGTCACGGTCGCCGGACGCCGCGGACTCCTGGGGCGAGCGCTTCGGCTTCGGCATCGTGTCGCTGGTCCTGGCCATCCCGCTGTCCGGCATCGGCGCCGGCACCGCGGGACTGCGCGGCCTGCTCGTCGCCTGGGCGGGCATCGTCGGCGTCAACCTGGTGCAGGCGGCCCGCACCACCCCGGACCTCTTCCGCGGACGGCGCGGCGGCGACTCCGGCTGGGAGGACTGACCCCGGGGCGACCTGTGAGGACTGACCCCGGGCCGACGGGAGGGACCAGGGATCGTGAAAGTCAGGCCCGAGGTCCGCGAAAAGGTGTACGCGGGGACCGCCGCACCCCCGTTGCCGGGGGGCGGGACGACGGCGGTCCCCGCGGGGGACGCGGGCCGGGTCAGGCCGGGCCTTCGCGTCCGTGGCGTCCATGGAGGTCCGGGAGCCGCTCCGGAGGGTCCTTGGCGCCGCTGGTCGCCGGTCGGGGCGGGGAGCCGCTCCCGCCTCCGCCGACACCCACCACTGTGCCGGTCCCGTGTTAAGCGGGTGCTGCGCGGACGTGACACCCTCGTACCACTTCCGCGCGGCCGACTCCCCGTCAAGTCACCGCGAATTCGCCGTCGTCACCCGCGGTTCACCGGAGGTTCGCCGCGGCTTCCCGCCGGCTACTTGGCGTTCTTCGCGAGGAACGCCAGCAGGTCCTGACGGCTCACCACACCGGTCGGCTTGCCCTCGACGAGGACGATCGCCGCGTCGGCCTTGCCGAGCACGGCCATCAGGTCGCCGACCGGCTCACCGGAGCCGACCTGCGGCAGCGGGGCCGACATGTGCTTCTCCAGCGGGTCGTCCAGGGAGGCCCGCTTGGCGAAGAGCGCGTCCAGCAGCTCCCGCTCGACGATGGAGCCGACGACCTCGGCGGCCATCACGTCCGGGTGGCCGGCGCCCGGCTTCACCACCGGCATCTGCGAGACGCCGTACTCGCGCAGCACCTCGATGGCCTGGCCGACCGTCTCGTCCGGGTGCATGTGGACCAGGGACGGGATCGCGCCGTGCTCCTTGTCGTCCAGCACGTCGCCGACCCGGGCGCTGGGGCCGGCGTCCTCCAGGAAGCCGTAGTCGGCCATCCACTCGTCGTTGAAGATCTTGCTGAGGTAGCCGCGGCCGCTGTCCGGGAGCAGGACGACCACCACGTCGTCCTCGGTGAGCCGCTCGGCGACGCGCAGCGCGGCGACGACCGCCATGCCGCAGGAGCCGCCGACCAGCAGGCCCTCCTCCTTGGCGAGGCGGCGGGTCATCTGGAAGGAGTCCTTGTCGGAGACGGCGACGATCTCGTCGGCGATCTCCTGGTCGTAGGCGGTGGGCCAGAAGTCCTCGCCGACGCCCTCGACGAGGTACGGCCGGCCGGAGCCGCCGGAGTACACGGACCCCTCCGGGTCGGCGCCGATGACCTTGACCGTGCCGTCGGACGCCTCCTTCAGGTAGCGGCCGGTGCCGGAGATGGTGCCGCCGGTGCCGACGCCCGCCACGAAGTGGGTGATCTTCCCCTCCGTCTGCTCCCACAGCTCGGGTCCGGTGGAGTGGTAGTGGGAGAGCGGGTTGTTCGGGTTGGAGTACTGGTCCGGCTTCCAGGCGCCCGGCGTCTCACGGACCAGCCGGTCGGAGACGTTGTAGTAGGAGTCGGGGTGCTCGGGGGCCACCGCGGTCGGGCACACGACCACCTCGGCGCCGTACGCGCGCAGGACGTTGATCTTGTCGGTTGAGACCTTGTCCGGGCAGACGAAGATGCACTTGTAGCCCTTCTGCTGGGCCACGATCGCCAGGCCGACACCCGTGTTGCCGCTGGTCGGCTCCACGATCGTGCCGCCCGGCTCGAGCTCGCCGCTCTGCTCGGCCGCCTCGATCATGCGCAGGGCGATGCGGTCCTTCACGGAGCCGCCCGGGTTGAAGTACTCCACCTTGGCGAGCACGGTCGCCTTGATGCCCTTGGTCACGCTGTTGAGCCTCACCAGCGGGGTGTTGCCGACGAGGCTGATCATCGAGTCGTGGAACTGCACCGTTGTCTCCGGTCGCTGCAAAGGAAGTGGTCGTGGTGCCGCCAGCCTACGACCCCGAGAGCGTCGTTCACTCGCTGTTGCGATTGGCGGACGGGCCGTACGGGGCAAGGAGTGGGTGTACGGCTACGAGGAGGTGGCGGCGGCGTATGTCCAGCATGTCGAGGGCGAGGGTGGCGAGACGTATCGCGGCCGGCGCGGCCTACGGCGGCGGCAGCATCGGCCTGGCCGGCGCGGCGGTCGTCGGGCTGCTGCTGGCGGAGGCGACGATGGCCAGGCGCCAGGTGCTCTCCAACGGCTCCGCGCCGTACGTACCGCGGGCGGACGGCCTGTACGGCGGCGGCTATGCCACTCCGGCCGGGGAGCCGCTGCGGCTGACGCTGCTCGGTGACTCCACCGCGGCCGGGCAGGGCGTGCACCGGGCCGGGCAGACGCCGGGCGCGCTGCTGGCCTCCGGGCTCGCGGCAGTGGCGGAGCGGCCGGTGATACTGCGCAACGTGGCGGTGCCGGGCGCGATGTCGGACGACCTGGACCGGCAGGTGGCGCTGGTCCTCTCCGGGCCGGGCCCGGCCCCCGACGTGTGCGTGATCATGATCGGCGCGAACGACGTCACCAACCGGATGCCGCCCACCCGCTCGGTACGCCACCTGGCGGGGGCGGTCCGGCGGCTGCGCACGGCCGGCGCGGAAGTGGTCGTCGGCACCTGCCCGGACCTCGGCACCATCGAGCCCGTGCAGCAGCCGCTGCGCTGGCTGGCCCGCCGGGTCTCGCGCCAGCTGGCCGCCGCGCAGACCATCGGCGTGGTCGAGCAGGGCGGCCGCACGGTGTCGCTGGGCGATCTGCTGGGCCCCGAGTTCGCGGCGAACCCGCGCGAGCTGTTCGGGCCGGACAGCTACCACCCGTCGGCGGAGGGGTACGCCACCGCGGCGATGGCGGTGCTGCCGACGGTGTGCGCCGCGCTGGGCCTGTGGCCGGCCGAGGAGGAGCGCCCGGACGTCTCCCGCCGCGAGGGCTTCCTGCCGGTGGCCCGGGCCGCCGCGGAGGCGGCGTCCGAGGCGGGCACCGAGGTCGCGGCCGCGATGCCGACGGGCACGCGCGGGCCCTGGGCGCTGCTGAAGCGGCGGCGCCGGCGGCGGATGCCGGAGGTGGAGCCGGACCCGCACTCGCCGGAGGCGCAGACCCGGGCGTGAGCCACGGGACCGAGAAACCAGGCAGGCAGTAACCAAGCAAGCGCTTAGAAAGTTGCGGCCCATGTCACACCGCCAACATCGTGACCGCGCGCATACGTACGGGTAACTTCCCAACCAGCCCTGCCCGCCCGTCTGCATGCACTCACTGGAGCCGTGATGCCCGAAGCCGTGATCGTCTCAGCCGCCCGCTCCCCCATCGGCCGCGCCTTCAAGGGCTCGCTCAAGGACCTGCGCCCCGACGACCTCACCGCCACGATCATCCAGGCCGCCCTCGCCAAGGTCCCCGAGCTGGACCCGAAGGACATCGACGACCTGATGCTCGGCTGCGGCCTGCCCGGGGGCGAGCAGGGCCACAACCTCGGCCGGATCGTCGCCGTGCAGATGGGCATGGACCACCTGCCCGGCTGCACCGTCACCCGCTACTGCTCCTCCTCGCTCCAGACCTCCCGGATGGCCCTGCACGCCATCAAGGCCGGCGAGGGCGACGTCTTCATCTCCGCGGGCGTGGAGATGGTCAGCCGCAGCGTCAAGGGCACCTCCGACGGGATGCCCGACACCCAGAACCCGCTCTTCGCCGACGCCGTGGCCCGCACGGCCGCCGTCGCCGAGTCCGAGGGCGCCTCCTGGCACGACCCGCGCGAGGACGGCCTGCTGCCCGACCCGTACATCGCCATGGGCCAGACCGCCGAGAACCTGGCCCGCTCCTGGGGCGTCAGCCGCCAGGAGATGGACGAGTTCGGCGTCCGCTCGCAGAACCTCGCCGAGGAAGCCATCAAGAACGGCTTCTGGGAGCGCGAGATCACCCCGGTCACGCTCCCCGACGGCACGGTCGTGTCCAAGGACGACGGCCCGCGCGCCGGCGTCACCCTGGAGGGCGTCTCCGGCCTGAAGCCGGTCTTCCGCCCCGACGGCCTGGTCACCGCGGGCAACTGCTGCCCGCTGAACGACGGCGCCGCCGCCCTGGTCATCATGTCCGACACCAAGGCGCGCGAGCTGGGCCTGACCCCGCTGGCCCGGATCGTCTCCACCGGCGTCTCCGGCCTCTCTCCCGAGATCATGGGCTACGGCCCGGTCGAGGCGAGCAGGCAGGCGCTGCGGCGCGCGGGCCTCACCATCGACGACATCGACCTGGTCGAGATCAACGAGGCGTTCGCCGCGCAGGTGATCCCCTCCTACCGCGACCTGAACATCCCGCTGGAGAAGCTGAACGTCAACGGCGGCGCCATCGCCGTCGGCCACCCCTTCGGCATGACCGGCGCCCGCATCACCGGCACGCTCATCAACTCCCTGCAGTGGCACGACAAGCAGTTCGGCCTGGAGACCATGTGCGTCGGCGGCGGCCAGGGCATGGCGATGGTCATCGAGCGCCTGAGCTGAACCACCCCTGAGTGACCGGCGCGGCACGCCGCGTCATCCCACGGCCCGGAACCCGAGAACCACCAGGGTTCTGGGCCGTTTTGTGATCCAATCTCCCCCAGGATGTGACCTATCTCCCCCGGCGCAACGACGTCGCAGGTCAGGGCCGCCCCACCGGAATCAGGGAACACAAAGACCTGTCCGTTTCGTGACGTTACGCACTGACAGCTGGTTAGTTCACCCATCAAGCTGATGTAGGAAGTCGGGGGTCGACCTTGAACCGGGAGTACGTCAGTGAGCGCCATGCCGATCGCCCTGCTGGCCACCACGGCCGCCACCGGCGCCGTGGGCGTCGCCGTCCTGCGCACCCTCATGCAGCTGCGCCGCCAGGTCGCGGCCCTGCACAGCGAACTGGCCGCGGCCCGCACGGCCCGCGTCCACGTCCCCGCCGCGCGCACGACGGCGGACACGGACGAGATACGCGCCGCCGTCGCCGAGGCGCTGGCCGAGGAGCGGGAGCGGGAGCTGGCCGAGGCCCGCGCCTTCTGGGCCGCCCAGGAGGCCCGTGACGTCTCCGACGCACCCTCGCTGCTGTCCCTCTCCGACAGCGATCTGTTCCTGCCCCGCCAGGCCGACTTCGTGGGCCTGGAGCCGGCCACCGAGGCCGAGGAGTTCCCCGGGGACTCCCCCGAGCTGGCCGCCGCCCGCCGCCGCCACCCCTCCCACCCGGACTTCGTCCCCGTCGCGTCACCGGTCGTGAACGACCACGAGCGCACCGTCGCGATCCTGGAGGAACTGGCCGCCGCCCGCACCCAACTCACCGACGTCCGTCCGGGCCCGCTGGGCACCCTCGACGTCTACGTCTTCGCCGACGGCACCACCCTGTGCATGACCCCCGGTCACCGCGAGACCGCGGAGCGCCTGGCCGCCGCCCTCACCGCGGGCGAGACCCCGTTCCTCCTCGGCGGCTCCGGCATCTCCGGCGCCTACACCCTCACCTTCGAGTGCGGCGAGGAGAACGTCTACATCCTGGCGGACCGGGTCATAGCGGCCCTCTAGGGGCACGGGGAACCACGCGAGCGCCCCTCCCGCGCCCGCACCCGCCGACGGCGATCAGATCCCCGCCTTCTTCTGCGCCTCCTCGACGAGCCGCACCGCCTCGGCGACCTCGTCCTCACTCCGCAACACGACCGCGAGGTCGTGCGCGGCGACACTCACTTGATCGGCGGCGGCGAACATCCCCGCATCCGGCATCACCCGGGGCTCCGCCCCCGGCGTCTCCAGCTCCTGCGCCCACCGGGCCAGCTCCCTGGCCAGCTCCAGAGCCGCGGCGGCAGCGCTCCGCTGCAACCGGCTCTGCGGCGCGGCCCGCAACCGGTCCGCGAAGTGATCCACCGCACGGTTCAAAGGCGTCGTATCAACCACGCGGCGACCCTACGCCCCGCACCGGGACCGTTGCCAACAGACACCGGCACTGTTGCCAACGGGCGAACGCTCAGGCACGGTGACCTGAAGGACCGGCTTACATCCCCTTGCGTACGGAGGCGCCGATGTCCCAAGTCTTCTCCGAGGAGACCCACCGCAATCTGCTCGCCCGCATCCCCCACTGCACCGGTCGTGAAGTCGCCGACTGGCTGCGGACCGTCGAAGAAGGCCCCGCTCTCCGCTTCGAGGAGAAGGTCAGCTGGCTGCGCCACGAGTACGACCTGGCGTACGGCCACGCCAAAGCGATCATCCACGAGTACGACCTGAGGAGGGCCGCGCGCAGGTTCTGAGCGCGCTCCTTCCCGCAGACCGCGTTCCTTTCCCGCAGACGCCGAAGGGCCCCGGGGACGAACCCGGGGCCCTTCGGCATGGTGACGGCTGCGGATCAGTCGTCGCCGGAGAAGATGGCGACCAGACGCAGCATCTCGATGTAGATCCAGACGAGGGTCATGGTCAGGCCGAACGCGGCCAGCCAGGACTCCTCACGCGGCGCGCCGTAGGCGATGCCGTCCTCGATCTGCTTGAAGTCGAGGGTCAGGAAGAACGCGCCGAGCACGATCGCGAGGATGCCGACGATCGCACCGAGCGGGCCCATGCTGCGCAGTCCGCCGTCCTCGGCGACACCGAAGACGACCAGCAGCAGGTTGACCGCCATGACCAGGATGAACGCCAGGGCGATCGTCATGCCGATGCGGGCGTAGCGGGCGGTGACGCGGACCCAGCCGGCCTTGTACACCAGCAGCGTGGCGCCGGAGACCGCCATGGTGCCGAGGACCGCCTGGAAGGGCGCGCCGGACCACCGGCTGTTGAACATCTCGCTGATCACGCCGAGGAAGACGCCCTCGAAGGCGGCGTACGACAGGATCAGCGCGGGGGACGCCTTGCGCTTGAAGGACTGCACCATCGCCAGGACGAAGGCGATCAGCGCGGCGCCGATGGCCAGGCCGTAGCTGGTCGACGAGACCGGCAGCAGGGCCCAGGCCAGGACGGCGCCGACGACGACGGTGCCGAGCGTCATGGCCGAGCGCATGACGACGTCGTCCATCGTCATCCGGTTGCCGGTGGCGACCGGGGCCTGCGGGGCGCCCTGCTGGGCGTACGGGTTCTGGGCGTAAGGGTTCTGCGCGTACGGGTCGGCGCCGGCGCCGGGCTGGGCGTAGGGGTTGCCCGTGGCGTACGGGTTGCCCTGCGCGCCTACAGCTGCGCCCCCGGCCTGCGGCGCGGTGTTGAAGCCCGCGTAGCCGTTGTCGCGGCTGAACCCCCGTCGCGAGAAGACCGGGTTGCTGCTCCTCATTTCACTCCTCCATGGCCACCCTGCGTAGCCTTGGCTCAAGAGTAATAGACAGGCAAAGGAATGACCCTAGTGCTTGGGGAGGATCTTTCCCCCCACGTGCTGCGCAACACGCTACGCGGCCGGGTGATTCCCGGCACGTGAGGATCCGAACCGTGGCCCCTCGGTGACGATCTCGTCACCGAGGGGCCGGTGCGGCGAAGGCGCGGCGCCGGAGCGGCGAAGATTTCAGTGCATGATGCACACATTCCGAAGGCGTCGGAGGTGCCCGGAACCGGACTCGAACCGGTACGCCCGCGAGGGGCAGCGAGGTTTAAGCTCGCCGTGTCTGCATTCCACCATCCGGGCAGGCCATGGGCTCCGCGTCGCGGTTCCGACCCTATCGGGACGCATCCCCCGGACAGCGGAACGGCGGACCGATGTTGTCTTATTTTATTGACGTCTGAGGGTGCATCAGCACTCGGAACTGGCCATCCGCACTTGCCAATAGCCTTGCGCGCGGCGGTCGCCCGCGCATGCGGAATGACGGAATTTCACCGCCCGAACAAGGGCACTCCACCTGTTCTTGCGATCCTCACGCCTCAGGGTCGCCCGTCATCCCCAGGTATGACACGACGGCCGCCGGTCCGACCCGAGGCTGTCCCAGGAACGGGAACAGCGGCTGACTACACGGCGCGATGCGGCCGGAACGATGGACCGGTACCCCGATCCCCGTCCCGACAGGAGCGCCACCCCGTGACCACGACTCCCCTCGCCGACCGGACCACCGCCGTGGCCGCCCGCGCCACGGAGCTGTCGAAGATCTACGGACAGGGCGAGACCCAGGTGGTCGCCCTCGACCGGGTCTCCGTCGCGTTCCGGCAGGCCGAGTTCACCGCGATCATGGGCCCCTCCGGGTCCGGCAAGTCCACCCTGATGCACTGCGTCGCCGGCCTGGACACCTTCTCCTCCGGCTCCGTGCGCATCGGCGACACCGAGCTGGGCTCCCTGAAGGACAAGCAGCTCACCAAGCTGCGCCGGGACAAGATCGGCTTCATCTTCCAGGCGTTCAACCTGCTGCCGACGCTGACCGCGCTGGAGAACATCACCCTTCCGATGGACATCGCGGGCCGCAAACCGGACAAGGAGTGGCTGGACACCGTGATCCAGATGGTCGGCCTCTCCGGGCGGCTCGGCCACCGTCCCGCCCAGCTCTCCGGCGGCCAGCAGCAGCGCGTCGCGGTCGCCCGGGCGCTCGCCTCCAAGCCGGACATCATCTTCGGCGACGAGCCGACCGGAAACCTCGACTCCCGCTCCGGCGCCGAGGTGCTGGGCTTCCTGCGCAACTCGGTGCGCGAGCTGGGGCAGACCGTGGTGATGGTGACCCACGACCCGGTGGCGGCGGCGTACGCGGACCGGGTGGTGTTCCTCGCGGACGGCCGGATCGTGGACGAGGTGTACGGGCCGACGGCGGAGTCGGTGCTGGACCGCATGAAGCGGTTCGACGGCAAGGGCCGCACCAGCTGACGCACCGCCCCCGATTCCCGCC
>NZ_MUND01000501.1 GCF_002154375.1 Streptomyces glaucescens | reverse complement strand
CGGCGACACCGGCCAGCCGCTCGGCGGGCAGCGAGGCGGTCTCCCACAGCAGGGTCGCCCAGTCGGCGCCCAGCCCGGCGCGCTCCAGCTCCGCCGCGAGCAGCGGGAAGCGGGCGGCGGGCCAGTGGGCGGCCTCGGCCAGCAGCGCGTGCGCCTCACCGCTGCGGCCCTCGGCCCGCAGCCCGCTTCCCGCTGCTCGCGGCGGAGCTGGAGCGCGCCGGGCTGGGCGCCGACTGGGCGACCCTGCTGTGGGAGACCGCCTCGCTGCCCGCCGAGCGGCTGGCCGGTGTCGCCGACGCGCTCTCCGCGGCCGGCCGGGACGCGGACGCGCAGCAGATACTGCGGCAGGGCGTCGCGCGTCCCGCCGCGGAGATCGGGCAGGCCGTGCGCGCCCTGGCCGCCGAGGGCCGCCGCCGGGAGCTGGACGCCCTGCTCGACGCCTACGTCCGGGTCCGCGCCCCGGAGGAGGCCGCGCGCTGTGCCGCGGTCGATCCGCCGGTCCTCGTCCCGCTGCTCCTGGAGGCCGCCGGGCGGGCCTCCGCCGGGCGCCACCGGGACCTGGTGCACGCCCTGCGGGTCGCGGGACTGTCCGCCTGACCGGGCCCGCGCTCACCCACCGGAGTGTGAATCGCGGCCGACCGAGCGGGTTGGCGACGATGGTCTTGGCAAGGCTTCCGCTGAGGCATACGTTCGTCCCTCTACGCCCTGCTTCTACGGGCGTAGAGGCTCTGACGTCCCGTCGAAGGAGCAGCTCATGGCCGACGTCGTACGCGCCGCTCTGGTCCAGGCCACCTGGACCGGCGACACCGAGTCCATGGTGGCGAAACACGAGGAGCACGCCCGCGAGGCGGCCCGCCGGGGAGCCCGGGTCATCGGCTTCCAGGAAGTCTTCAACAGCCCCTACTTCTGCCAGGTCCAGGAGCCGGAGCACTACCGCTGGGCCGAGCCGGTGCCGGACGGGCCGACCGTGCGCCGGATGCGGGAGCTGGCCCGTGAGACGGGCATGGTGATCGTCGTCCCCGTCTTCGAGGTCGAGCAGCCCGGATTCTACTACAACACCGCCGCCGTGATCGACGCCGACGGCAGTTACCTCGGCAAGTACCGCAAGCACCACATCCCGCAGCTCAAGGGCTTCTACGAGAAGTACTACTTCCGGCCCGGCAACCTCGGCTGGCCGGTCTTCGACACCGCCGTCGGCAAGGTCGGCGTCTACATCTGCTACGACCGCCACTTCCCGGAGGGCTGGCGCCAGCTCGGTCTGAACGGCGCCCAGCTGGTCTACAACCCGTCGGCCACCCACCGCGGCCTGTCGTCCCACCTGTGGCGCCTGGAGCAGCCCGCCGCGGCCGTCGCCAACGAGTACTTCGTCGCCGCGATCAACCGCGTCGGCCACGAGGAGTACGGCGACAACGACTTCTACGGCACGAGCTACTTCGTCGACCCCCGCGGGCAGCTCGTGGGCGACGTGGCCGGCGACAGCAAGGAGGAACTGGTCGTCCGCGACCTCGACTTCGGCCTGATCGAGCTGGTGCGGCAGCAGTGGGCGTTCTACCGCGACCGGCGCCCCGAGGCGTACGAAGGGCTGGTGCGGCCGTGACCGACGACCTGTGGGGACGGCACCGGGCCGTCCTGCCCGACTGGCTCGCCCTCTACTACGACCGCCCGCTGGAGATCACCCACGGTGAGGGCCGGCACGTCTGGGACGCGGCGGGCAACCGCTACCTCGACTTCTTCGGCGGCATCCTCACCACGATGACCGCGCACGCCCTGCCCGAGGTGACCAAGGCGGTCGCCGAGCAGGCCGGGCGGATCATCCACTCGTCCACCCTCTACCTCAACCGGCCCATGGTGGAGCTCGCCGAGCGGATCGCCCAGCTGAGCGGCATCCCGGACGCCCGGGTCTTCTTCACCACCTCGGGCACCGAGGCCAACGACACCGCGCTGCTGCTCGCCACCACCTACCGGCGCAGCAACACCGTCCTGGCCATGCGCAACAGCTACCACGGCCGCTCCTTCTCCACCGTCGGCATCACCGGCAACCGCGGCTGGTCCCCGACCTCGCTGTCCCCGCTCCAGACGCTGTACGTGCACGGCGGTGTCCGCACCCGCGGCCCGTACGCCGCGCTCGACGACCGCGCGTTCATCGACGCCTGCGTCGATGATCTGCGCGACCTGCTCGGCCACACCCGCCCGCCCGCCGCGCTGATCGCCGAGCCCGTCCAGGGCGTGGGCGGCTTCACGTCCCCGCCGGACGGCCTGTACGCGGCCTTCCGCGAGGTGCTGCACGAGCGCGGCGCGCTGTGGATCGCCGACGAGGTGCAGACCGGGTGGGGCCGCACCGGCGAGCACTTCTGGGGCTGGCAGGCGCACGGCCGCAGCGGCCCGCCGGACATCGTCACCTTCGCCAAGGGCATCGGCAACGGCATGTCCGTCGGCGGCGTCATCGCCCGCTCCGAGATCATGAACTGCCTGGACGCCAACAGCATCTCCACGTTCGGCGGCACCCAGGTCACCATGGCCGCGGGCCTCGCCAACCTCACCTACCTGCTGGAACACGACCTCCAGGGCAACGCCCGGCGGGTCGGCGGACTGCTCATCGAACGCCTGCGGGCCGCCGCCGCGCAGATCCCGGCCGTACGGGAGGTGCGCGGGCGCGGACTGATGATCGGCATCGAGCTGACGAAGCCCGGCACCGACGAGGCGGCGCCCGAGGCCGCGGCGGCCGTACTGGAGGCGGCCCGCGAGGGCGGCCTGCTCATCGGCAAGGGCGGCGGGCACAGCACCAGCGCCCTGCGGATCGCCCCGCCGCTGTCCCTCACGGTCGCCGAGGCCGAGGAGGGCGCCGAGATCCTCGAAGGCGCCCTGCGGAGCATCGCCTAGCCGCCGAGGAGACAGGGGACCCGCCATGACCGCCAGCCCGACGCCGCCGGCCGCCCTGTCGGTGCGCCAGGTGCTCACCCTGGAGCGGGTGCTCGCCGGCGAGCCCGAGGTGGTGGCGGGCGCCGACCGGCTCGACCGCCCGGTGCGCTGGGTCCATGTCGCCGAGGCCCCCGACGTCGGGGTGATGCTCAGCGGCGGCGAGATGGTCCTCACCACCGGGGTGCTGCTCGTCGGCGACGAGGCCAAGCAGGCCGAGTACATCCGCTCCCTGCACCGCGCGGAGGCCGCGGCCGTCGTCCTCGGACTGGGCCGCGCCTTCCCCGCGCCGCCGCGCGCGATGTGCCGGACCGCCGAGCGGTGCGGGCTGCCGCTGGTCGTCCTGCACCGGCCGTTCCCGTTCGCCCAGCTCACCGAGGAGGTCCAGTCCCGGCTGGTGCGGCACAAGTTCGCCGCGGTCAGCCTCTCCGAGACCGTGCGCACCGCACTCACCGCGCTGATCACCGCCGGAGCTCCGCTGCAACGGCTCCTCGACGAGATCGCCCGGCACAGCGGCTGCCCCGTCGTCGTCACCAACCTCGCCCACCGCGTACTGGCCACCGCCGGCGAACGCCCAGCGGTGGACGACGTGCTGCGCGACTGGGAGCGCATCGCCCGGCAGGCCGGCGCATCGGAGGGCGACGGCTGGATCCGCGCCGAACTCGGCGGGCGCGGCGAACGCTGGGGGCGGATCGTGCTGTGCGGCCACCGGGGCGAGCGGGCCGCCGGCCGGCTGCTCGCCGACCGGGCCGCCGAGGCGCTGGTCCTGCACCGGCTGCTGGGCGGCGCCGCGCACGGCTGGGAGGAGCAGTCCGCGCGGAGCCTGCTCACCGACCTGGTCGCCGGGGCCGTGCCGGCCCGGCAACTGCTGCCCCGGGCGCGGGCCGCCGGACTGCCCGTGGGCCGGCGCACCTTCGTCCCGCTCGTCGTCCGCGACGGCGACCCGGCCCGGCTGGAGAGCACCCTGCGGCTGCTGGGCCTGCCCGGGCTGGCCGCCGCACTCGCCGACGGCGCGGCCGCCGTCCTGCTCAGCCTCGCCCGCGACCAGGACGCCACCGCGCTCACCGAGCACTTCGCCGCCCGGCTGCGCCAGGAGACCCGTACCGCCGTGGTGGCCGCCGCCGACGCCCGCACCGACTGGGACGACGTACCCGCCGGGCTGCGCGAGGCCCGGCACGTCGCGGACGCCGTGGCCGGTTCCCCGGCCGCCCTGGACCTGCCGGCGGTCGTCCGCCTGAGGGACGTCCACCTCCGGGGCCTGATCCGGCTGCTGCGGGACGATCCGCAGGTGCAGTCCTTCGCCGAGCGGGAGCTGGACGGACTGCTCGGCGCCGGTGACGACGCCCTGCTGGCGGTCCTGCGCACCTACCTCGCCACCGGCCGCAACAAGTCCCGCACCGCCCAGCTCCACCACGTCTCCCGGCCCGCGCTCTACCGCCGCCTGGAGGCGATACAGACCCGCCTCGGCGTCGACCTCGACGACTTCGAGCAGGCCGCCTCCGTGCACATCGCACTCCTCGCACATGACGCGCAACACCGGTGAAACAAGCGACCACCTGGGAAAACGGCGGTGAAACATGGCTCCTCCGCAGCGTGACACGGTGGCACGCCGCCCGCCCGCGGACGTGACACGCTGCCCGTCGAAGCGGGCTCCGCGGCTTCCTACGCTCACGGCACACCGAGCCACCGCAGCGACCGGAGGTCCCGATGAGCCGAGTGATCCGCGCCGCCGTCTTCCAGACCGCCTGGACCGGCGACAAGGAGTCGATGATCCGGACGCACGAACAGGCGGCCCGCGACGCCGCCGCGCAGGGCGCCCACGTCCTCTGCTTCCAGGAGCTGTTCTACGGACCGTACTTCTGCCAGGTCCAGGACCCCGCCTTCTACGCCTACGCGGAGAAGATCCCGGACGGCCCGGTCGTCCGCCGCTTCCAGGCCCTCGCCCGCGAGCTGGGCATCGTCCTCGTCCTGCCGATGTACGAGGAGGAACAGCCCGGCGTCCTCTACAACACCGCCGCCGTGATCGACGCGGACGGCTCCTACCTCGGCAAGTACCGCAAGCACCACATCCCGCAGATCAACGGCTTCTGGGAGAAGTTCTACTTCCGGCCCGGCAACTCCGGCTGGCCCGTCTTCGACACCGCCGCGGGCCGGATCGGCGTGTACATCTGCTACGACCGCCACTTCCCGGAGGGCTGGCGGGCCCTGGGCCTCGCGGGCGCCGAACTCGTCTTCAACCCGTCGGCCACCTCCCGGGGCCTGTCCGGCTACCTCTGGCAGCTGGAACAGCCGGCGGCGGCCGTCGCCAACGAGTACTTCATCGGCGCGATCAACCGGGTGGGCGTCGAGGAGTACGGCGACAACGACTTCTACGGCACGTCGTACTTCGTCGACCCGGAGGCCCGGTTCGTCGGCGAGGTCGCGAGCGACAAGGAACCCGAACTGGTCGTCCGCGACCTGGACACGGCCAAGCTGCGCGAGGTCCGCGACCGCTGGCAGTTCTACCGGGACCGGGTGCCGGGGGCCTACGACCCGCTGACAGCGCCCTGACACACGGGCAGGGGCAAGGTCCTCAGGGGCGCGGGGAACCGCGCGGCCGGCCACCGGCAACCGCCACGTACCTACAGCGAGGAGCGACCCAGACATGAGCAGCCGTACCCTCATCCGCGGCGGCCTCGTCATCACCGCCGCCGACGAGATCCACGCCGACGTCCTCGTCGAGGACACCCGCATCGCCGCCCTCGCCGCCACCGGCACCCCCGCCGCCGAGGCATGGACGGCCGACCGGACCATCGACGCCACCGGGAAGTACGTCATCCCGGGCGGTGTCGACGTCCACACCCACATGGAGCTGCCCTTCGGCGGCACCTTCGCCTCCGACACCTTCGAGACCGGCACCCGGGCCGCCGCCTGGGGCGGCACCACCACCATCGTCGATTTCGCCGTGCAGAGCGTCGGGCACGGGCTGCGCGAGGGCCTGGACGCCTGGCACGCCAAGGCGGAGGGCAACTGCGCGATCGACTACGGCTTCCACATGATCGTCTCCGATGTGAACGAGGAGACGCTCAAGGAGATGGACCTCCTCATCGAGGAGGGCGTGACCTCGTTCAAGCAGTTCATGGCGTATCCCGGGGTCTTCTACTCCGACGACGGGCAGATCCTGCGCGCCATGCAGCGCTCCGCCGAGAACGGCGGCCTGATCATGATGCACGCCGAGAACGGCATCGCGATCGACGTCCTCGTCGAGCAGGCCCTCGCCCGGGGCGAGACCGACCCGCGCCACCACGGGGAGGTCCGCAAGGCGCTGCTGGAAGCCGAGGCCACGCACCGCGCCATCCGGCTCGCCCAGGTCGCGGGCGCACCCCTGTACGTCGTGCACGTCTCGGCGATGGAGGCGGTCACGGAACTCGCCCGGGCGCGCGACGAGGGCCTGAACGTCTTCGGCGAGACCTGCCCGCAGTATCTGTTCCTGTCGACCGACAACCTCGCCGAGCCGGACTTCGAGGGCGCCAAGTACGTGTGCAGCACGCCGCTGCGGCCCCGCGAGCACCAGGCGAAACTCTGGCGGGGCCTGCGCACGAACGACCTCCAGGTCGTCTCCACCGACCACTGCCCCTTCTGCTTCACCGGCCAGAAGGAACTGGGCCGCGGCGACTTCTCCAAGATCCCCAACGGGCTGCCGGGAGTGGAGAACCGCATGGACCTGCTCCACCAGGCCGTCCTCGACGGGCACATCTCCCGCCGCCGCTGGATCGAGATCGCCTGCGCCACCCCGGCCCGGATGTTCGGCATGTACCCGAAGAAGGGCACCATCGCCCCGGGCGCCGACGCCGACCTCGTCATCTACGACCCGCACGCCGAGCAGGTCATCTCCGCCGACACGCACCACATGAACGTCGACTACTCGGCCTACGAGGGCACACGCGTCACCGGGCGCGTCGAGACCGTGCTCTCCCGCGGAGTGCCCGTGATCACCGAGCGCGCCTACACCGGGCGCTCCGGACACGGCGTCTACACCCCGCGCTCCACCTGTCAGTACCTCAGCTAGGGGAGACGCCCATGGACTTCGGACTCGTCCTCCAGACCGACCCGCCCGCATCGCGTGTCGTCAGCCTGATGAAACGCGCCGAACGCAACGGCTTCCGCCACGGCTGGACCTTCGACTCCGCCGTGCTGTGGCAGGAACCGTTCGTGATCTACAGCCAGATCCTGGCCAACACCCAGAAGCTGAAGGTCGGCCCGATGGTCACCAACCCGGGCACCCGCACCTGGGAGGTCACCGCCTCCACCTTCGCCACCCTCAACGACATGTTCGGCAACCGCACGGTGTGCGGCATCGGCCGCGGCGACTCGGCGATGCGGGTCGCCGGGCGCAAGCCCAACACCCTCGCGCGGCTCGGCGAGGCGGTGGACGTCATCCGCGACCTGGCCGAGGGCCGCGAGGCGGTCATCGACGGCAACCCCGTCCGGATCCCCTGGATCAGGAACGGCCGGCTCCCGGTGTGGATGGCGGCGTACGGTCCCAAGGCCCTCGCCCTGGCCGGGCGGAAGGCGGACGGGTTCATCCTCCAGCTGGCCGACCCGTTCCTGACCGAGTGGATGGTCAGGGCGGTGCGCGACGCCGCCGAACAGGCCGGCCGCGACCCCGCGTCCGTCACGATCTGCGTCGCCGCCCCCGCCTACGTGGGCGACGACCTGGCCCACGCCCGTGAGCAGTGCCGCTGGTTCGGAGGCATGGTCGGCAATCACGTCGCGGACCTGGTGAGCCGGTACGGGGAACACTCCGGCCTGGTGCCGGAGGCGCTCACCGCGTACATCAAGGGACGGCACGGCTACGACTACAGCCACCACGGGCGGGCCGGGAACCCGTCCACCGACTTCGTGCCCGACGAGATCGTCGACCGCTTCTGCCTCCTCGGCCCGGTCTCCGCGCACATCGAGAAGCTGAGGACGCTCCGCGAGCTGGGCGTGGACCAGTTCGCCCTGTACGACATGCACGACGCGCAGGAGGCCACGATCGACGCGTACGGCACGCACGTCATCCCCGCCGTCAACTCCTGACCCACCGGCCGCGGTTCACCGATCCGACCCCCACACCCGGTCTCCCCTCCCCGCCGTCCCCGGGGAGGGGCCGACGCCCCCGCACGGCCTCTCCCGTCCCCTCATGCCGATTGGCCTGCCATGACCGAAACCGTTCCCCCGGGGTCACCCGCCCGGATAGAACTGGCCCCCGAGGCCTTCCCCGCCGACAGCCCCTTCGCCAACGAGGACCTGCGTCCCGTCCCGGTCGCCGAGCGCCGCTGGACGACGTACAACTTCGCCGCGCTGTGGATCTCCATGGCGCACTGCATCCCCAGCTGGACCCTCGCCTCCGGCCTGGTCGCGCTCGGCATGGACTGGAAGCAGGCGGTGTTCACCATCGCGCTCGCCAACGTCATCGTGCTGCTGCCGATGCTCGCCACCGGGCACGCCGGACCCAAGTACGGCATCCCCTTCCCGGTCCTCGCCCGCGCCTCCTTCGGGCTGCGCGGCGCCAACGTCCCGGCGCTGATCCGCGCGGCCGTCGCCTGCGGCTGGTTCGGCATCCAGACCTGGATCGGCGGCAGCGGCATCTTCGCGCTCGGCTCCAAGCTGACCGGCGGCGAGTGGGGGAACGCCGGGCGGATCGCCGGGAACCCGTGGCCGCTGTGGCTGTGCTTCCTGCTCTTCTGGGCCGTGCAGATCGCGATCATCCTCCGCGGCATGGACTTCCTGCGGCACTTCGAGAACTGGGCGGCGCCGTTCGTCCTCGTCGGCGCGTTCGTGCTGCTGATCTGGATCGCCGTCCAGGCCGACGGCTTCGGCGCGCTGCTCTCGCAGCCTTCCCGGCTGGGCTGGGGCCCCGACTTCTGGCCGGTCTTCTTCCCGTCCCTGATGGGCATGATCGGCTTCTGGGCGACGCTGTCGCTGAACATCCCCGACTTCACCCGCTTCGGCGCCAGCCAGAAGGCACAGACCTGGGGGCAGGCCCTCGGACTGCCCACCACCATGACGCTCTTCGCGATCCTCGCCGTGCTGGTCACCTCCGGCAGCGAGGTGGTTCACGGCACGCCCATCTGGGACCCGGTCGCCCTCGCCGCCCAGGCCGACAACGCCTTCGGGCTGCTCTTCGCGCTCATCACCGTGCTGGTCGCGACCGTGTCCGTGAACATCGCCGCGAACGTCGTCTCACCCGCGTACGACCTCGCCAACCTGGCGCCGAAGTTCATCACCTTCCGCACCGGCGCGCTGATCACCGGCGTCGTCGGCATCCTCATCTTCCCGTGGGAGCTGATCTCCACGCCCGAGTTCTACATCTTCACCTGGCTCGGCGTGGTCGGCGGGCTGCTGGGCACCGTCGCGGGCATCCTCATCGCCGACTACTGGATCGTCCGCCGCACCGTGCTCCACCTCGCGGACCTGTACACGCCCGGCGGGCGCTACTGGTACACCGGCGGCTGGAACTGGCGGGCCCTCGTGGCCTTCGCCGTCGGCGGCCTGCTGGCGGTGGGCGGCTCGTACTCGACGACCGGCGCGGACGGGGTGACGTCGGGGCCGTTCCCGGCGGACGGGCTCGTCCCGTTCCTCAAACCGCTCGCCGACTACGGCTGGGCGGTCGGCCTCGGCGCCTCGCTGCTGCTGTACGTGGCGCTGATGCTGCCGCTGCGGGAGCGGGAACCGGCCGGCGGCTGAGGCGGGGGGAGGGCCGCAGCGGGCCGAGCCGGTCAGCTCGTGCCGCTCTCCTCCAGCGCGGCCACCGCCGCCTTGGCGGCCTTGATGGCACCCTGGTTGATCTCGTCGGTGGCGGGTGCCGACTTGCTCTCGAAATCGGAGCCGTTGTATGTCACCGTCACCAGCGCGTTGGCCGCGCGGACCAGCACCACGCCCTCGCGGGTCTCCTGACCGTCCTCGGTGGTGAGGTTCACGACGGAGTACGCCGCGTCGCCCAGCCCCGGCACCGGACCGCCGCCGCTCTTCTCCGCCTGGCGTTCCTCGTACTGCCGCTCCGCCTCCTCGTCCGAGTCACCGATCTCGAAGGACACGTCCAGCCAGCGGTAGTCGTAGCCCTTGAGGGCGTTCCAGGAGCAGGTGCGGCGCACCGAGGTGTCCGTGGACGGGATCTCCTTCCCGGCCGTCCGCGCCCCCGGCACCAGCGAGGTGATCGTCGGCTCGGGCAGGACGGCGCACGGCGCCGGGGCCGCGGTGTACGTCTGCGGCACCGCCGTGGTGGACGGGGCGGACGCGGACCGGGTCCCGGTCTCGCGCGGTGCCTTGCCCTCGGCGGCGGTGGTCGCCTCGGGGCCGGACGAGAGCGCCCAGCCCGCACAGGCGAGCACCGCGACCGGGGTCAGGCGCGCGGCGAGGGCGAGCGGCAGGGGAAGAGAACGCACGGCGCACTTCTCGTGGGGGTCGGTGCGGAAGGGAGTCCGCACTGCGGACGGGACGACAGTGTCACACGAGTCCCTGTGGTGCGGAAGTGCCAACTCGCTCCGTGCCCGCGCGGTGACTCAGCCTCACCAGGGGCGCGCTGTATGCCTGATATGTCTGTCGCGGCGGGTGGCTCTCCGGGCGCGGCCGGCAGGTGCGGAACGCCCCGCCGGAGCGGCGTGATCGATAGCCTGCGGCGGGTCAGGTGACCGGGATCCTGACCCCGACTTTGCGGACAGCGAGGTGTGAAGCCGTATGTTCACCACCCGACCCACCCTTCAGGGCACCTTCGGCATGGTGTCCTCCACCCACTGGCTGGCGTCCCAGTCGGCGATGGCCGTGCTGGAGGACGGCGGGAACGCGTACGACGCGGCCGTGGCGGGCGCGTTCGTGCTGCACGTCGTCGAACCGCACCTCAACGGGCCCGCCGGAGAAGTGCCCATCCTGCTCGCCCCCGCGGGCGGCGAGGCAAGGGTGCTGTGCGGGCAGGGCGTCGCGCCGGCCGGGGCGACGGTCGCCCACTACCGGGGACTCGGCCTGGACCTCGTGCCCGGCACCGGGCCGCTCGCCGCCGCCGTGCCCGGCGCGTTCGACGCCTGGATGCTGCTGCTGCGGGACCACGGCACCAAGTCGCCGGCCGACGTCCTGAAGTACGCCATCGGCTACGCCGAGCACGGCCACGCGCCCGTCGACAACGTCGGCGCGACCGTGGAGACCGTACGGGAACTCTTCGAGACGGAATGGACCTCGTCCGCGGAGGTCTACCTGCCCGGCGGGAAGGCGCCCCGGACCGGGGAGCTGCTGCGCAACCCCGCCCTCGCCGCCACCTGGAAGCGGCTCCTGGCCGAGGTCGCCCGTGCCGGGGACCGGGAGGCGCAGATCGAGGCCGCGCGCGAGGTGTGGCGCACCGGCTTCATCGCCGAGGCCCTGATACGGCAGGCGAGCCGTCCCACCCTGGACACCAGCGGCGAGCGCCACACCGGCACCCTCACCGGCGACGACCTCGCCGCCTGGTCGGCCTCCTACGAGGCGCCGGCCACCTACGACTGGAACGGCTGGACCGTGTGCAAGGCCGGCCCCTGGAGCCAGGGCCCCGTCCTCCTCCAGCAGCTCGCCCTGCTCCCGCCCGAGCTGCCCGCGTACGGCTCGGCCGACTACGTCCACCTGCTCGTCGAGGGCTGCAAGCTCGCCATGGCCGACCGGGAGGCCTGGTACGGCGACGCCGCCGAGGTGCCCCTGGAGGCGCTGCTGTCGGACGCGTACAACGCGGAGCGGCGGACGCTGGTGGGGGAGCGGGCGTCGTACGAGCTGCGGCCCGGCAGCCCCGGCGGCCGGGCCCCGCGACTGTCCCGGTACGCGCGCGTGGAGGCCGCCGTGGAGCGGGCCGGGGACGCGGCCGGGGCGGGCGAACCCACGGTCGCCATGAGCGCGACGGCACCCGTGCCCGGGGAGCCCACGGCGGC
>NZ_MUND01000500.1 GCF_002154375.1 Streptomyces glaucescens | reverse complement strand
GGGGCCTGCGCAAGCACCTGGCGCACTCCTCCAGGTGCTTGCGCAGGCCCCGCTCCGCGCGGGTGCGCAGTTTGCGGCGGGCGTAGGTGCCGAGCTGGTCGGCGTAGCGGGCGCACTCCCCGTCGGTGGCGAGGGTGGTGCTGACATGGGCCTGGAGGTAGGCCTGCCGGAGTCCTTCGCGGGCGCGGCTGGCGAGCACGCGTGTGCCGTTGGCGTCGAGCCCGAAGAGTGGGGCGACCTCGCTCGGCGACTCGTCCTCGACCTCGGTGTGCCACAGCACGGCCTGCCAGCGCTCGGGCAGGGAACGGAACGCCCGCATGGCCAGCGACTGCTCGGCCTCGTGCATGGCCCGTACGTCGGCGCCCGGGTTGACGGTGTCGGTGTCGGACGCCTCGGACCCCCTCGCGGCCTGGGCGGCGAACAGTGCGAAGTCGTCGACGAGCTGCTCGCGTCTGGCGGAGCTGATCCAGGTCGCGGCGACGCGGCGGACACTGGTCAGCAGGTAGGCGCGGACGGCATGGTCGGGCCCGGAGCCGCCGCGCACCGCCTGGAGCATCCGGGCGAACACCTCGGCGGTGAGGTCGTCGGCGGTGTGGGCGTCACGGCAGCAAGTGCGCGCGTAGCGGCGCACGGCGTCCGCGTGGCGCCGGTACAGCTCCCCGTACGCCGTGTCGTCGCCGGACCGCATCCGGTCGATGAGTTCGGCGTCGGAGCACGGCAGTTCGCGCGGTGGCGGCAGGACCCCGCTGTCGTCGCGCCGGTCGCGCTGCGCCGGCACGGCCCCCGAGGGACGGAGGCCCGCCGACGGATGACCGGACGACGGATGACCGGACGAAGGGTGGCCAAACGACGGATGACCGGACGACGGGCGGTCGGACGAAGAGCGGTCGGACGGCGGGCGGCCGGCGCGTGCGCCCTGGCCGGACCCCTGGGGTGGAACCCGGCCGTCGGCCTCCGGGTCACCGTCGCCCAGTGACTCGTCCCGCCCGTCAACGCTCATCGCGGAAAGCCCCCGCCGCCAGCCCGACCCGTCCCGACCATCGGGTCAGGGTGCCATACCGGCTTTCGGCCGCGCCCCGGTAGGAGGAGCCATCCACTCGTCCGAGGGGACTTGCCACGGCGCGGCACTGACCGTCACCCGTTCGGGGAAGCCTCACATGACGCCACCGGACGCGACGTTCAGCGGTACGGCGGAGATGCCTGGACCGTCCAGACCGGAGTGCGGGGGAACGAGGAAGGGCGCGGGCACCACGGCACCCACGCCCCCTCACCCAGAGCCACCGGAGGCGACCGTCACGCCGGCCGCGACCGCAGCCCCTCCAGCAGGATGTCGAGCAGTCGCGCCGAGGCCGCCGCCTGCTGCGCCGCGTCCGGCAGCGAGGGCGCCGCCGTCGCGATCACCAGCAGGACGTCCGACACCGACACATCCGGCCGCAACTCGCCCGCCGCGCGGGCCCGCTCCACGAGCTGGCCCACCACGTCGAGCAGCGCCGCCGCGCCCGCGTCGTCCACGGCGGCCGACTGCTCCGCCACCAGCCGCAGTTCGCCGCCGCCCGGCTGGGTCCGCTGCTGCGGGACCCGCGCCTCGTCCGGCCCGTCGCCGTCGTCCTCGGCGACGCCGACCCGCAGCACCTGGGGCGGCAGCAGCCGCCCCGCACCCGAGGCCACCGACGTCCGCAGGAAGCGGGACAGCGCCGACCACGGCTCGTCCTCCTGCCCGAGCGCCGCCCGTGCCTGGTCGGTCAGCCGGGAGGTCTCCTCCTCGGCTATCCGCCGGACCAGGACGTCCTTGCTCGGGAAGCGCCGGTACACCGTGCCGACGCCGACCCGGGCGCGCCGCGCCACGTCCTCCATCGGCGCGCCGTATCCCAGCTCGCCGAAGACTTCGCGCGCCGCGCGCAGTACGTGCTCAAGGTTGCGCTGTGCGTCCACGCGCAGCGGTGTGGTCCGCGCACCGTCCCCGCGTCCGTTGCCCACCGCCGCTCCGACCGCGCCGCCGGGTGCGATGGCCGACGCGGAAGCCCAACGAGAGTCCTGAATGTGCATAACAAATCCCCCGGTAATGACGTCTCCCCCCGGAGACTCTCCCCGCCATTGGTTGCCGGAGCGGCGGGTGGAACCGGCTCGTGTCGTGAGCCAGCCGGTCGAGCCCGCCCGTCGCGGACCCGAGAGGCAGCATCCCCCTACACCCCGTCGAGAGACGAACATAGTTGAGAGACAGTCAATTCAGAAGGGGCAGGTTCCGCACAGAGCGCCCCCCGATCGGAGTACGGGTCGTATACGTCCCGATTCCACCCCCCTATGCCACCCGGCTCACGCCCCCTGACCTGCGGCGCTTCCCCGCCCGCCGGTGATTCGGCCAACCCCGCGCGTACCGGCCGTGCCGTCACACAAATTGCCGGGGCTGTGGACAAACGCAGGCGCCGGGTGCGTCATGGGATGGTGAAGGAACGTGCGCGCATTCTCGTTGTCGGCGGCGGCTACGTCGGGATGTACACGGCCCTGCGTCTCCAGCGGAAGCTGAGACAGGAACTCCGGCGCGGCGAGGCGGAGATCACGGTCGTCACCCCGGAGCCGTACATGACGTATCAGCCGTTCCTCCCCGAAGCGGCCGCCGGCTCCATCTCCCCCCGCCATGTCGTCGTCCCGCTGCGCCGCGTCCTGCCGCACTGCCGCGTCGTCGTCGGCGAGGCACGGTCCGTCCGGCACGCCGAGCGCACCGCCACCGTCACCACCCTCGCCACCGAGGAACAGGGCGCACCCCCCGAGGAACTGACCTACGACGAACTGGTCCTCGCGCCCGGCTCCGTCTCGCGCACCCTCCCCGTCCCCGGCCTCGCCGACCACGGCATCGGCTTCAAGACCGTCGAGGAGGCCATCGGGCTGCGCAACCACGTCATCGAGCAGATGGACATCGCCTCCTCCACCCGCGACCCGGCGATCCGCGACGCCGCCCTCACCTTCGTCTTCGTCGGCGGCGGTTACGCCGGCGTGGAGGCGCTCGGCGAGCTGGAGGACATGGCCCGCTACACCGCGCGGTACTACCACAACCTCACCCCCGACGACCTGAAGTGGATCCTCGTCGAGGCCTCGGACCGCATCCTCCCGGAGGTCGGCGAGGAGATGGGCCGCTACACGGTCACCGAACTGCGCCGCCGCAACGTCCAGGTCCTCCTCGGCACCCGCCTGGAGTCCTGCGCCGACCGGGTCGCCGTGCTCA
>NZ_MUND01000050.1 GCF_002154375.1 Streptomyces glaucescens | reverse complement strand
CGACGACGGCGCCGAGAAGGACCCGGCGTTCCTGCGGATGATGAGCGAACTGAGGATCCCGTACACCGCATTCCTCAGCGACTACCTGGTCAAGGAGGACTACGGCTACTTCAAGCGCATGCAGGACCGCGGAGCGCCGCTCAACAACCACACCCTCCACCACCCCTACATGCCCGCCCTGTCCTACGCCCGCCAGAAGCGCGAGATCTGCGGCATGCAGGACGTCATCGAGAAGCGCTACGGCAAGCGCCCGCTGCTCTTCCGGCCGCCCTTCGGCAACTACGACCGGGACACCCTGCGCGCCGCCAAGATGTGCGGGATCACCCATGTGCCGCTGTGGAACGAGGAGGTCTTCGTCGACCGGTGGGAGTACCGCGAGTGGGACCGCAGCATCCGCCCCGGCGACATCGTCCTCAGCCACTTCCGCGGCAAGGACGACTGGAAGGGCACCATGCCCGACATGATCCGCCGGTTCCTGGACAAGGTCACCGCCGAGGGATACGCCGTGGCCCGCCTGGAGGACTACCTGTGAGGGCGCGGCGGGCCGGCGCGTGGACCCTGCTCCTCCCGCTCCTCCTGGCGACCGGCTGCGCGGCGGCCCAGGACGGGGCGCCCGGCTCCGCCGCCCACCGCACGGCCCCGTCCGCCCCGCCGCACCTGCGCTGGGGCCTGACCGCCCCGCTGCCGCCGCCCCCGAGCCCGAGCGTGCGGCCGCCCGCGCGGTCCGGCTCGCCCGTGACCGGCCTCCCGCCGGTCGTCGACCGCGTCCCCACCCGCGACAAGGTCGTCTTCCTCACCTACGACGACGGCGCCGAGAAGGACCCCCGGTTCGTCGACCTGGTCCGCGAACTGCGCCTGCCGGTCACCATGTTCCTCACCGACAGCGTCGCCGGACCCGGCTACGGCCACTTCGCCCGCCTGCGCGCGGTCGGCGCCGGCCTGCAGAACCACACCCTCGACCACGCCGCCCTGCGCGGCCTGCCGTACGCCGGCCAGCGCGCCGAGATCTGCGGCCAGCAGCACAAGCTCCGGGCCCGCTTCGGCGTCCGCCCCCACCTCTTCCGCCCGCCCTACGGCACCTACGACACCACCACGCTGCGGGCGGCGGCGGACTGCGGCATCCGCGCGGTGGTCCTCTGGCGCGCCACCATGACCACCACCGACCTCACCTTCACCGAGGGGGCCCGCCGCCTCCACCCCGGCGACATCGTCGCCGTCCCGGCGACGGAGACCCTGACGCCGAGCCTGAAGGAGCGGACGGTGCGCCTGCTGCGCCGCATCCAGGAGCAGGGACTGACGGTCGGAAAGCTGGACGACTACCTCTGACGACCGCGGCCCGTCCGGCGCGGGAGGCCGAGGCCCGCTCAGGGCCGGAGCGGGCGTCCCGGAGGGTGGCGGCGACCGGCGAGGGGGCGCCAGATCCCGGCGCGGACAACCGGCGCGCACCCCGGACCCGGCAGACGCGCCGCGCGGCAATTGGCACTCCGCTTGACCGAGTGCTAATCGCGGTCATAGTCTCGGCTCTGGCACTCCCCCCTGGAGAGTGCCAAACAAGCGACGGGCAGGTCCGGCACCCGCGACGACGGATCGACCTGGTCGCCACCTCAGACAGTTAACCCCGTGAGATCTCCGAAGGGGGAGGTCGGATCGTGACGACCGCCAGCTCCAAGGTTGCCATCAAGCCGCTCGAGGACCGCATCGTGGTCCAGCCGCTGGACGCCGAGCAGACCACGGCCTCTGGCCTGGTCATTCCGGACACCGCCAAGGAGAAGCCCCAGGAGGGCGTCGTCCTGGCCGTGGGCCCGGGCCGAGTCGAGGACGGCAAGCGCGTCGAGCTCGACGTGAAGGTCGGCGACGTCGTGCTCTACAGCAAGTACGGCGGCACCGAGGTGAAGTACAACAACGAGGAGTACCTCGTCCTCTCGGCTCGCGACGTGCTCGCGATCATCGAGAAGTAAGCCGTCACCTCGACGCAATAGCTCTGCAACTGCGCCCCTGGCCCCCGCGACCCTGAGAAGCCGGGCGTCCGGGGCGCAGTCACTTTCACCCACATTCGAGAGGGCTCACGCTGTCATGGCGAAGATCCTGAAGTTCGACGAGGACGCCCGTCGCGCCCTCGAGCGCGGCGTCAACAAGCTTGCCGACACGGTCAAGGTGACGATCGGCCCCAAGGGCCGCAACGTCGTCATCGACAAGAAGTTCGGCGCTCCCACCATCACCAACGACGGTGTCACCATCGCCCGCGAGGTCGAGGTCGAGGACCCGTACGAGAACCTCGGCGCCCAGCTGGTGAAGGAGGTGGCGACCAAGACCAACGACATCGCGGGTGACGGCACCACCACCGCCACCGTGCTGGCCCAGGCCCTGGTCCGCGAGGGTCTGAAGAACGTCGCCGCCGGTGCCTCCCCGGCCGCCCTGAAGAAGGGCATCGACGCCGCCGTCAAGGCCGTCTCCGACGACCTGCTGGCGACCGCCCGCCCGATCGACGAGAAGTCCGACATCGCCGCCGTCGCCGCGCTGTCCGCCCAGGACCAGCAGGTCGGCGAGCTGATCGCCGAGGCGATGGACAAGGTCGGCAAGGACGGTGTCATCACCGTCGAGGAGTCCAACACCTTCGGTCTGGAGCTGGACTTCACCGAGGGCATGGCCTTCGACAAGGGCTACCTGTCGCCGTACTTCGTGACGGACCAGGAGCGCATGGAGGCCGTCCTCGACGACCCGTACATCCTCATCCACCAGGGCAAGATCTCCGCGATCGCGGACCTCCTGCCGCTGCTGGAGAAGATCATCCAGTCGAACGCCTCCAAGCCGCTGCTGATCATCGCCGAGGACGTGGAGGGCGAGGCCCTGTCCACCCTCGTCGTCAACAAGATCCGCGGCACCTTCAACGCCACCGCGGTGAAGGCCCCCGGCTTCGGCGACCGCCGCAAGGCGATGCTCCAGGACATGGCGGTCCTCACCGGCGCCACGGTCATCTCCGAGGAGGTCGGCCTCAAGCTCGACCAGGTCGGTCTCGACGTGCTCGGCTCCGCCCGCCGCGTCACCGTCACCAAGGACGACACCACGATCGTCGACGGCGCCGGCAAGTCCGAGGACGTGCAGGGCCGCGTCGCGCAGATCAAGGCCGAGATCGAGAACACCGACTCCGACTGGGACCGCGAGAAGCTCCAGGAGCGCCTCGCGAAGCTGGCCGGCGGCGTGTGCGTGATCAAGGTCGGCGCCGCCACCGAGGTGGAGCTGAAGGAGAAGAAGCACCGCCTGGAGGACGCCATCTCCGCGACCCGCGCCGCGGTCGAGGAGGGCATCGTCTCCGGTGGTGGCTCCGCGCTCGTCCACGCCGTGAAGGTGCTGGAGGACAACCTCGGCAAGACCGGCGACGAGGCCACGGGTGTCTCCGTCGTCCGCAAGGCCGCCGTCGAGCCGCTGCGCTGGATCGCCGAGAACGCCGGCCTGGAGGGTTACGTCATCACCTCCAAGGTCGCCGAGCTCGACAAGGGCCAGGGCTTCAACGCCGCCACCGGTGAGTACGGCGACCTGGTCAAGGCCGGCGTCATCGACCCGGTGAAGGTCACCCGCTCCGCCCTGGAGAACGCCGCCTCCATCGCCTCCCTCCTCCTCACGACCGAGACCCTGGTCGTCGAGAAGAAGGAAGAGGAGGAGCCGGCCGCGGGCCACGGCCACGGTCACGGCCACGCGCACTGACGCATCGCCTCGCAGGAAGGCCCGGCACCTGACGGTGCCGGGCCTTCCCGTTTCCCCTCGCGGGTCTTCGCGTTCCCCTCGCGGGTCTCCGTGCTCCCCTCGCGGGCCTCGCGTTCCGTTCCTACCGCTCCAGCTCATCGAGGACGCCCAGCTGCTCCATCAGCCCCAGCCGGTCGTACTCCCACCAGCCCTCGGCGAGCTTTCCGTCCCCGCCGCACCGGAAGACCGTCGTCCCGCTCATCGAGACCTCCCTCCCGGTGGCCGGGACGCCCAGGAACTCGCCCTTGTGCCGGCCCTTCCAGTACCACCGGGCGCACACCCGGTCGCCCTCGGCGATCAGGTCCTCGATGCTGAACTCGAAGTCGAAGCCGTCCCGCCACACCCGCATACCGCGCCGGACGTGATCCATGCCGATCGCGTCCTCCACATTCGCCGGATCATGGTCGTGGTAGTGCTCCGACATCACCTCGTCCAGCGGCGGCGGCTCCCCGCCGGGCGTGGCCAGCAGCTCGAAGAACCGCCGCACCGTGGAGGTGGCCAGCTGCTCGTCCCGCACCACGTCCAGATCCGTGAACGTCGGCATCTCGTCGCAGAGGGCCACCATCTCCCGGAAGATCCGGTCCGTCTCCGGCAGATGGGAATTGCGCATCGCCTCCTCGTAGGAGGGGAACTCCACGATCTCGATGAAGTGCGACGCGTCCGACCGGTCCTTCCCGATCACGTTGTGCGTCGCCGTCCGTTTCCCCTTGGTCTGCTCGACCCACTTGTCCATCAGCCGGTTCACCTCGTCGAACCGGGCCGTCTTGCAGTCGATGAGCTGTACGAACGTCATGGTGCCGCCTCCGGCCCCCCGCTAAGGTCCGGGATCAGCACCATTGTCCTCCTCCGCCGCCGGGCGGACATCCCCTGGGCCCGGTCCTCGCACTCCCGTCCGCCGGACGTCACCCCCTAGGTCGTGTCCGCAAAGTCCCGTCGTCCGCCCGAAGGGCGGGCCCCGCGGCGTCTGGTGCGTGCTCTCGGCGCGCCGGGCGGAGTCCCTCGTACTGGATGTACTTGGGGCTTCGCCCGGCGCGGCGAGAGTGCGTGCCAGGCGTCGCGGGGCAGACGGGACTTTGCGGACACAGCC
>NZ_MUND01000005.1 GCF_002154375.1 Streptomyces glaucescens | reverse complement strand
GCCGGGGGCCGGGTGGGTCAGTGGTAGGCGTGGACCACCGCGTGACCCTTGCCGCGGCCGATCATCCACTTGTTGACCGGGGTGGTGAGGACGAAGGCGACGGCGAAGCCGCCGAGCAGGGCGTACCAGAAGAGGCCGTCGGTCAGGTGGGCGTCCATCGCGCCGGGGGTGAGGGCGATGATCGTGTTGTCGACCAGTTCCATCACCGCGATCGAGACGGTGTCGGCGGCGAGGGCCACCTTCACGGCGCTCTTGAGGTCCAGTCCTGCCCGCCGGACGGCGAACAGGGTGAACGAGTAGCCGAAGAGGAACGCCAGGCCGATCGCGAGGGCCATGGTCTGGGCGTTGCCCCACATCAGCCAGGTGCCGATGACCATGCCGAGGATCTCGCCGATGGCGCAGCCGGTGAGGCAGTGCAGGGTCGCCTTGGCGGCCATGCTCCAGGAGGCCGGACCGTGCCCGTGACCGCGGCCGTGCTGCTGGTGGCCCGCGTGGTTCCGGTGCTCGTGCTGGTGAGCGGTGTGGTCCATGACGTTCTCCCCATATCCCGTCCGGCGGGGGCTGGTGTTCCTCTCTGCCCCACGCACACCAACGTATACCCCTAGGGGGTATGTGTCCAGTGTTCGTCGGGACGCAACGGGCCAGGGCCGGTTGCGGCCAGTCGATCTCTCTTCTCACCGCGCTGACCTGCGGCGAAAGTAGTTCTCGCCACCGGGCGACACACCCGCCTCATCCCTCACAGCTGCACCTGCAGGGCAGCTGTCCGGGTCAGGGACGTGCCTTCGCCCGCTCGACTTCCCATGCCGCAGGAGAGAACCCGTGAAGCTGAGCAACGCCGTCCGCCGCACCTCCGCCGCCCTCGCCGTGGGCGCGATGTCCCTCGGGCTCGTCACCGTGACCGGCGGTGCCGCCCAGGCCGCCGCGCAGTGCACCGGCGACGTGTCGGTGTACGGCACGCTGTCCGACGGCCGGCTGACCTACACCCAGATCGCGCCGAACACCGGCGACCGGATGAAGACCCTCGTCGGACCGGACCTCGGCTTCACGCCCAAGGCGATGGCGACCCTGAACTTCAACACCGTCCTGGTGACGTCGACCGCCGGCGACCTCTACCGGGTGGACGTCCAGACCAACAACACCAGCCTCACCCTGGCGAACGCGCCGGTGAAGATCTGGGACGGCGGCTGGACCTTCGACAAGCTGGTCTACGACGGCTACGGGCACCTCTACGGCACGGTCGCCGGGCAGCTCCACCAGTACGTGGTCTCCCAGGCCAAGCCGTCCGGCTCCGCGCACATCGGGCAGCACGTCGTCATCGACACCGGCTTCGTGCTCAAGACGATGGCCGCGGCGGGCGACGACCGGATCATCGCCTCCACCGAGGGCGGCCAGCTCTACAGCTACAAGATCGGCGGGGTCGGCAACTGGAAGCGGTCGACGCTGAAGAGCGACGGCTGGTCCGCCGTGGACTCGCTGGTCTCGCCCGGCGGCGGCCTCTACTACGGCCGGACCAACGGCGGCATGTACTGGTACCACGACGTCGACCCGACCGACGGCGACGGCTCGGACATCGCCTACCACCCGAACGACCCGGTGGACGCCTCCGGCTGGACCCAGACGCTGCTGTCCGCGTACGGCAACAACTGCGCGTACGTGCCGCCGGTCCCGGTGGCCACCACCGGCGAGAAGATCGCCAAGTTCGCCAACGCGCAGGTCGGCAAGGGCTTCGGGGACTTCAACTTCTACCACCCGGGCGCCTGGTGCGCCGAGTTCGGCGAGTACGTCTGGTGGAACGCCGGGGCCAAGACCGGCGGCCTGACCGCCGCCGCGGGCAGCTTCTACACCTACGGCCAGAACAACGGCACCCTGCACACCTCCGCCCCCAAGGTCGGCGACGCGGTCGTCTACGGCTACTCCGGCGGCGGCTCCGCCAACCACGTGAACCTGGTCGTGGCCGTGGACGGCGACTACATCACCACCGTCGGCGGCAACGAGAGCAACATGGTCAAGCGGACCACGTTCAACTGGAAGACCAACAACAACCCGGTCAACGCCGGTGACATCTCCGGCTTCATCTCGCCGGTCGACTGATCGCCCCGGCCCCGGCCGCACCAGGGTGGAGCCCCCTCCTGTGAGGGGGCTCCACCCTTTTTCACGTCGTTCGGGGTGCGGCTCAGGCCCAGTCGGCGGGCACGCACGGGGTCGTGGGCGAGTCCATCGTGTCGACGACCCCGTTCACCGTCAGCCGGACCCCGCCGCCGTACGTCTCGGTGCCGTCCCCGGTGCCCGCGCCGTACGCGCAGTCCGGGACCGGTCCGGTGGTGCCGAAGCAGCCGCGGCGCTCGCCGACGGCGAGGGTGTACGAGCCACAGCCCGCGTCGGCGCCGAAGGAGGTGACGGTGCCGGAGACGGTGACGGCGGACGTCGAGTTGTTCATGACCACCAGCACCACCTGGGCGTCGTCGTGGGCGTTGCGCACCAGGCAGGCCTGGAAGCCGACCCCCGCCTTCGCGGTGTGCACGACCGTGCGGGCGCAGTCCCAGGTGGGTCCGGTGGTCACCGTCTGCCAGTACGGTGCCGCCCCGGCCGGCGCGGCGGCGATGAGCGCGCCGGTCACGCAGACGGCCGCGGTGGTGAGGATTCTGCCGGTCTTGCGCACGGTACTGGCTCCCTTGGTCGGGTGGAGTCGGGATCGGGCGCCACGGACGTTGAACGATCTTGCGGCGGACCGACAGGGAGAGCGGACGGCCTCTTTGGGCCACGGAGAGCGCCGGCGAACGCCGAAGGGCCCCGCCGGGGAGGCGGGGCCCTTCAGGAGGGGGCGCTGTCGGATCTAGTACCAGTTGTTGGCCTGCCAGAAGTTCCACGCGTTGCACGGGGAGCCGTAGCGGCCGTCGATGTAGTTCAGGCCCCAGCGGATCTGGGTGAGCGGGTTGGTCTTCCAGTCGTCACCCGCGCTGTCCATCTTGGAGGCGGGCAGCGACTGCGGGATGCCGTACGCGCCGGAGGACGGGTTGGTCGCGTTCCAGCGCCAGTTGGACTCGTGGTCCCACAGGTTCTCCAGGCAGGACCACTGCGCGGAGGTGGCCCAGGCGGCGTCCTTCTCGTTCATCAGCTGCCGGCCCGCGGCCTTGACCTCGGCGATGTTGTCGCGGTCGACGGTGGTCACCGAGGTGGTGCAGGTGTAGGTGCCGGGCTGGGCGGACAGCATCTTCTGCGTCCAGCCGCTGGTGTTGACCGGGTCGTCCAGGTGGTACGAGATGTCGGCGCCGGAGCCGTCGGTGGGGTTGGCGTCCTTGTACCAGTACATGGCGCCGGTGGCGAGACGGCCGTAGTAGAGGCCGCCGCCGGGCGACACGAGCTGGTTGAAGCCGGACCAGCCGTCGGCTTTCAGGAGGTTGCTCTTCCAGGCGCCCGCGCCGGAGACCGTGTAGTCGAGCAGCCGGCCGTCGTCGGTGGTCGCGCTGAGCCGGTCGTCACCGGTGGCGGTGAGGGTCTTCAGCACGAACCCGGTGTCGATCTCGGTGCGGGCACCGATGTGCTGGGAGCCGGCCGGCTTGTCCTCGGTGACGTTGTAGCGCAGCAGCAGGCCCGCGGCGGTGGTGCCGTAGAGGTGGCCGTGACCGTCGTAGGTGAGCTTGTCGTGGGTCCAGCCGCTGTCGGCGATCTTCACCGGGGCGGTCATGAGGGCCAGGCTGGTGTTGTTGGTCCGCACGTCGACGCGGTAGAGGGCGCCGGTGGTGGAGGTGACCAGCACGGTGTTGAAGTTGAGGGTGGCCATGGCCTTCGGCTCGAAGCCCAGGTCGGGTCCGACGAGCACCTTGGCGAGGTTGCCGGTGGCCGGGTTGATGGCGCTGAACGTCAGCCTGCCGTCGTCGAGCACGCCGTAGATGTTCACCCCGCCGGTGCAGGTGGTGGCCGCATCGGCGGCGGTGGTCGTGGCCACCGTGAGCAGCCCGGCGCCGAGCGCGCCGGCGGTGAGCAGTCCAGCGATGCCGCGGCCGGTTCTGCGGACGTTCTTCACTTTTCGGTCCCCCTGGGGCGGTGTGGGCTGAGAGTCTGGGAGCGGAGAGGTGTGGGAGCGGTGAGGCTGGGGGCGGCGCCCCGGGAGGGGGCGCGGCGGTGCTACTGCCAGCCGGCGTCGGCCGGGGCGAGCTGCCAGCCGGCGTCGTGGAGTGCGTAGGTGGCGGACGGAGCGGCCTGGTCCGCGTCGCCGAGCTGAGCGGCGACGGCCGGGGCGGCCAGCAGCGCGGTGAGGGCGAGGGTGGCGACCGCGGCGGCCTGGGCGATACGGGTGCGGAGCATGGCGGATCCGTCCTTCCATGGGTGCGTCAAGTGCGTGGGGATTCCCGTCCGTTCCCGCGCCCCGCGGTGGCGCTCGGTCCGGCCGGTGATCACTAGAATCCCCGCAGCTCAGGCGGGTTGGAAGGGCTTCCGGATGGCCGGAAAGGGCCTTGGACCAATGCGTCCAGGCGGCCGGATCCGCGTCCGCTGCGGCCGGTTCGGTGCCCGGTGCGGCCGGTTCCGCGCCCTGGGACAGCCGGCTCCGCGCCTTCCACGGCCGGTTCAGTCCACCGGCTGGGGAGCGAACGCCAGCGGCAGCAGCGGGACGCCCGCCCCGGTCAGCCGGGCCGCGCCCAGGTGCGGCACGTCCCGCAGCAGCCGCTCGCAGACCCGTACGGCCCGTTCCTCGGCCTCCTCCAGCACGGCGGCGAGCAGATAGAAGCCGAGGGTGAGCCGGTGCGGGGAGCGCGGGTGGACGGCGACATGCTCGACCCGGTCGCCGGGGACGATCGCCGAGCGCACCAACGCCTTGATGTCCGCGGGGAGTCGGGCACCGGGCGGCAGCTCGAGATGGGCGTGCACGAGGTACATGCACTCCAGCGTCTCAACCCGGTCCGGTCCCGATCGGCGTTACCGGCTGGCCTGTTGGGGCCGAGGCCCGTTCCGTCCTTCCTTCACCCAGCCCTCTGTGAGGATGCGGCTCCGCTCTGCGAAGATCATCGGCAAGTAGGGGATGTTCTGTGCAGGGACCAGGGGGAACCACATGCTCACCGCACTTGGCCTCGACTCAGCCGCGGAGACCGTCTACCGCGCCATGCTGAGACATCCGGCGGCCGGCGTGGCCGATCTCGCCGCCGCCGTGGGGGTGCCGGAGGAGGACGTGCGCGACGCCCTCGACGCCTTGAGCGAGCTGGCGCTGGTGCGGCCGGCCGCCGGGGACGCGGGCCGGCTGCGCGCGGTCTCCCCCGACATCGGCATGGAGATCCTGATGGCACGCCAGCAGGCGCAGCTGGCGGCCCAGCAGGAGCGCCTGGAGGCCTCCCGGGCGGCGGCGGCGCAGCTGATCTCCGAGTACGCCGAGCTGCGCCCGGCGACCAGTCACCCGGGGGTGGAGCAGCTGGTCGGCCTGGACCAGATCCGGGACCGGCTGGCGGTGCTGACCCGCGAGGTCACCGAGGAGTTCCTGGCCTTCGCGCCGGGCGGGCCGCAGACCGCGGAGAACATGGCCGCGTCCCGGCCGCTCAACCAGGATCTGCTGGAGCGCGGGGTGCGGATGCGCACCCTGTACCTGGACAGTGTCCGCAGCCACCGCCCCACCGTCGAGCACGCCACCTGGCTGGCGGGGCTGGGCGGGCAGGTGCGTACGGTGCCGTCGCTGCCCACCCGGATGATCCTGATGGACCGGCGGATCGCGATGATCTCGGTGAGCAGTGACGATACGGCGGCGGGCGCGGTGGTGCTGACCGGCCAGGGCACGCTCACCCTGCTGTACGCGCTGTTCGAGACCACCTGGGAGTCGGCGCAGCCGCTGGGCGAGGTCGTCCCCGTGGATCCGCACGGGCTGACCGCCCAGCAGACGGCGGCACTGCGACTGCTGGCCGAGGGCCACACGGACGAGGCGATCGCCAAGCGGCTCGGGGTGTCCCACCGCACGGCCCGGCGGATCGCCTCCGAGCTGATGGACCGGCTGGACGCCCGCAGCCGTTTCGAGGCGGGCGTCCGCGCGGTGCAGCAGGGCTGGCTCCCGGCGCGCCGGTGAGCCACGCCCGCGGCGGCCCGCCGACGCGGACCGGACCGGCCGTGGGGCCGCCGCTCCCGGTCCTCCATGAACCCGGGGCGTCCGGGCCGTGACGGCGGGCGAAGGCGGGCGGGGCCCAGGCGACGCGGCCGGCACCCGGCGGGCGAACAGGCGGAAGCGCGGCTCGCCAGGCACGGCAGTCACCGCCTCCGCGTTCATGTCTCTGAACTGGGATCACATAGAAACGTATTGACGCGTCCAAAGCAAGCCCTTACCGTCCCGAGGAACAGCCACTTTCCGGCTCTCGGCGGCACCCGCACGCACGCCCTGTTCATGTTCTGGAACGTCCCGCTCGAACCGCTCCGCCGCAGGTCGCCGGACAACCCCCTGGAGACGAACCGATGCACCAGAGACGAGCCCTGAGGCCAGTCCTCCCCGTCATCGCGTCCGCGGGCCTCCTCGCCGGCACCCTCGTCGCGCTGTCCGGCACCACGGCCCAGGCCGCCACCGCCCGCTACGAGGCGGAGGCCTCCCCCGCGGTCTGCACCGGCGCCATCGAGTCCGAGTGGTCCGGCTACTCCGGCACCGGCTTCTGCAACGCCACCAACGCCACGGGCGCGTACGTCCAGTTCACGGCGTCCGCCCCGGCCGCCGGCACCGCCACCCTGCGGATCCGCTTCGCCAACGGCACGACGACCGCCCGCGCCGCCACCCTCACCGTGAACGGCACCGCCGCCGGGTCACCGTCCTTCGAGGGCACCGGCGCCTGGAGCACCTGGTCGACGAAGACCCTCACGGTCTCGCTGGCCGCGGGGAGCAACACCATCCGGCTCAACCCGACCACCTCGGGCGGCCTGCCGAACATCGACTACCTCGAGGTCGAGACGACCGGCGACACCACCCCGCCCCCGACCACCGGCAGCGTCCTCTACGTCGCCCCGAACGGCACGGACGGCGCGGCCGGCACCCAGACCTCGCCCACCACCCTCACCTCGGCGATCAGCCGGATCACCCCCGGCGGGACGATCTACGTCCGCGGCGGCACGTACTCCTACGCGCAGACCGTCACGATCCCCCCGACGAACAACGGCACGGCGAGCGCCCGCACCAAGCTGACCGCCTACCCCGGTGAACGGCCCGTCCTGAACTTCTCGGCGATGGCCGAGGACCCGGCCAACCGCGGTCTCGCGCTCAACGGCTCCTACTGGCACATCACCGGTCTCACCGTCGAACGGGCGGGTGACAACGGCATCTTCATCGGCGGCAGCAACAACGTCGTCGAGCGCACCGTCACCCGCTACAACCGCGACACCGGCCTACAGCTCTCCCGCATGGCCTCGACGACACCCGCCTCCCAGTGGCCGTCGAACAACCTCATCCTCAGCGCGGAGTCCCACGACAACGCAGACTCCGACGGTGAGGACGCGGACGGCTTCGCCGCCAAGCTGACCTCCGGCCCCGGCAACGTCTTCCGGTACGCCGTCGCCCACAACAACATCGACGACGGCTGGGACCTCTACACCAAGCCCGACACCGGCCCCATCGGCGCGGTCACCATCGAGGACTCCCTCGCCTACGAGAACGGCACCCTCAGCGACGGCTCCCAGGCCGGCGCGGGCGACCGCAACGGCTACAAGCTCGGCGGCGAGGACATCCCCGTCAACCACGTCGTCCGCCGCAGCATCGCCTACGACAACGGCAAGCACGGGTTCACGTACAACAGCAACCCGGGCTCGATGACCGTCTCGGACAACGTCAGCGTCGACAACGCCCAGCGCAACTTCAACTTCGACGCCGGCACCTCGGTGTTCCGCGGCAACACGTCCTGCCGCAGCGGCAGCGGCACCAACGACCGGATCATCGGCAACGCCGACTCCACCAACCAGTTCTGGTCCGGCACCAACGGCTCCCGCTGCGCCGCCTACTCCGGCGCGCTGAACTGGTCGTACGCCTCCGACGGCCGCCTCGTGGTGACCTTCGGCGGCAACCGGGTCACCCCCTGACCACCACCCCGCGCACGCGGAGCGCCCGGCCGGGACGACCCCGGCCGGGCTTCCTTTCGCGTACAGCTCCCCGGCGGATTCCGCGGTCAGCGCCCGGACCCGGCCGGTTCCGGGGCTGTCTCGGTCGCCGCGGCAGCCGACCCGGCCACCGTCCGGGACGACCCGCGCAGCCCGAAGGCGGTGATCAGGGCGGCGAGCGCGGCGGCGGCCAGCGGAACGAGCAGGGCCGCGCGGTGGCCGTCGAGCAGGGCCTGGTCGCTCGTGCCGTCGGTCGCCGCGGTGAGCACGGCCGTGGCGGACGACAGGCCGAGGGCCGCGCCGAACTGGAAGGAGGTGTAGAGCAGACCGCCCGCGACGCCCTGTTCCGACTCCTCGACGCCGTCGGTGGCGACGATGGTCAGCGGGCCGTAGGCCAGGGAGAAGGCGAGGCCCAGGATGATCAGGCTCGGGAACATCATGGGGTACGTCCAGTCCGCGCCCAGCGGCAGCATCAGCGCGTAGGACAGCACGGCCAGCAGCAGTCCGCCGAGGATGACCCTGGCGTTGCCGAACCTGTCCACCAGCTTCGGGGTGAGCGTCGGCGACAGGATCGCGTCGACGCCGATCACGATCATGGCGAAGCTGGTCTCCAGGGTCGACCAGCCGCGCAGTTCCTGCAGGTACAGCACGACGACGAACTGGAAGCCGAAGAACCCGGCGGCGAACAGCAGCCCGGCGAGGTTGGCGCGGACGAGGTTCCCGCGGCGGAGGATGCCGAGGCGGACCAGCGGCGAATCCGCCTTGCGCTCGATCAGCGCGAAGACGAGGAACAGCAGCAGGCTCGCTCCCGCGGTCAGCGCCGTCACGCCCGCCGAACCGTGGCCCGCCCGCTCGACGGCGAGGACGAGGAGCAGGATGGCCGCCGTCACGCTGACCGCACCGGCCACGTCCATGCCCTGGCCGCCGCGGTCCGGCCTGGCCGACCTCGGGATGAGCGCGGTACCGGCGACCAGGATGACGGACGACAGGATCACCGGCGCGAAGAACACCCACCGCCAGTCGGCCGAGGCCAGCAGGCCGCCGACGACCAGGCCGATGGAGAAACCCCCGGCCGCGGTGCCCGAGTAGACGAGCAGGGCCTTGTTGCGCTGCGGGCCCTCCGGGAAGGAGGTGGTGATGATCGACAGACCGGCCGGGGTCATGAAGGCCGCCGCGACGCCGGTGACGAACCGGGCGGTGATCAGCATCCAGCCCTCGGTGGCGAGGCCGCCCAGCCCGGAGAAGAGCAGGAAGACGGTCAGCCAGAACAGGAACATCCGGCGGCGCCCGAACAGGTCGGCGGCGCGACCGCCGAGCAGCATGAAGCCGCCGTAGCCGAGCACGTAGGCGCTCATGACCCACTGGAGCGTGCCGGTCGACAGCCCCAGGTCGGCCCGGATGGACGGCAGGGCCACATTGAGCATGGCCACGTCGACGCCCTCCAGGAAGATCGCCCCGCACAGCACGAACAGCACGCCCCAGGCGCGTCCGGTCATGCGTGCGGTGCCGCTGTGCGAAGCGGATGGGAGTGCGGACACGGGAGGGTCTCCTCGGGGGGAAGGACTGCGGTGCCTGACCCCAGGAATCCTGCGCCGGGCCGACCACTCGTGGAAGAAGGCACTTTGAAGTCACCGAGTGACCGCGGCGGTACCGAGGGGACGGCGGGCGGACCGGACCGCGCGGGACGTCAGCCGGCGTCCCGCAGTCCCGTGGCCCGGCCCCGCGCGTCCCAGGCGATCTCGCGGACCCGGACCACCGCCTCCCGGTCGAGCGGACCGTACACGTGCGGGAACCGGGTGCCCTCGGGGACGCCCGGTTCCCGCACGTGTACG
>NZ_MUND01000499.1 GCF_002154375.1 Streptomyces glaucescens | reverse complement strand
CGCCCCGTCCGAGCCGGCCGGCGTCCTCCGGCCGGCTCGGACGGGGCGCCGTTGCCGGATCGGGTGTGCCGACACGCCGCCACCGTGTCGTGGCCCGTGCGCAGTGGACGCCATAGTGTGCGGACATGAGGGACAGCGGACGCGTGGCCGAGGAGTTGATCGCCCGTGAGCGGGACTGGGCGGCGGCCATCGTCTCCGACGACGCCGACCTGATCGCCTCGTTCGTGACGGATGACTGGGTGATCGTCTCCGGGCGGGGCATCGGCACGCGCGACGAGTTCCTCGCCCTCGTCCGCTCGGGGGATCTGACCCACTCCTCGATGAGGCATGTCGGTACGCCGCGCGTCCGCGTCCACGGTGACTCGGGTGACACGGCCGTGGTGACCGGGCGGATGACGAACACGGCGTACTACCGCGGGCAGCGGTTCGACGCCGACGAGTGGGTGACGGACGTGTTCGTACGCCGCGATGGCTGCTGGCGGTGCGTCCTCACCCACCTCACCACGGCCGGTCCCGGCTGAACCCAGGCGTCGCCCTCCCGAGGTGAGGAGGCGGCCCCGCCGCTGGTCGCGCGCCGCTCACGCATGGGACAAGGCGAAGGAGACGAGGAAGCCGCCGACCGTGACCAGCCCGATGGCCAGGTGGGCGTCCTCGAAGGCTTCCGGGATCATCGTGTCGGCGATCATCGCCAGGATCGCTCCGGCCGCCACCGCCGTCACGGCAGCGATCACCGCAGGGGAGAAGGCGCCGACGACGGTGTAGCCGAGGACGGCCGACACGGTACTGGCTGCGGCGATCGCGCCCCACACGCCGAAGACGTACGTCCTGCTGCGGCCCGCTCGCTTCATCCCGGCGGAGCTGGACAGCCCTTCCGGGACATTGCTGATGAACACGGCCGCCACGGTCACCAGGCTGACCGCGCCGCCGTCCAGCAGGCTCACCCCGATCACGGCCGACTCGGGCACCCCGTCCAGCAGCGCACCGAGCGCCAGCGCCAGTCCGGAGCCGCCCTGCTGCGCTTCGGACGGCTGCGCGTGCGCCTGGTGGCGGCCGGAGCGTTTGCGGTGCCGGGCACCGCGACGGGCCAGCCAGAGGTTGCCGACGGTGTAGGCGCCCGCGCCGACGATCGTGCCGATCGCCGCCGGGGCCAGCCCGGCCTGATCGTAGGCCTCGGTGACCAGCTCGAAGGAGACCGCGGAGATCAGCACCCCCGCGCCGAACGCCATCACCAGGGCGATCGCCGTCGGCGGTACCCGCAGCCCGAAGCCGATCACCGCCCCCAGCAGCAGCGCCGACCCCGCCACCAGCCCCCACAGTCCCGCCTGCAGCACATCGATCATGCGCTCACTCGTACCCAGCGGCGGACCACTGCGCTCCTCAGGGTCGATGATCGGCCCAGGCCCGCGGTCCTACGACGTCGGCGGGGCACCCCTGGCACGGTTGCCAGGGGTGCCCCGCCTCATCAGGGTGCGGTCAGCCTCGCGGGCGTCCCGCGGTCTCCAGCGGCTTGCCTCCGTCACCGTCCGCGTCGCGGGCCGTGACGTGCGGGCTGCGAGCCTTCAGGATCGCCCAGCCGATCGCCAGGCACACGGCCCAGCCGGCGCCCACGTACAGCGAGACGCGGCTGTCGGGGTCGATGGCGATGAGCACGGTCACCATGAGCAGGAACGCCACGGCGATCCAGCTGCACACGGTGCCGCCGGGGGCGGGGAAGGACGAGGCCGGCAGGCGGCCGGCGACGACCGCGCGGCGGTAGAGGATGTGGCTGACGAGGATCATCAGCCAGGTCCAGATGCCGGCGGCGGTGGCCACCGAGGTGACGTAACCGAAGGCCTTCTCCGGGACGACGTAGTTGAGGACCACGCCGATGCCCATCAGGGCGGCGGAGAGGGTGATGCCGATGGCCGGCGTCTTGGTGGAGCTCAGCTTCCCGAGCGCCTTCGGCGCCTCGGCGTTGGCGGCCAGGCCCCGCAGCATGCGGCCCGTGGAGTACATGCCGGAGTTGCAGGACGACAGCGCGGCCGTCAGGACGACGAAGTTGACGATCGCCGCGCCCGCCGGGATGCCGATCTTCGCGAAGGCCGCCACGAAGGGGCTCACGCCCGCCTCGAACTCGGTCCACTTGACCACCATCAGGATCACGCTGAGCGCGCCGACGTAGAAGACGATGATCCGCCACGGCAGCGTGTTGATGGCCTTGGGGAGGGTCTTCTCCGGGTTCTCCGACTCGCCCGCGGTGACGCCGACCAGTTCGACGGCGAGGTAGGCGAACATGACGCCCTGCAGAGTCATCAGGCTGGAGCCGATGCCCTTGGGGAAGATGCCGTCGTGGGCCCAGATGTTGGACACCGCGGCGGTGTCACCGGCCTGGCTGAAGCCGAGGGTGACGACGCCGAGGCCGATCACGATCATGCCGACGAGGGCGGTGACCTTGACCATCGAGAACCAGAACTCGATCTCGCCGAAGATCTTCACCGAGATGAGGTTGGCCAGGTAGAGGACGACCAGGAAGACCAGGGCGGTGACCCACTGCGGAATCTCGGGGAACCAGTAGTTCACGTAGATCGCCGCGGCTGTCAGCTCGGCCATGCCGGTGACGACCCACATGAGCCAGTACGTCCACCCGGTCACGAATCCGAAGAACGGGCCGAGGAACTCGCGGGCGTACTCCGCGAAGGAGCCCGACACCGGTCGGTACAGGAGCAGCTCGCCGAGCGCCCGCATGATGAAGAACACGATCACGCCGGCGAGGGCGTACATGAGGATGAGGCTGGGGCCGGCCTTCTCGATGTTCGCGCCCGCGCCCAGGAAGAGGCCTACGCCGATGGCGCCGCCGATCGCGATCATCTGGACCTGACGGCTGCCGAGCCCGCGCTCGTAACCCTCCTCGGGAACGCCTCCCGAGGCTCCGTCGCCCTTGCCGTTGCTGTGCTTGTCGACCTGCACTGAGGTCATGTGTGGTGCGCCTTTCCGCTCCATACCGACCTGCACCGCTCTCGGCGTCAGATCGGGTTCCGATCCCCCGGACACTGCTGGAGTTGCATACCGGCGGTCGGCCGGCTCAGCGCCCCTGCGCGGACATGGGTGTCGTCCGGCAGGTGGTCGGGAAGGTTTATCACGCGGAGTGACGACTGACTGTGACCCAGGCCACGCCAGGAAGCGGACAAACCCCACGAATGGGGGAAGTGGCGCAACTTGGTGACCGGATCGTTATCCGGATCTGAGGATCCGCTGAGCGAACGGAAGGGCGCTCGGCGCGGCGGCGGACGTCACTCGCCGCCGTGCCGAGCGAGCGGGAGCCGTCCGCGCGTCACAGGGGGGCGCCCATCACCATCCCGGGTGCCACGTGGGTGATGGTGCCGTCGGGCGCGAAGTACACCCGCACCTCGTACAGGCCCGTCACGCCGCTGATGAAGTCGGGCTGCCCGTAGTGCCACACCTGCAGTCCGAGCCGCTCGAAGTACGACCGGGCCAGCGACCGCATGGTCTCGTCGCGGGTCTCCTGCTCCACCAGCCCCTGGAGCCAGCTCGCGCCGCCGCGGATGTCCGTCACGGCCGCGTCGAGGTCGATCGTCCCGGTGCCGGAAAGACGCTCGTCGGTGACCACGAGGAAATGGTTGCCGAGCGAGGTGAAGGTGTGGCCCGCCACGTTCGCCGCGGTGCGGGCCAGGGCGACGGCGACAGCCTCCCGCGGACCGTACGCGGTGAGGTCGAGCCGCTCGCCGGACAGCTCCGGCAGGTCCTCGGCCTCCGCGGCACCGAGTCCGGCCGCCTGCCGGAACCGGTCGCGGATGTCCTCCGTGTCCGGCGCCCACCGGAACCAGCCCTCCTCGGCGTCGTACGAGCCGAGGCGGCGGGCCTTCAGGCCCCCGCCGGGGAACCGCAGCTCCCCGGCCTGCTCGTCCCACAGGGGCGCGCGGCCGTCGAAGGCGAGGTGGTCGTCCGCGTACTGGACCATCGCCCGCGTCCGCAGGATCGAGAAGGCCATCTCCCGGGCCGCCACGGCCAGCAGCGGCCGGGGGAACGTCCGGTGCGGCGCGTCGGGGGAGCGGCGCGCCCCGTCCAGTTCCTGCTCACCGGCCGTGCCGCAGCCGGGCGCGCCCCCGCCGGGCCCGGTGACCTCGACGCCGGTGACCTCCTCGTCGCCCAGGGTCACCACGACACGGTCACCCCCGTCGAGTACGCCCTCCACCCGGCCCGGTCCGTACACCGGATCGACTCCGTGCCGGGCGAACCAGCCCTGCACCGGCTTCAGCGCCGGACCGGGCAGCAGCGCGGCACCGTTGCGCAGGGCCGTGGTCAGCCGGGCGGGGCGCGGCTCGGCCCGGGGCACGGCGGGGTCGTCGACGACCATGAACAGCCGGCCGCGTTCGTTCACGGCGCAGATCACCCCGCCCCGGGCGTCGAGCAGCCCCATGCACATCAGCAGCAGGTGGTCGGCGGCCAGCCGCGGGTCGGGGAAGTGGTTGAGGTCCGGCATGGGCTCGGTCAGCTCCGGGACACCGGCGCGCTCGCCCAGCTCGCGCAGCTCCCCGGAGCGGGCCGCGATGGGGCTGTCCCGGTAGGAGTCGTTGGCCCAGGCCCACATCCAGGTGCCGTCCAGGGCGTAGGTGCCGACGACATGGGCGCGCAGGGTGATGCCCGAGCGGGTGACGGACGGCTCGTCCCGGTCGAAGGACACCACGCCGGCGGGCACCAGGGAGTCGAAGAGGTCGAGCTGTTCGCACACCCAGGCGAGGTTCGGCCGGGCCAGGGTGAGGAGCTGGTCACTGAAGGAGGCGGTCATGAAGGCTTTCCGGTGATCGGGGTGGCCGGTGGCCGAGGCGGCCCCGGATCGGGGCGGCCTGCGATCACGTGGCCGTGTTGCATACGTCCTCATGACTCGCGTACGGCGCCGCTCGGTTCCGGCCGGCGGTGGCCTCCACGGCGGTGTTCCCCCGGGCCGGGCGCCTGCGGGATCATCGAGCATGCTCCCGGACGACTGGCAACTCACCGAAGACATCGACGACTTCCTCGGCCGGGCCGGTAATTTCCTGCGTTCACGCCCCGCCCTGCACAACACGGCGCTGACGGATCTCGAGAGACTGCGAGCACGCGGGGCGGACGCACACGGTGCCGGAGGTGCCGTCTTCGGCCGGCTGGAGTCGGAAGGCGAGGTCCGAGCCGTCTTCTACCGCACGCCGCGCGGCCGACTGGGCCTCACGCCCCTCTTCGCCGAGCAGGCCGGCACCCTCGCCGCTCACCTCGCCCGTCTCGGCCACGCCCTTTCCGACGTCATCGCGGACCGCCGAACCGCCGCCGCGTTCGCCGAGACCTGGCAGCGGCACACCGGCGCAGCGCCCGTCCCCTTCTGGCGGACTCGTCTTTACCGCCTCGGCACGCTCACCCCGCCGCAGCCGCGCCCGCAGGGGCGGGGCCGGGCGGCGGGCGAGGAGGACCATGAGCACGTCGTGCGCTGGTGCCGCGAGTTCTGCGTGGACGTCGGCGAGCATGTCTCGGTGGACGCCATCGACGCCGGCTCGTGGGACGGTACCCGTTTCGCGGACAAGCACTTCACCTTCTGGGAGACCCCGGACGGCGTTCCCGTCTCCATGGCGGGCTCGACGTCGATGGTCGGCGGCATGGTCCGGGTGGACCCCGTCCACACCCCGGCCCCCCTCCGGCGCCGCGGCTACGCGGGTGCCGTGACGGCCGAGGTGAGCAGGGCGGCGCTGACCGCGGGCGCGACGGACGTCGTCCTGTTCGCGGACCCGGCCAACCCCACCAGCAACGCCCTCTACCAGCGCATCGGATACGTCCACGTCGCCGACTTCTCCGGGTACGGGTTCCCCTGATCTCCCGACCGTCCAGCGGTCAGCCGCGCCGCGGCGGCACCGGGTCGTACGAGCCCCTGCGGCGGGCGGCACCCGGCCGGCAGCGCAGCAGCCGCGCCAGGATCAGGCGGCTGCCGCGGAGCGCGCCGTGGCGGTGGAGCGCCTTGACCGCATAGGTGGAGCAGCTCGGGGTGTACGGGCAGCACGCGGGCCGGGTCGGGCTGACCGCGACGCGATAGTGCCGTACGAACCGGTACATCGCGGAGGCCATCCGGCCGCCCGGAACGGGCGCGGCCGGGTCCGCGCCGTGTCCGGCGGCCGTGAGCGAAGGGCGCAGGACGGCCAGCAGCACGGCCGCCTGCGTCCACACACCGCCACAGCAGCACGGGTGCGTCAGCGTGTCCAGCGTTCCCGCGCAGCACCCCTCGTCCTTCTCGCTCTCCGCGTCGTTTCCACGGCCGTGTCTCCGGTTGCGCGCCATGATGTCGATCCTCCCCGTCGCGGTCGGAAGATCATACGGAGAGGCGGGTGGCGGCGAACGAACCTGGTCCGCTTCGAGCTGGCCTGATCCTCCGGGTGGAGGGCCGGTGCCGGACGAGTTGCGGACGCTGTTTCGGCGGGTGGTCCCGCCGACGCGGGTCATGCGCCCGCAAGGCGGAGGCGTGGACGTACTCCGGCAAGGAGAGGGAGTCATGCCGGACGACCGGTTCGGCATTCCGCACAGCACATCATGTTGATCTCGTGCAGCTTTGCAGTCGACTGCATGTAACCCGGACGAGCTCACCCATCTCGCCGGGCAGCGCCCGGCCTTGCCGTGGTAGCACGGAGCGATCAGATGGGAAAGGCTCACAATCATGGGTATCTTCAGCCGTCGCCAGACCGCCGGCATCGAGTGGACCCCGGCCGCCGACGGGGGCACATCCGTTGCGGAGACCGCGTCCCGGGGTGTCGCGCTGGACCCGGCACTTCGCGCGCTGACCGGGCGATGGACCATCGATCGCCCGCACAGCCGCATCGGATTCTCCGTGCGGCACGCCATGGTCACGACGGTGCGCGGGGCTTTCACCGACTACGACAGCACCTTGTACTTCGACGGAGCACGGCCCACCGAGTCACGGGCCGACCTCGTCATCCGGGTCGCCAGCGTCGACACGGGCGTGGAGCAACGGGACGCGCACCTCGTCGGACCCGACTTCTTCGACGCGCGCCGCTACCCGGAGATGACCTTCCGCAGCACGTCCACCCTTCACGAGGGGGGAGAGAGCTTCCGCATGACCGGGGACCTGACCATCCGCGGGGTCACCCGGCCCGTGGACCTGCAACTCGACTACCTCGGCTCGGTCCTGGACCCCTTCGGCTACGAACGAGCCGGCTTCGACGGCACCACCACCATCGACCGCACCGAGTGGGGCCTGGTCTACAACCAGAGACTCACGGCGGGCGGCACCATGGTGAGCGAGAAAGTCCGGCTGCAGTTCGACATCTCCGCGATCCGGGCGACGTCATAGGTGTTGTCGGCGTGCCGACCGACGACGGCCTGGACAGTCCCCCGCGATGCACGACACCGGCCGCGGGGAGTGCACATGGCCTCACCGCGGTGGAGGCCGGCGATCCGTCGCATCGTCAGACCTGGCAGATGGGCGACCGGCGTCCCCTGCCCCTCGCGGCCGCCGCCCGCAGTGCACACCGATCGAGGCCGGCTGGTCGACGACCACCAGCACGGACCCCGTTCTTGACCTGCAGTTGCGCGAACAGCTCGCGGAGTTCGGGCTCGGTCAGGCGGTAACGGGGGCCGGCCGTACCTGGCTGGACCCCCTGTGGGCAGCGAGGCCGGTGCGGCCCGCTCGGCCCGGCTCACGGGCCTGGAGATCGTCGTGGAGTCGCGGCGGGAGCCCTACAGCCCCAGCCCGGCGAGGTCGAAGAGCGACTGCTCCACGCCCGACGCGTTCGTCGCGCTCGCCCGGTTCGCCGCGTCCGGCGTGTCCTCGGGGCTGCGGCAGACGATCTCGTCGCGCGGGGTGTAGTGCGTACGGAACGGTTCCCGCTTCACCTCGCGGCCGCCGTCGTAGAAGACCCGCTGGACGGTGACGTCGAACCCCTGGAGCGGGGTCTGCGGCACGCACTCCTTGTCGGTGCTCACCTTCCGCTCCGGCTCCCGCACCTCGGTGCGCGGGCCCTTCACCGACTTGATCTCGTCGTACTTCTTGGTGCCGAGGAAGGTGATGGTCACGGAGGTCTCGGTGGACTGGGCCTCGATGTAGAGGGCGTTGCCGGTGTCGTTGGTGAACCGCAGGTCGAGGCTGCCCCAGGCGACCGTGGCCTCCCGGCCTTCGGGGTACCGCTCGATGTAGAAGGAGTGGGCTCCGTGCTCCACGGGCTTGACCCCGGCGAAGAACATGGCGTTGAAGACCGTGGTGGCCACGGCGGAGACCCCGCCGCCGGGCGCCTTGGTGTACTGGTCGTCGAGGATCATGATGCCGTCGGTGAAGCCGTTGGCCTTCGTGCGCTCCCCGACGGTGCGGTTGAAGCTCCAGGTCTCGTTCGGCTTGACGAGGGAGCCGTTGATGAGTTCCACGGCCCGGCCCACGTTCTGGGTGCGGTAGGCGGCCGGTTCGAAGTTGACGGTGAAGGAGGACACCTTCTCCGTCAGGCCGAGCCGGGCGGCGTTCTCGCGCGTGAGATCCGGCTGGGTCGTGCGCGTGGCGATCTCGCCGGTGCGGGCGGCACCGGACTTGGTGAGCAGGGGCATGACGGCCTTGCCCAGCGCCTTGGCGGTGACCTCCTGGGCGGAGGTGCCGTCGGCGGTCACGACGGCCTTGTCGCCGTTGAGCCCGAGCCGGGCGTTCTTCGGAGTGGTCGGCAGGGAGGCGAGCGGCTCGGCCACCGCGGGGGCGGCGAGCAGCCCTTTCTCGTCGAGGTGCGGGCGCAGCCGCCCGCCGTCGTCCGGCCGCAGCGACAGGTGCTCGCCGAGCACGCCGGGGCCGACCGTGAAGCGCTGACCGCCGGCTGTGAGCGTGACGGGTGCCGACACGGCGGGCTGGGCGAACTCGCGCACCGCCCGCCGCACCTCGTCCGCCCCGACCTTCGGCCGCGTCTCACGGCCCGGCAGCACGGTCACCGCGTTCCGCTCGCCCCGCTCGAAAGCCGCCCGCAGCGCTTCGACGGAGGCGTCCTGGTCGAGGGTGAACCCGGTGCGCGGATTGACCTGCCGCACCTTGCCGTCGCCGAACGTGACGGCGCCGTCGCGGGGCGTGCGGTCGTGTGCCTTTGCCAGCTTCCCGACGGCGGAGCGGGCCTTGTCCTCGTCCACCTGGACGACGGGTTCGACGGCGCCGCCCGAGCGGAACAGACCGCTGATCGCGCCGACCGGGTCCAGGCCGCTGCGCGCGGCCCGGTCCACGGTCCGCTCGGCGTCGAAGGCAAGCCCGGCCTGCCGCGTCTCGACGGTGTCCTCACGGCCGGCCGCGCGCACGGTGATCTTCTGCAGGCCCGCGGCGGGCAGGGAGTCCTCCAGCTTCCGCACCGCCTCGGCGCGGCTCAGGCCTCCGATGTCCACCCCACGGACGGTCGTGCCGTCCTCGATCTCCCCGCCTGCGACGAGCAGCCCGGCGAGATACAGGCCGCCGGCGCCGATGGTCAGCGCACCGCCCGCCAGGACGGCGGGCGGGAGCGCGGCTATACGCGGGACAGAGGGCTTACGGGGGCGCATGAGTCTCCTGTGAACTGGCAGAGGGCACCTTTCAAGCTACCGACATATGGGCGCCGAGTGGAATTACCCAGGTCACAGGTGAAATTTCGGACGTCGGAGCGGGCCGCGACGCCCTGCGTGAAATCCGGCCCCCGGCAAGCTGTGGCCCTGCGTGGAATGTGGCCCCTGGCAAGCTGTGGCGCCGCGCGACCCTGTCATCCACACCGCGACGCCGAGGCGACCTTCCGGTCTCCCGCGCCTGCACCACGCCGCTGCCGGCCGCGTGGAGGGTCCGCTCGCAGGTCCCGGCACCGGCACCGGCGCCGCTGCCGGTGCCGCGAGTCGGCCGACGCGTTCGGGGCCGGTGGTCCTGATTCCGTGTCTGCGCAGGCAGGCGCGGAGAGTGCGGGCCGAGTAGCCCTTGTCGACCACGACCCGATCCGGCCGTCGGCGGGGCCGTCCCGGCCCGGCCCGAGCGACGGGCGAAGCAACGAGGTTGCCGTTGGCTGCTCCGACGCCCATGGGTGGTCGTCCCGTTCGTGTGGGCGCTTGTGCGGTGCCGGCGCACAGGGTGCTGACGCGGGGGAGAGGAAGCCGGCGATGCCGCCCGCCGAGGCGGGTGCGGCCGTGACCAGTCCGGCTCCCAGCCCGGCCGGGGTGCGCACCATCGCTGTCGTCGCCCTGGAGACCCCCGCACCGGGGCGACGGTCTCCGAGAAGACGCGGCAACCTCGACTCAGAGGCGCTCTCGACGCCATCCTGAGCGTTCGATCGCCTCCGGTGGCCGGGCCGTCAGCACACCGGCACGCCAGGCACCTGGTTCTCCGGCGAACTGAGGTAGATGTTGCTCATGAAGCCGCCGTACTGGGGCAGGTAGGCCCACCAGTCGTTGACGTAGGGCGGCACACTCACCTGCTGGCCGCGCTTCTGGCACCGCACGAGGACCTCGACCCCGGCCGGCAGCGTCGTGAGCGGGGCCGCCGCGGTCGTCGCCTCGGCGCGGACCCGTACGCCGCTGCCCCACGTGCCGATCCAGGTGCCCGCCGGCCGCGTGGCGCCGGGGACGTTCAGCGAGCGGGTCAGCCGGCCCACGTCCGAGTAGGCCTTGCCGTATGCCGTCCCGGTCGGATGGAGCGTGAGGACGGCGACGATGGAGCGGTCACCGGAGCCCACCACACCGGTCGTGTGCAGCGCCGGACGCGCGAGGTCGACGGCCTCGGCCCCGGCCGCCGTCCGCTCCTGGTCCGCGCTGCGGGGCGCGGCGGTGGCCGTCGCCGTGCACCCGCCGGAGCTGAAGCCGGACCAGCCCTGCTTGACGGCCCAGGGGCGGTCGAAGGAGCCCGCGATGCCGAAGTGCTGGTCGTAGCCGTCGGTGGCGCAGCGGGTGGACTGCCGCAGATTGCCGAGGACGTAGTCGCGCACGGCGGTGGGGGAGGAGTCCAGCAGGTGGCGGTAGATCTTCACGGTGTCGCGCGCCGACAGGGCCGTGTATCCCCAGTACCCGGGGTGGGTGGACGGGGGCCGGGCCGTGTCCGTCAGGCCGAGCCGCGCGACCATCCGGTCGATGATGGCCCCGGAGCCGTTGGCGCTCCAGAAGTGGCTGGCCGCGGCGTCGTCGCTGCCGCGCAGCATGGCGTCCATCCGGGATCTGTCCGCCGCCGCGAGGGCGTCGGGGCTGCGGTTCCACAGCAGGTCCAGGGCGATGAGCAGTTTGACCACGGACGCCGACCGGAACTGCCCGGCGCTGTTGACCTGCTCGGTGAAGGCGCCGGTCTGCCGGTCGAACACGGCGACCCCTGCCGTCACCCCGGCGGGGATCTCGGCCTGCGCCACGGACGGCGACGGGGTCGTGTCCGGTGCTGCCTCGGTGGTGCCGGCGGTGGCGGTGGCGCCCATGAGGGTGCACAGCAGGGTCGTCGCCGCCCCGAACAGGACTCCCGCTCTCGTCGCGGCGCGAGCGGTCAGGGGAGTGCGCGATGTCGTCATGTCGGCCTCTCTCGAAGGGGTGTCGCCCCGGCGGACACCGGGGCGGGCGGAACCGGCGCGGCGCGCGGGGCCTGGCGGGTCACGGCCCCATGCACGGTGTGGGCACACCGGGCAGCACGTCGTCCGGGTGGGCGATGAAGTAGCTCGCCATCCAGCCGTGGATGCCGCGGGTGCGGTTGTGCGCGAAGACCCAGTACGGGTTGCCGCCGACCGTCTCGCCCCGCGTCTGGCAGGAGATCTCCAGCTGGTCGCCCGGCTGCGCGCGGCCGATGATGTCCGGGCAGTTGCCGGGGGAGGGGTGTTCCGGGCAGGCCCAGCCGTTCACATGGTTCAGGTCGTGCCGCATGTTCACGTCGGTGGCCCAGGTGGTGAAGACCGCGGCTGCTACGGCCTGCTCGCCGGCGGCCGTCCGCGCCGCCGGCTGGCCGGAGACGGCTGGTCGGGCGGAGGCGGTGGGCTGGGCGGAGGCGGTGCCGGCGCCGAGGGCGAGGGCGCCGAGCAGGGCCGCGGTGCCGCTCAGGCGGGTGATGCGCCGAAGTGCCGTCGTCATGGTGTGTCCCTTCGGGCAGGTGGAGTGTGCGCCGCCCGGGATCCGGCCGGCGGGGTCGAGGGTGATGTGCTCACCTCACTGTCCGGACCTGATCGCGGCCCGCCCCGTATGAGACCCGCTCGGAGGAAAACGGATCGCGCCCCCGCTCATACGGCGATGGCGCCGCCCCCGTCTCCAGGGCGGGGCGGCTCCGCGCCGCTCCCGCCGACCGCGACCCCCGGGTCCCTCATACGACGGAGCGTTTCGACGATGTCCCTGCTCAGCACCCGTGTCACCGCCGCCGGTGTCGCCGCCGGCGCCGCCCTCTCCCTGTTCGCCTCGGCCGGTACGGCGGAGGCCCGCCCCGACGGGTTCTACGTCTCGCTGCAGCCCAACAGCAACGTCCGGAGCGCCGCGAACACCCAGAGCAGGATCGCGGTCAACACCGGCCCGACCGTCGACCGGTACTACATGGACGGCATCTGCTACGTGTACGGCCAGACGGTGACCGCCGGCGGGTACACCACCTCCGTCTGGTACTACGGCAACGTCTTCGACGGCATGGGTTCCGCGCAGTACGCCGGCGTCTACGTCTGGGGCGGCAACGTCAACATCGGCGCCGACCCGTCGGACTCCGTCGACCCCTGCTGACCGTCGGCTCTCCCGGAAACACCCCGCCCCCGGAACCCGAGCGCGGTTCCGGGGGCGAGGCGTGTGCTCGTCTGCCGCTCAGCAGACCGGCAGACCCGAGTCCCGCTCGTCGTTGCCGCCGCCGACGAGGAAGATCTCGCTCATGTAGAGGGCCGGGACCATGCCCGAGGGCGGGGTCTTGACCCACCAGGTGTGCCAGTAGCCGTCGTAGGTGGCGCGGCCGCCTCTGACCTGGCACTGCACCTGGATGTATCCGTCGCTGGGCGCCTTGGCGCCGATCGCGGCGTTCGGGTCGGGCGCCAGGCGCATGTTGATGTCCGTGCCCCACATCGGGCACCGGTACAGCCCGGGGTAGTTGGGGTCCGGGGTGCAGGGAGCGGAGTCGGCCGCCTGCGCCGGCGCGGTGAGGGCGGGGGACAGGAGCGCCGCGGCGGTCAGAGCCGCCGCCGCGAGGCCCCTGGCGCCGGCCCGGAGGCCGGTCAGCACTCGGGCACCCCCGGCAGCCAGGCGGCCGGGTGGTCGATGTAGATGTTGGTGATGTAGCCGCCGAGCGCCGGGATGTAGGACCAGGCGTCGTTGCTGTAGCCCTCGGCGTGGACCATGTCGCCTCGCTTCTGGCACTGCACCTTCACCGCGGTCGGCCCGGTGAGCGTGCGCACGACCGCCGCGCTCAGCCGGGCGTCGGCGCGGACGTTGACGGAGGTGCCCCACGTGGTGAAGTTCGTGCCCGAGTTGCCGCCGCCGGGCGTGCACGGCAGGCTCACGCCCCGCTCCGCCATGTACGGGACCGGATTGATGCCGCGGCCGCCGGCGGTCGAGGCCTGCACCTCGAAGTGCAGGTGGGGACCGGTGGACTGACCCCGGTTGCCCATGGTCGCGATCTGCTGTCCGCCGTTCACGCGCTGGCCCGTCGACACCCCGATCGTGTCCATGTGGCCGTACTCGGTCACGGTGCCGTCGTCGTGCTTGATGCGGATCCACAGGCCGTAACCGGTGGCGGGACCGGCGGCGATGACGGTGCCGGCTCCGGCCGCGTAGATCGGGGTGCCGATGCTGTTGGCGATGTCGATGCCGTCGTGACCGGTCGTCGACCACCACTGGGTCACCTGTCCCGCGGCCGGACAGAACCCGGCGTAGGCGGTGGGCGCGGCCTGCGCGGAGCCGGCCGCGAGCGGGACCAGTGCCGTCGCGACGATGGTGGCGGCGAGCACGCCGATGGAACGGGTGCGCTTGGATGTGCGCATGACGGATTCTCCTCCGTGCGATGTGGTGGGGCGGGGTGGCTCAGTGAGCGGTGGTCAGCAGGTGGGGACGCCGGGCAGCCAGGCGGCGGGGTCGGCGATGTAGATGTTGGAGATCCAGGCGTCGTACTTGGGGACGTAGGACCAGGCGTCGTTGCTGTAGCCCTCGGCGTGCACCATCTGCGCGTGCACCTGGCACAGCACGTCGAGCGGGGTGGGGCCGGGCAGCCGGACCACGACACGGCTTCCGGTGTTGGGTTCCTCGCGCAGCGCGACGTCGGTGCCCCAGGTCATGAACCGCTTGGTGTTCGCGGGCGGTTGTTCGCCGCCGGTGATGCGCAGCGCGCCGGCATACTGGGCGTTGAGCCGTACGTCGCTCACCATCACCGTCGTTCCCGACTCACGGGCCTCGACCATCTTGCCGTTGCCGAGGTAGATGGCGATGTGGTGGACGCTGGAGAGGTTCGCCGGGTCCGAGCCCCACATCACCAGGTCGCCCGGCTGGAGCGGGGCCAGGCCCTGGCCGGGTGTGAAGCGGGCGGTGGCTCCGCTCCACCGGGCCTGGTTCCAGGTGCCCTCGGGCAGCGCGATGCGGGCCCCCTGCCAGGCCGCGTACTGCACCAGGTGCGCGCAGTCGAAGCCCTTCACCTGACTGTCGTGGGCGCCCGGGCCGCCACCGGGATAGTCCTGCCCGTAGGTCGGCCCGTTGATGGAACCGCCACCCCAGGAGTACGGCACGCCGATCTGCGAGCAGGCGGCGTCGATGATGGCCTGGGCCTGGGCGGAGGCGTTCGCCAGGGGGCGGCAGTCGGTGGTCGTGGCCTGGGCCGGCGCCCCGGTCGGCCGTGGCGCGTGGGCCGTCGCCGTTCCGGCACAGCAGATGGAGGCGGCGAGCAGCACTCCCGCCGTCGTCGCCAGCCTGCGGTTCATGCGGCGCATGTGGTCTCCCCGTGAGTTCGGTCGCGCATCGCGCGCTCGTCGTTCTCCGTGCTGGAGACGGGACCGGAAGGCGTCTCGTATGCGTCGAGCGCCGCGCGAATCTTGGCGAGGCCCCGCATCCGGTTGCGCTGGACGGTCCCGCGGTGGGCACCGAGCCGTTCGCCCGCCATGTCGTGAGTGAGCCCCTCGATGTCCACGAGGATCACCGCGGCCGCCTCCTTGGGCGACAGAGAGCGCAGCAACGCCACCGCCACGACCGCGGCCTCCCGTGCCGCGAAGCCGCCGTCCCAGCTCTGCTCGGGCATCCGGTCGGTGCAGTGCTCGCGGCGGGACGGGCGCAGCCAGGAGTCGCGCAGCAGGTTCAGCGCGGCTGCGCAGGTGTAGGCGTACGGGTGCTCCTGGCGGGCCAGCACGCGGGCGCGGGCCCGGCGGGACAGCCGCAGATACGTCTCCTGCAGCAGGTCGTCGGCGTCGTGCGGGTTGCCCGTCAGCGCCAGCAGCCGGTTGCGCAGCCGCGGCATCGCGGCGGTGAACGCCTCGTCGAACTCGGCGGCGGTCATGTGATCGGTGGCGGCGGCAGCGGCAGCGGCAGGCACAGGGGCAGGCACAGGGGCAGGCACAGGGGCAGGGGTAGCGGCAGCGGCAGCGGTAAGGGTGGCGGCTGGGGCCGCGGCCTCGGCGGTGGTCCGTCTGGCGTGCGCCGTCTCGGGCATCGAGGACGTCATCGCGGTGCAGGTGCTCGTCACAGTGTTTCCCCCGGGTCGGTCAGTCGGTCAGTCAGTCAGTCAGTCAGTCGGGTCGGTCGGGTCGGTCGGAACGGTGTGCCGGTGGGTGGTGCGGTCGGGCGGCACGATGGGTGCCGGTGGAGCGGTGCGGTTGGTTGGGACGAGGGTGCCGATGAGCGGTGCGGCCGGTTGGGACGAGGGTGCCGATGGAGCGGTGCGGTCCGGCTGCGGGCGCGGCCGCTACGGGGTACGGCGGGCGGCGGGCCCGTACCGGGCGGCCGACGCCCCGGTCAGCAGGGCCCAGTAGCGGTCGCCGAACGACCAGTGCCACCACTCCGTCGGGTAGTTGACGAAACCCGCCGCCGTCATCGCCCGGCCCAGCAGCTCGCGGTGGGCCCTGGACCGCGCGTCGATGTTGACGGCGGCCGTGCGGCAGCCCCCGTCGCTCTCCTCCGGAGTGGCGTTGACCTCGGTGCCGAGCGGCAGTTCCGCGCCGTCCTCGGTGCACAGCGTCAGATCGACGGCGCCGCCGCTGACGTGCGGAGCGACCTCCGGCGGCGAGATGTACGCGCTCGCCAGCTCACGTATCCGCTCCGCGCCCGCGCCGGGGTTGGCCAGGCGCATCTCGTCGGCGTAGCTGTCGAAGTAGCTGCGCTGCAGCTCGGGCGGGCGGAAACCCTCCACCATCAGCAGGCGGACCCCGTGGGGCAGTGCGGCCTGGGCGAGCAGGAGCCGGCGCATCACGTCCGCCCGGACGTGGGCGTACGACCCGTCCTCGTCGGCCTGACGCGGGTCGACGCGCAGCGCGGGGATCTCGCGGGCGTCGACCAGCGGTTCGCCGTTCTCGGCGACCGGGGTGGCGGCGACCCGCCGGTCCGAGAGGAGGATGATCTCTGTCACGCTCACAGCGTGCGCGCGGCCTCTGCAGAACCGCTGCAGATCCTCTGCAGCTCCGGCTGCAGAGGGTCAGGAGGCGTTCGCCTTCTCGGCGTTGTCCGCGGCGTCGCCTTCGTCGGCTTCGCGGCTGCCGAGCGCGCGGAAGATCTCCAGTGCCTCCTCCCGCCGGGCGCGCGCCGTCTCCCGCTCGCCTCGTGCCGCCGCGACCGTGCCCAGGTCGCGCAGCGTCCGGGCGCGCCACAGCGGCAGTTCCAGCTCCTCCCACAGCCCCAGCGCCGCGTGCAGGCACTCCGCCGCGGCCTCCCAGGCACCGGCGGCCAGCTGCCATTCTCCGAGCGTCCTGAGCACCAAGGCCTGGCCGAAACGGTCCTGCCGCTCGCGGGTGGTCTCCAGGCACCGGTCGAGCCGCTCGCGCGCCTCGGGCAGCCGGCCCTGCCGGATGTGGACCTTCGCCAGCGACTGCCCCGCGTACATCACGCCGAACACGTCCCCGGTCTCCTCGAAGAGATCGAGCGCCCGGCCCAACAGGGCTTCGGCCTCGCCGAGTTCACCCAGCGCTCGGTGGCACAGCGCCAGTCCGCGCAGCGCGAGCGCCTCACCGTGCCGGTTGCCGGCCGCCGCGTACAACTCATGCGCCCGGGACAGCTCGCGCCGCGCCTCGTCGTACCCGCCCCGGTCGCGGTGCACGCTGCCGATGTTGTAGTACTGATGAGCCTCGCCGGTGGTGTCCCGCAGTTTTCGGTACAAGGCAAGGGCGCGGCCCATCAGGTGCAGGGCCTCGTCGAAGCGGGCCTGTTCGCGGCGGGCCGAGCCCATGCCGGCCAGCGCGCCCGCGACGCCCCGGGGCACGCCTGTCCGTTCGAAGAGGGACAGCGCCTCGGCGAAGAAGGCGTACGCCTCCTCGAACCGGTCCTGCTGCAGGCGCAGTTCCCCCAGTCCGTGCAGCAGCCAGGCCTCGCCCTCGGCGTCCCCGGTGCGGCGCACCGCGTCCAGCGCCACGGTGTGCGAGCGGGACCACGCGTCGAACTGGTTGTACTGGGCCGCCGAGCTGGCCACCACGGCGGCGGCCAGGTCGCGTGCCGTACGGGACAGCCCGTGGTCGGCACAGTGCTTGACGGCGGCGACGAGACAGGGCTGCTCGGCGGCGAACCAGGCGGCGGGCCGGGCCAGCAGCTCATCGCGCACGTGCGAGTCGAGGGGCCCGGCGTCCCCGGCTGCGGCCAGCAGCCGCGAGGCCTCCCCCGGCCCGCGGGAGGCGGCGGCCTTCGCCATCGACAGCCAGCGGCCCGCCAGCCGCAGCACGGCGGCGTTCCTGTCCTCGGCGCTCTCCTCGGACAGACAGCGCTCCCGGGCGTGCTCCCGTGCGAGGTCGTGGATCCGGTACCGGATCCGGC
>NZ_MUND01000498.1 GCF_002154375.1 Streptomyces glaucescens | reverse complement strand
TCAAGCCCGCCAACGTCCTGCTGGAGGCGACCGGCACCGGCCGGCCGAGGCTGCGGCTGTCCGACTTCGGCATCGCTATGCGGTTCGGCGAGCCGCGGCTGACCGAGACCCATCTCGTGGTGGGAACGCCCGGTTACCTGGCGCCGGAGCAGATGATGGGCGCCGAGCCGGACTTCCCCGCGGATCTGTTCGCCGTGGGGCTCGTCGCGCTGTATCTGCTGCAGGGCGCCAAGCCGGACGTCAAGGCTCTGCTGCAGTACTTCGCGGAGCTGGGGACGCCCGGGGCGCCGAAGGGCATTCCCGAGCCGCTGTGGCAGGTCGTGGCGACGCTGCTGCAACCGGACCCGCACGCCCGCTTCCGCACGGCCACCGGGGCGCGCAAGGCACTCGCCGCCGCCGCGGAGCTCCTTCCCGAGCCCGGCCCGGACGACGAGCTGATCGAGATCTTCGATCAACTCGGCCCGCTGCCGGACGGGTTCGACCCGGACGGCCCGCTGAAGACCGCGGCCGGCCTGCGCACCACGCTCGCTCCGAGGACCGCCGCGCAATCGGGCGACGACTCGATGCCCCAGTCCCTCTCCGGCTCGCCCTGGCCCGGCACGTCCTCCGTGCCGTCCTGGACCGACGTACCGCAGCAGCCGGTGGACCCGAGCCAGGAGCCCTCCCGGAACGCGCACTCCGCGCCTCGGCAGCCGCTCGCTCCCCCACGGCCCCCCGGCACCGGCATGTCGGACACCGGCAGCTTCCACTTGCCGCCGCCCGCGCCGGCACCCCCCGAACCGACTC
>NZ_MUND01000497.1 GCF_002154375.1 Streptomyces glaucescens | reverse complement strand
GCGCCGCCCGCCCCGCGCCCCCGGCGGCCCGGGGCCGAGCCGCCGGGCCCGGTGCCGGAGAAACCGCGCGGCCTGCTCGGACGGCTGCGCCGCAGAAGCTCCTGAACATCCGCGACTCCCCGGGACTACAACGCCCGGAACAGCCCTTCCTGGACGACGGACACCAGCAGACGCCCCTCCAGGTCGTAGATCCGCCCACGGGCCAGACCCCGGCCACCGGTCGCGATCGGCGACTCCTGGTCGTACAGGAACCACTCGTCGGCGCGGAACGGCCGGTGGAACCACATCGCGTGGTCCAGCGACGCCATGTCGAAGCCCCGTGGCCCCCACAGCGGCTCGACCGGGATGCGCACAGCGTCCAGCAGGGTCATGTCACTGGCGTAGGTCAGCGCGCAGGTGTGCACCAGCGGGTCGTCACCGAGCGGCCCGACCGCCCGCATCCACACCGCGCTGCGCGGCTCGGCGCCCTCGATCTCCTCGGGCGTCCAGCGCAACCGGTCCACATAGCGGATGTCGAAGGGCTGACGGCGCGCCATCCGCTCCAACTGTTCGGGCAGCGCGCCCAGATGCTCGCGGATCTCGTCGGCGACCGTCGGCAGGGACTCCGGGTCCGGCACCTTCCGGGCCGGCGGCAGCTGGTGCTCGAAGGACCCTTCCTCAGGCTTGTGAAAGGAGGCGGTGAGATTGAAGATCGTGCGGCCCTGCTGCACGGCCGTGACCCGGCGGGTCGTGAACGACCGCCCGTCACGGACCCGTTCGACCTGGTACACGATCGGCACGCCCGGCCGGCCCGGGCGCAGGAAGTACGCGTGCAGCGAGTGCACCGGGCGGTCGCCCTCCGTGGTGCGTCCGGCGGCGACCAAGGCCTGGCCGGCCACCTGGCCGCCGAAGACCCGCTGGAGGGATTCGTCGGGGCTGCGGCCACGGAAGATGTTGACCTCGATCTGCTCCAGGTCGAGCAGGTCGACGAGTCTTTCGGCCGGGTTCGTCATGAGTGCCTTTCTCCTGTGCTCACAGCTGGCCGACGTCGGTGACACGGACCACGGCGCGGCCCTCCGCGTCGGAGGCGGCGAGGTCGACCTCCGCGCTGATGCCCCAGTCGTGGTCGCCGTTCGGGTCGTCGAAGATCTGCCGGACGCGCCACAGACCGTTCTGCGGCTCCTCCTCGATGATCAGCAGCTTGGGACCGCGCGCGTCCGGGCCGGTGCCCAGCTCCTCGTACTCGTCCCAGTACTTGTCCATCGCCTCGCCCCAGGCCCCGGCGTCCCAGCCCGACTCGGCGTCCAGTTCGCCCAGCTCCTCGACCTGGTCGAGGGCCGCCAGCTCGACCCGGCGGAACATCGCGTTGCGCACCAGGACCCGGAAGGCCCGCGCATTGGTGGTGACCGGTTTGACCTGGTCGGCCTTCTCCTGGGCCTCCTCGGCGGTCATCTCCTCCGGGTTGGCCAGCTGCTCCCACTCGTCGAGCAGACTCGAGTCGACCTGGCGGACCATCTCGCCCAGCCACTCGATCAGATCCTGCAGATCCTCGGACTTCAGGTCGTCGGGCACGGTGTGGTCGAGCGCCTTGTAGGCGCTGGCCAGGTAACGCAGCACGATGCCCTCGGTGCGGGCCAGCTCGTAGTGGGACACCAGCTCCGTGAAGGACATCGCCCGCTCGTACATGTCGCGGATGACCGACTTCGGCGACAGCGGATGGTCGCCGACCCAGGGGTGGCTCTTGCGGTACGTGTTGTACGCGTGGGAGAGCAGCTCCTCCAGGGGCTTCGGGTAGGTGATGTCCTGGAGGCGCTCCATGCGCTCCTCGTACTCGACGCCGTCCGCCTTCATCGCGGCCACCGCCTCGCCGCGCGCCTTGTTCTGCTGGGCGGCGAGGATCTGCCGCGGGTCGTCCAGCGTGGACTCCACCACGGACACCATGTCCAGGGCGTAGGACGGCGACTCCGGGTCCAGCAGCTCGAACGCGGCGAGCGCGAAGGTCGACAGCGGCTGGTTCAGCGCGAAGTCCTGCTGGAGGTCGACGGTGAGCCGCACGATCCGGCCCTCGGCGTCCGGCTCGTCCAGCTTCTCGACGATGCCGCCGTCCAGCAGCGAACGGTAGATGGCGATCGCGCGGCGGATGTGCCGCAGCTGCTGCTTGCGCGGCTCGTGGTTGTCCTCCAGGAGATGCCGCATCGCCTGGAAGGCGTTCCCGGGCCGCGCGATCACGGACAGCAGCATGGTGTGCGTCACCCTGAAGCGGGACGTCAGCGGCTCCGGTTCGGACGTGATCAGCTTCTCGAAGGTGTCCTCCGACCACGCCACGAACCCCTCGGGCGCCTTCTTGCGGACCACCTTGCGGCGCTTCTTCGGGTCGTCGCCCGCCTTGGCGAGCGCCTTCTCGTTCTCGATGACATGCTCGGGTGCCTGGGCGACGACGAAGCCCGCCGTGTCGAAGCCGGCCCGCCCGGCACGGCCCGCGATCTGGTGGAACTCCCGCGCGCGCAGGGTCCGCACCCGGCTGCCGTCGTACTTGGTCAGCGCCGTGAACAACACCGTGCGGATGGGCACGTTGACGCCGACGCCGAGCGTGTCCGTGCCGCAGATGACCTTCAGCAGACCGGCCTGGGCCAGCTTCTCCACCAGGCGCCGGTACTTGGGCAGCATGCCGGCGTGGTGCACACCGATGCCGTGCCGCACGTAACGCGAGAGGTTGCGGCCGAACTTGGTGGTGAAGCGGAAGTTGCCGATCAGCTCGGCGATCCGCTCCTTCTCCTCCTTCGTGCACATGTTGATGCTCATCAGCGCCTGCGCCCGCTCCACCGCCTGCGCCTGGGTGAAGTGCACGATGTAGACCGGCGCCTGCTGGGTCTGCAGCAGCTCCGTCAGCGTCTCGGTGAGCGGCGTGCGCCGGTACGCGTAGGAGAGCGGGACGGGGCGGGTGGCCGAGCGGACCACCGCGGTCGGGCGGCCGGTGCGCCGGGTGAGGTCCTTCTCGAACATCGAGACGTCGCCGAGCGTGGCCGACATCAGGATGAACTGCGCCTGCGGAAGCTCCAGGATCGGGATCTGCCAGGCCCAGCCGCGGTCCGGCTCGGCGTAGAAGTGGAACTCGTCCATGACGACCTGACCGACATCCGCGTGCTTGCCGTCGCGCAGCGCGATGGAGGCGAGCACCTCGGCGGTGCAGCAGATGACCGGGGCGTCGGCGTTGACGGACGCGTCACCGGTCAGCATGCCGACGTTCTCGGTGCCGAAGATCTTGCACAGCTCGAAGAACTTCTCCGAGACCAGCGCCTTGATCGGGGCCGTGTAGAAGGTGACCTCGTCCCTGGCGAGCGCCGCGAAGTGGGCACCGGCGGCGATCATGCTCTTGCCGGAACCGGTGGGCGTCGACACGATCACGTTCGCGCCCGAGACCACCTCGATCAGCGCCTCCTCCTGGTGGGGATAGAGGGTGAGACCGCGGTCCTGGGCCCACGACTCGAAGGCTTCGTACAGGGCGTCGGGGTCGGCGGTCGGCGGCAGCTGATCGATGAGGGTCACGCCCCCATCTTGCCTGGCCTCGTACCCGATGCGGGAATCGGATGCCCGCCCGAAGATCACGAACGCTACGCTGTGTCGCCGACGCGGCATCAGCGCACGCGGCCGACTGGACAGCGGCACATGAGGAACGGGGCGGGCAACGGCGATGATGGGACCAGCACACTCACTCTCCGGAGCCGCGGCCTGGCTCGGCGTCGGCGCGGCCGCCGCCGCTGCCGGGCACCCCATGCCGTGGCCGGTCCTGCTGGCCGGCGCGCTGATCTGCGCCGGCGCCGCGCTCGCCCCCGACCTCGACCACAAGGCCGCGACCATCTCCCGGGCCTTCGGGCCCCTCTCGCGAGGCCTGTGCGAGATCGTCGACAAGCTGTCGTACGCGGTCTACAAGGCAACCAAGAAGCAGGGCGATCCGCGTCGCTCCGGCGGGCACCGCACGCTGACGCACACCTGGCTGTGGGCGGTGCTGATCGGGGGCGGCACCTCGGCGCTGGCGATCACCGGCGAGCGCTGGGCCGTGCTGGCGATCCTCTTCGTGCACATGGTGCTGGCGATCGAGGGGCTGCTGTGGCGGGCGACCCGCGGCTCCAGCAGCGACGTCCTGGTGTGGCTGCTGGCCGCGACCAGCGCGTGGATCCTCGCCGGAGTGCTGGACAAGCCGGGCAACGGGTCGGACTGGCTGTTCACGGCGCCGGGCCAGGAGTATCTGTGGCTGGGGCTGCCGGTCGTGCTGGGTGCGCTGGTGCACGACATCGGGGACGCGCTGACGGTCTCCGGCTGTCCGATCCTGTGGCCGATCCCGGTGGGACGCAAGCGCTGGTACCCGGTCGGTCCGCCGAGAGCCATGCGGTTCCGGGCGGGCAGCTGGGTCGAGCTGAAGGTGCTGATGCCGGCGTTCATGCTGCTCGGGGGAGTGGGCGGCGCGGCGGCACTCAACGTCATCTGAGGCCGGCCGGCCGG
>NZ_MUND01000496.1:3626-3841 GCF_002154375.1 Streptomyces glaucescens | reverse complement strand
GTGACGGGCGGGTGCGGGGGCGGCGGGGGTGCGGACGTCATGGTCATGATGGACAGCCTCGCCGGGCCCGGTCCGCGCGTCCTGAGCGGTCGTACTCACGTCGCTACTCAGAACGCCGGAGGGGCCGCCCGCACCACGGATGGCAGGCGGCCCCTTCGGGGGTGTCGCAGAGGTGACCGGAGGTCAGGAGGCCTTGGCCTTCTCCTCGGTCTTCG
>NZ_MUND01000496.1:0-3601 GCF_002154375.1 Streptomyces glaucescens | reverse complement strand
CTCGCGCTTGAGGAACATGCCGAGCGTCCAGTCCGCGAAGACGCGGATCTTGCGGTTCCAGGTCGGCATGGCCAGACCGTGGTAGCCGCGGTGCATGTACCAGGCGAGACGGCCCTTGAGCTTGATCTTCATCTTGCCCATGACGATCATCGCGACGCCCTTGTGCAGGCCGAGACCCGCGACCGCGCCCTTGTTGGCGTGGCTGTACTCCTTCTGCGGGAAGCCCCGCATGCCGGAGACCACGTTGTCGCCGAGGACCTTGGCCTGGCGCAGCGCGTGCTGGGCGTTCGGCGGGCACCAGGCGTTCTCCACGCCGGCCTTGCGGGCGGCGAGGTCCGGCACCTGGGCGTTGTCGCCGGCGGCCCAGACGTAGTCCGTGCCCTTGACCTGGAGCGTCGGCTCGCAGTCGATGTGGCCGCGGGGGCCGAGCGGGATGCCGAAGCGGGACAGGGCCGGGTTCGGCTTGACGCCCGCCGTCCAGACGATCGTGTTGGAGTCGACCTCGAGGCCGTTCTTCAGCACCACGTGGCCGTCGACGCAGGAGTCCATCGAGGTGGAGAGGTAGACCTCCACGCCGCGGCTCTCCAGGTGCTCCTTGCCGTAGGCGCCCAGCTTCGGGCCGACCTCCGGGAGGATCTTGTCGGCGGCGTCGACGAGGATGAAGCGCATGTCCTCGCGGGACACGTTCCGGTAGTACTTGGCCGCGTCGCGGGCCATGTCCTCGACCTCGCCGATGGTCTCGGCGCCGGCGAAGCCACCGCCGATGAAGACGAAGGTGAGCGCCTTGCGGCGGATCTCCTCGTCGGTGGTGGAGTCGGCCTTGTCGAGCTGCTCCAGCACGTGGTTGCGCAGGCCGATGGCCTCCTCGATGCCCTTCATCCCGATGCCCTGCTCGGCGAGGCCGGGGATCGGGAAGGTGCGGGAGACGGCGCCCATCGCGATGACCAGGTAGTCGAAGGGCAGCTCGTACGCCTCGCCGGTGAGCGGGGCGATCGTGGCGACCTTGCGGTCCTGGTCGATGGTGGTGACCCGGCCGGTGAGGACCTCCGCCTTGGGCAGCACGCGTCGCAGCGGGACGACGACGTGTCGCGGGGAGATGTTGCCGGCGGCGGTTTCGGGGAGGAAGGGCTGGTAGGTCATGTACGACCGGGGGTCGACGACCGTGACGGTCGCCTCGCCGTAGCGCATCTTCTTCAGAATGCGCCGAGCTGCGTACAGGCCTACGTACCCACCGCCTACTACGAGGATCCTGGGACGCTCCGTGGTGCTCATGCCATCGAGTATCCACCCGGTCGGAGGGGGTACCTCGTGCGCCCCTTCACAAGGTCTGACAACGCCTGTGCTACACTCCCCGGCCCGCGTGACTTAGATCATGTCTAAGTGCGGGAACCGTGACACCCCACTCGCCGTTGTCAATGCCGCGTGAGCTGCCTCTCTGAGCGAGCGGGGGCATCGTGAGCCGTCGGAAACAGGGCGCGGGGCGCGCGATTCGAAGGCGCCCCACCCCTTGTTCTGAACACGTTCAAAGGCAAGTCGACCCCCCGAACGGGGCAACCGAAGGCGTTTGACGGCTCCCGAGGACCGAAATCCTTGTGAAGAACTTCACGAACTTTGCCGACGAGGCGTCACCGTGCGGCCCGGAAGGCCGCTCAAACGGGGTCACGGACCGCTCAGGAGAGGCCTCTGACCAGGGGGTGGGCGCCGATCGAGCGGGCGCGGGCAGGGCCCTCGCACACCGGCCGCGCGGTGCCGTCGAGGGTCGCCCGCGAACGCGCGCCCCCCGAGATTCTCCCCTTGTGTACACGCTGACGCGTACTCCGGACTCATGACTGAGAACACCGTGTCCGTACGGGAAGCCCGCGCGCCCCTCGCGGACCACATCAACCGGGCGGAGGAGGGCGTTCCGACCGTCATCACCCGCAACGGCACCCGGTGGCGGCCGTGGTTCCGATCTCGGACTTCGAAGCGCTGGAGGAAGCGGCCGACGTGATGTTGGCGCGCGACGCCGAAGCGGTGCTGGCCGAGGGAGCCCCACCGTGACGATGCCGGAACTGCTGGCGGACCTGTTCGCCGAGCAGGACGGCGAGGCGGCGTGAAGTACGCCTTCCGGTTCACCGCGGCGGCGCAGCGGCAGCTCCGGGCCGTCAGCCGGCCCGATGCCATGCGCATCCTGACGGCGCTGACCGCGCTCGGCGACGACCCGTACCGCCAGGACGCCGACGTCAAGAAGCTCACCGGCCCCTCGGTGCTCTCCCGGCTCCGGGTCGGAAGCTACCGGGTCGCCCACCAGATCGACGACGGCGAACTCGTCGTCCTCGTCGTCGAGGTGGGCGACCGGCGGGACGTCCACCGGGACCGGTGACGCCCCGCCCGACACCGGCACCGCCGGGCGATGCCCCTCAACGCACCTCGCTCGCCGCGTAATGAGCGATCCCGTCGAGGATGTCGTGCTCGCTCACCACGACCTCCTCGGCGCCGATCCGCTCCATGATCGCCAGCAGGACGAGCGCCCCCGCGGCGATCACGTCCACCCGGCCGGGGTGCATGGACGGCACGGCGGCGCGCTCGGCGTGGGTGGAGCGCAGCAGCCAGTCGGTGATCTCGCGGACCCTGTCCCGGGAGATCCTGGAGTGGTGGATGGCCGCCGAGTCGTACTCCGGCAGCTCCTGCGCGATCGCCGACACCGTGGTCACGGAACCGGCCAGGCCCACCAGGGTGCGCGCCTCGCGCAGCGGCACCGTCTCCTCGGCGCGGTCGAGCGCGGCCTCGATGTCGGCGCGCATCGCCGCGATCTGCTCCTCGGTGGGCGGGTCGGTGACCGCGCCGTCCACCACCAGGTGCCGCTCGGTCATCCGGACGCAGCCGACGTCGACGGAGCGGACGGCGCGCACATGCTCCTCGCCGACGACGAACTCGGTGGAGCCGCCGCCGATGTCCACCACGAGGAAGGGCCGCTCCAGGTGGTCGTGCCCGGTCAGCTCCTTCGTCGCGCCGGTGAAGGAGAACTCGGCCTCCTGGTCCCCGCTGATCACCTCGGGCTCGACGCCCAGGATGTCCACGACCCCGCGCACGAAGTCGTCCCGGTTCTCGGCGTCCCGGGAGGCGGAGGTGGCCACGAAGCGCAGCCGCTCGGCGCCGTACTCCTTGATGACGGCGGCGTACTCGCGGCACGCGGCGAACGTCCGCTCCAGCGCCTCGGGGGCCAGCCGCCCGGTGCGGTCGACACCCTGGCCGAGCCGCACGATCGTCATCCGGCGGTCCAGCTCCGCCAGTTCGCCCGTCACCGGGTCGCAGTCGGCGACCAGCAGGCGGATGGAGTTCGTACCGCAGTCGATGGCGGCGACCCGGGTCACCGTCCGCACTCCTCACCGGCGAGGGCCACGCAGGAGCCCTTGCGCCACCACTCCGGCAGCATGGCGAGGGCCTCGTCGCCGAGCGGGTTCACGCCGGGACCGGCGGCCAGCGAGTGGGCGACCAGGACGTGCAGGCACTTCACCCGGTCGGGCATGCCGCCGGCGCTGGGGAAGCCCGTCAGCTCCTCGATCTCGTCGCGGCGCCGGATGTAGTCCTCGTGCGCGGCGCGGTAGGCGGCGGCCAGCTC
>NZ_MUND01000495.1 GCF_002154375.1 Streptomyces glaucescens | reverse complement strand
CTCACCGAGGCCGCCGGCGGCGCCACGCGCGTGATCGCCTCCCACCTGCCGGACTCGGGCCTCGCCGTGGACCGCCGCTACCGCTGGGCCGTCGACGAGTACACCGGCCTGGTCGCCTGGACCGACGAGTACGAGCGCGTCCACGTGACCACCACCGGCGTGACCGCGTCCACGCCGACCGTCTTCGAGAACGAGGCCGGTCTGTACGCCGATCCGTCCTCCCCGGAGCCGTGGCGGGGCGCGTGGCTGCCCTCCCGGCCGGTCACCTCCTGGTCCCTCACCTTCACCTCCGTGCAGAGCGACGCCACCGGCAGGGCCACCCGGACGATCACCGGTGGCGCGACCGCCGCCTGGCTGTCGGCGAGCTGGAACGGGAAGACGGCGAGCGGCGGCCACTTCCCCAACGGCCCCTTCACCTGGAGCCTCAGGGCCACCGCCCTCGGCACCTCGACGGTGTCCACCCTGGCCACCGGCCAGGGCTATCTCGATCACGGCGCGGCGGTCCGCCACGACTACGCCGGCGTCGACGGCCCCGACGGCCGCGGCGACCTGCTCACGCTCAGCGCCTCCGGCGCGCTGACGTACCACCACGGCACCGGCACCGGCCGCTTCGGCGAGCGGACCACCGGCACCGGCTGGCCCACCACCGCCCGGTTCGTCCCCGTCGGTGACCTGTCCGGTGACCGCTGCAACGACGTCCTGGTCCGTTACAGCAACGGCGCCCTGCGCCTGTACAAGCCGGGCTGCAACGCCGCGCTGAAGCCGTCCACGGCGTACACCACCCTGGCGACGGGCGGCTGGACGCAGTACGACCTGCTCACCGCGCCCGGCGACGTCACCGGGGACGGGCGCCCCGACCTGCTCGTCCGCACCTCCTCCACGGGCACGGTCTACCTCTACAAGGGCACCAGCACGGGGAAGCTGTCCGCCCGGGTGAAGCTGTACGACAACTGGAAGGTCTACAAGAAGATCATCGGCGCCGGCGATCTGAACGGCGACGGTATCGGCGACCTCCTCGCCCAGGACACGGCGAACAACCTGTACCGCTACAACGGCAAGGGCGCCGGCACCTTCGCGGCCCGCGTGAGGCTGTACACGAACTGGGGCGGCTCCTACAACGCGGTCGTCGGCGTCGGCGACATCACCGATGACGGCAAGGCCGACCTGGTGGCCCGCGACACGGCCGGCGACCTGTGGCGGCAGTCCGGCACCGGGACCGGCACGTTCGCCGCACGCGTGAAGGCCAGCACCGGCTGGAGCGGTTACAAGGGGGTGTACTGAGCACCCCGCCCGGGTGAAGAGCCGTACGGCCGGTCGTACAACCAACTGAAGCCGTGACATGTCCCCTTTTCCACAAGTGCGTTGGGGAAGGGGACAGACATGGGCAGATGGAAGGCGGCCGCGGTCGTGGCCACCGGACTGATCGCGGGGCTGCTGGCGCCGGCCGCCCCCGCCGCGGCCGTCCACGCGGCGGCGCCCGGCGACTTCAACGGGGACGGCTACCGCGACGCGGTGCTGCCGATCCCCGGCGCGGACCTGGGCGACAAGCACCGGGCGGGGGCCGTCGTCGTGCTGTACGGCTCCTCCTCCGGGGTTTCGGGGAGCCGGCGCCAGGTCATCAGCCAGAACTCGTCCGGCGTCCCGGCGCCGGTCGACAACTCGCGCGGCTTCGGCACCTCCACCGCCACTGCCGACCTCAACCGCGACGGCTACGCCGACCTCGTGATCAGCGCTCCCTGGGGCGGCTCGCGCGCGGGAACCGTCACGGTGATGTGGGGCAGCAAGGACGGCCTGCGCAAGGGCACCCTGCTGACCGCGCCGGCCTACACCGAGTCCTACGGCACGGACGTGGCGGCGCTCAGTGCCGGACCCGGCGCGAAGACCCAGGTCATGGTCGGCTCGGAGTTCGGGACCATCGTCTTCAAGGGCCCCTTCAGCAGCTCCGGCACGTACGGCTCGGCCGTGCAGACCCCGCACGAGTACGGCCTGGTCGGATCGGTGGCCCTCGGCGACTTCAACCGGGACGGCACACCCGACCAGGTCGACTTCGGGGGCCGCCGGACCGACGTCACCGGCAGCGACATCCGGCTGAACCAGACCGGCGCCCCCGCCGGGACGGTGCTGGAGAAGGGCAACGGCTTCATCGCCGCGACCGGTGACGTCGACGGCGACGGCTACCCCGACCTCGTGGTCGGCGACCCCCTGACGCCCTGGACCCCGGGCGTCGACGGCGAGCTGGGCGGCCGGGTGATGATCTGGCGCGGCTCGGCGAGCGGCATCGCGACGGACGCGCGGCCCGAGGTGATCAGCCAGGACACCGAGGGCGTGCCCGGCACGGGCGAGAAGGGCGACACGTTCGGCGCGGGCCTCGCGGTCGCCGACCTGAACCGGGACGGCCTCGCGGACATCATCGTCGGCGCACCCTACGAGGCGGTCGGCGAGGTACGGCGCACGGGCATGGTCACCGTGATCCCCGGCCGCCGCTCGGGCCCCCTCGGTGCCGGCGGGTACACCTTCCACCAGGACACTCCCGGCGTGCCCAGCGTGAACGAGACCCGGGACTGCTTCGGTGCGACCGTGTCGGCCGGGGACGTGAACCGGGACGGCAGGCCGGAGCTGTTCATCGGCGCGGCCTGCGAGAACCACTACAACGGCGCGGTCTTCATGATGCCCGGCGGCACCAAGCGGCCCACCGGGACCGGCAGCCGCGCCTTCACCCTCGACTCGCTGGGGATGCCCCAGTGGTACGAGGGCTGGATGGGCGGTTACGGACTGTTCTGGATCATCTGAACGGGAGGTTACAACCCTTCGGGGTGCTGAACGGTCCCCTTCTTGGATCACGCGTCGAAGAAGGGGACACACATGCGCAGATGGAGTGCGGCGGCGGTCGTGGCCGCGTCGGTGATCGCGGGAACGCTGGCGCCGGCCGGGTCGGCCGCCGCCGTGCACGGGGCGGTGCCGGGGGACTTCGACGGCGACGGGTACCGGGACCTGGTCCTGCCCGTTCCGGGCGCAACCGTGCGGGGCGCCGAGAGGGCCGGTGCCGTCGTCGTGGTGTACGGCTCGTCCAGCGGCGTCTCCTCGGCGAGCCGGCGCCAGACGATCAGCGAGGCCAGCGCCCATGTCGATGGCGGGGCCAACCCGGACGACGCCTTCGGCACCTCCACCGCCACGGCCGACCTCAACCGGGACGGTTACGCCGATCTGGTCGTCGGGGCGCCGTACGACGAGGGCGCCGTCAAGGTGCTGTGGGGAAGCCGGAGCGGTCTGTACACGGGCACCCTCCTGACCTCGGGGTACAAGAACGGCCTCGGCGTGGCCGCGGTCAGCATGGGGACGGGCTCCAGGACCAAGGTCCTGGTGGGCGGTGACCGCTCGACCCAGGTCTTCAAGGGCCCGTTCGCCAAGGCCGGCTCCTTCGGGTCGTACGTGTGGACCCGGATGCCCGACGCCGTAGGCTCGGTCGCCCTCGGTGACTTCAACCGCAGCGGCAGCCCCGACCAGGTGGCCTTCGGCGCGCTCCGGCCCGAGCTGAGCGGGAGCCCGATCATGGTCAACCACGGCGGCACCCAGACCTGGCCGGACCCGCTGGAGCAGGGCGACGGCCTGCTCGCCGCCACCGGAGACGTCAACGGCGACGGTTACGCCGACCTCGTGGTCGGGGACCCGCTGGAACCCGTGACGCCGGGCGTCGACGGCGAGACCGGCGGGCGGGTGCTCGTCTACCGCGGCTCGGCGAACGGCATCACCCGCGCGCAGCAGCCCGAGGTGATCACCCAGCAGACCTCGGGTGTCCCCGGCACCGGCGAGAAGGGCGACACCTTCGGCGCCGCCCTCACGGTGGCCGACCTCAACCGGGACGGCGCCGCCGAGATCGTGGTCGGAGCGCCGTACGAGGCCGTCGGCGCGGCGGAGCGCACCGGCACCGTCACCGTGATCCCGGGCCGCCGCTCGGGCGCCCTCGGCACCGGCGGTTACTCCTTCCACCAGGACACCACCGGCATCCCCAGCAGCAACGAGGCCGGGGACTTCTTCGGCACCACGCTCTCCGCGGGCGACCTGAACCGGGACGGCAGGCCGGAGCTGATCATCGGCGCGGCCGGGGAGAACAACGGCAACGGCGCGGTCTTCACGCTGCCCGGCGGCACCTCCCGCCCGACCGGCACCGGCAGCCGCGTCTTCACCCTGGAGACGCTCGGCATGGCACAGCCCGACGGCTGGCTGGGCGGCAAGGGCCTGCTCAGGCTCCTCGACGCCGGTGGCGGTACAACCAACTGAGGCCGTGACATGTCCCCTTCTCCATCAGCGTGTTGGGGAAGGGGACGGACATGGGCAGATGGAGGGCGGCCGTACTCGTGGCCGCCGGACTGATCGCGGGGACACTGGCACCGGCCGGCCCCGCCACGGCCGTCCACGGGGCGGTGCCGGGAGACTTCAACGGCGACGGCTACCGTGACGCGGTGCTGCCGATACCGAGCGCGAACATCGGCGACAACACGCGGGGAGGGGCCGTCGTCGTCCTGTACGGCTCCGCGAACGGGGTGTCGGCCGGTGGCCGGCGCCAGGTCCTCACCGAGTCGTCGCCCGGCGTCCCGGCACAGGTCGCCGAAGGCTCCAGCTTCGGCCAGTCCACCGCCACGGCCGACCTGAACCGCGACGGATACGCCGACCTGGTCGTCGGCGCCCCCAGGGGCGGCCACGCGACAGGGACCGTCACCGTCATGTGGGGCAGCAGGAACGGCCTGCGCAAGGGCACCCTGCTGCCCAACCCCGTGTCCTACTTCAGCCTCTACGGCGCGGACGTGGCGGCCGTCAGCGCGGGGCCGGGGGACAGGGCCCAGGTCGTCGTCGGCGGGGAGTACGCCTCCGTCGTCTTCAAGGGCCCCTTCAGCAGCTCCGGCACCTACGGCTCGGTCACGTACGGCCCGCGCGAGCGCGGACCCCTGCCCGGGTCGGTGGCGCTCGGCGACTTCGACCGCGACGGCACGCCCGACCAGGTCGACTTCGGTGCGCGGGAGAAGGCCCTGACCGGCAGCCTGATCCGGCTGAACCGGACCGGCGCCGCCGCCGGGACGGTGCTGGACTCGGGCAACGGGTTCATCGCGGCCACCGGTGACGTCGACGGCGACGGCTACGACGACCTGGTGGTGGGCGACCCGCTGACGCCCTGGAACCAGGGCGTCGACGGCCGGCTCGGCGGCCGGGTGGTGGTGTGGCGCGGCTCGGCGAACGGCATCACCACCGACACGACACCCGAGGTGATCAGCCAGGACACCACGGGGGTGCCGGGCACGAGCGAGAAGGGCGACATCTTCGGGGCCGCCGTCGCGGTGGCGGACCTCAACCGGGACGGCGCGGCGGAGATCATCGTCGGCGCACCCCACGAGACCGTCGGCACGGTCTCCCGGACCGGGACGGTGACCGTGATCCCGGGCCGCCGGTCCGGCCCCCTCGGAGCGGGCAGCTACTCGTTCCACCAGGACACGCCCGGTGTCCCCAGCGCCAACGAGACCACGGACTGCTTCGGCACCACCGTGTCCGCCGGGGACGTGAACCGCGACGGCAGGCCGGAGGTGTTCATCGGCGCGGCCTGCGAGAACCACTACAACGGCGCGGTGTTCATGCTGCCCGGCGGCTCCTCGCGCCCGACGGGCTCCGGCAGCCGTGTCTTCACCCTGGAGTCGCTCGGCATGCGGCAGTCGTACGAGGGCTGGCTGGGCGGTTACGGGCTGTTCTGGATCATCTGATCCGAGGGCTACAACCCTTCGCGGTACTGAGGGGTCCCCTTCTTCGACCGTGTGTCGAAGAAGGGGACTTACATGCGCAGAGGGAGTGCGGCAACGGTCGTGGCCGCCGCGGTGATCGCGGGAACGCTGCTGCCCGCCGCCCCGGCCGCCGCCGTGCACGGGGCGGTGCCGGGGGACTTCAACGGCGACGGCTACCGCGACCTGGTGCTGCCGGTGCCGGGGGCCGTCGTCACGGAGTACGGCAACTTCGAGCAGGCGGGAGCCGTCGTCGTGCTGTACGGCTCGGCGAACGGCGTCTCGGCGCAGAGCCGGCGGCAGACGATCACCGAGGCCACGCCCGGTGTCCCCGGGCACCCGTTCGAGCGGGACCGGTTCGGCACCACCACGGCGACGGCCGACCTGAACCGTGACGGATACGCCGACCTGGTCGTCGGCGCACCGGACAGCATCGCCGTCAAACAGGTGATGGTGCTCTGGGGAAGCAAGAACGGCCTGACCAAGGGCACCAGGCTGCCGCAGCCGGAGCACCAGGAGGACAACGGCCTCGACGTGGCCGCGCTCAGTCTGGGGACGGGCTCGAAGACCAAGATCCTGATCGGCGGCGGCAACTGGACGACCGTCTACAAGGGCCCGTTCGCCACGGGCGGCTCCATCGGTTCGAGCGTCGAGACCCGGACCGACAAATCCGTCGGCTCGGTCGCGCTCGGCGACTTCAACCGCAGCGGCAGCCCCGACCAGGTGGCTTTCGGCCCGAAGCTGCCCGAGCTGAGCGGCAGCCCGATCATGGTCAACCACGGGGGCACGCAGACCTGGCCGGAGCCGCTGAAGAACGGCAACGGGCTGATCGCCGCCACCGGTGACGTCAACGGCGACAGCTACCCCGACCTGGTCGTCGGCGACCCGCTGGAACCCGCGACGCCAGGGGTCGACGGCGAGACCGGCGGGCGCGTGCTCGTCTACCGGGGCTCGAAGAACGGCATCACCCGCACGCAGGTCCCCGAGGTGATCACCCAGGAGACCGTGGGTGTCCCCGGCACCAGCGAGCAGGGCGACGCGTTCGGCGCCGGGCTGACCGTGGCCGACCTCAACCGGGACGGGGCCGCCGAGATCGTGGTGGGAGCCCCGTACGAGGCCGCGGGCGCGGCGGAGCGCACCGGCACGGTCACCGTGATCCCAGGCCGTCGCTCGGGCGCCCTCGGCACCGGCGGTTACTCCTTCCACCAGGACACCTCCGGCGTGCCCAGCAGCAACGAGGCAGGCGACTTCTTCGGCACCACGGTCTCCGCGGGCGACCTGAACCGGGACGGCAGGCCGGAGCTGATCATCGGCGCGGCCGGGGAGAACAACGGCAACGGCGCGGTCTTCACGCTGCCCGGCGGCTCCTCCCGCCCGACGGGCACCGGCAGCCGCGTCTTCACCCTGGAGTCGCTCGGCATGGCACAGGCGGACGGCTGGCTGGGCGGAAAGGGCCTGCTCAGGCTCCTCTGACGCGGACCGGCGGCACACCGCACCGCCCGCGGATACGGAAGGGCCCGGAACCTCGCTCGGTTCCGGGCCCTTCCGTCGGACGGACTACTTCGGCTGCGGCTTGCGCACCGACAGGTGCAGCTCCTTCAGCCGCGCCTCCTCCAGCTCGGTCGGCGCGCCCATCATCAGGTCCTGGGCGTTGCCGTTGAGCGGGAAGGCGATGGTCTCGCGGATGTTCGGCTCGTCCGCGAGGAGCATGACGATGCGGTCGACGCCCGGGGCGATGCCGCCGTGCGGCGGGGCGCCGAAGCGGAAGGCGCGGAGCATGCCCGCGAACTTCTCCTCGACGGTGTCCCGGTCGTAGCCCGCGATCTCGAAGGCCTTGAGCATGATCTCCGGGTCGTGGTTCCGGATCGCGCCGGAGGACAGCTCGACACCGTTGCAGACGATGTCGTACTGCCATCCCAGGATGTCCAGCGGGTCCTGGGTCTCAAGGGCCTCAAGACCGCCCTGCGGCATGGAGAACGGGTTGTGCGAGAAGTCGATCGCGCCGGTCTCCTCGTCCTTCTCGTACATCGGGAAGTCGACGATCCAGCAGAAGCGGAAGACGTTCTCCTCGAAGTGCCCGGCGCGCTTGGCGGCCTCGACGCGCACCGCGCCCATGATCTTCGAGACCTCGTCGAACTCGCCCGCGCCGAAGAACACGGCGTGACCGGCCTCCAGGCCGAGGCGCTCGGTGAGGACCTTGACGTTCTCCTCGGTGAGGAACTTGGCGATCGGGCCGGACAGCTGGCCGTCCTCGCCGACGCGGACCCAGGCCAGGCCCTTGGCGCCGAGCGTGACCGCGAAGTCGCCGAGCTGGTCGAAGAACTTCCGGGGCTGGTCCTGGACGGCCGGGACCGGCAGCGCGCGCACGTGCTTGCCGGCGAACGCCTTGAACTCGGACGCCTCGAAGACGTCCGTGATGTCGACCAGCTCCAGCTTGGCGCGCAGGTCCGGCTTGTCGGAGCCGTACTTCAGCATCGCCTCGCGGAACGGGATCCGCGGGAACGGGGAGGTGACCTCACGGCCGCCGCCGAACTCGGTGAACAGCTCGGTCATGAGCTTCTCGATCGGCTGGAAGACGTCCTCCTGCTCGACGAAGCTCATCTCGACGTCGAGCTGGTAGAACTCGCCCGGCGAGCGGTCGGCGCGGGCGTCCTCGTCGCGGAAGCAGGGCGCGATCTGGAAGTAGCGGTCGAAGCCCGAGATCATCAGCAGCTGCTTGAACTGCTGCGGGGCCTGCGGCAGGGCGTAGAACCGGCCCGGGTGCAGGCGGGAGGGGACGACGAAGTCGCGGGCGCCCTCGGGGGAGGTCGCGGACAGGATCGGCGTCGCCATCTCGTTGAAGCCCAGCGCCGTCATCTTGTGCCGGATGGCGGAGATGACCGCCGTGCGCAGCATGATGTTGCGGTGCATGCGCTCGCGGCGCAGGTCGAGGAAGCGGTACTCCAGACGGCGCTCCTCGTTGACGCCGTCCTCGGTGTTGATCGTGAAGGGCAGCGGGGCGGCCGCGCCGAGCAGCTCGACCTCGCCGACCTCCACCTCGATCTCACCGGTGGGCAGGTCCGGGTTCACGTTCTCGGTTCCACGTGAAACGACCTTGCCGTCGACGCGGACCGTGGACTCCTTGGAGACCTTGTCCAGCGCCTCGTAGGCGGAGGTGCCGGGACGGGCGACCAGCTGCGTGATGCCGTAGTGGTCGCGCAGATCGATGAAGAGGATGCCGCCCAGGTCGCGCCGATTGTGCAGCCAGCCACTCAGCCGGACGTCGGTGCCGACGTCAGAGGCGCGGAGCTCGCCGCAGGTGTGGGACCTGTACCGATGCATCGTCGTTCATCCAGTCTTCGCGGATCGGGAATCTCCGGGGCCCGGTGCCCGGACTTTCCCAGGGTACCGGCCATGCCGGGATCGCCCGGCCCCATTACCGGTGCGGCCCATCGGTGGCACGTCCCGAACACCTTTTCCTAAAGTGGGGCAATGCGCACTGGTGAGCCCCTGCCCGCCGTGGGGCAGGTCCTCGCCGCCCTCGCGACCGGCCTGTGGCAGTGGGACACGGACACAAGCCAGGTCACGGTGGACGCCGAGGCCGCTCGACTGCTCGGGCTGCCCCCGGAACCGGTCACCCTCACGGAGGCCCAGGTGCGCTCCCGGCTGCACCCGGTCGACTGGAACGAGATCGTCAGCGTCGTCGGCCTGGCCACCGCGGAGGGCACCCTCGCCGAGGTGCGGGTACGGATCATGGACGAGCGCGGCCGGGTCATCCGGCTGACCCGCAGCCGGATGAGGCCGTCCTTCGACCCCGAGCGCCGGGCCTACGAGCTGATCGGCACCCTCCAGGAGGTCACCGAACCCTCCCCGGGCACCCCCGCCGGACGCAACGCGGTCACCGGCGACTGGCGGCGCTCCCGGGAGGCGTTCCTGCTGGACGCGGGCCGCGCGCTGGCGGAGGCGCGGTCCACCGAGGAGGTGCTGCGGGTCGCGGCCGGACTGGCGATGCCGGGATTCTCACCGGACGGGCTGGCCGTCTTCGGCGTGCAGGGCGACCGGCTGACGATCATCGGCCACCACGGGCACCAGCCGGGCGACGAGAGCCCCTTCACCCACATGTCCCTCGACACCGACTATCCGGCGGCGGAGGTGGTGCGCACCGGCCGCGCGGTCTATCTGTCCTCCCCCCAGCAGTACAAGGAGCGCTACCCGCTCACCTGGCCGCTCGCCGAGCAGTTCGGCCGCCGGTCGTGGGCGTTCCTGCCGCTGACCGTCGCCGGGCGCACCATGGGCGCCTGGATGGCGGGCTTCGCCTACCCGGTGCGGTTCACCCCCGACGAGCGGTCGGTGCTGACCACCGTGGCCCGGATGCTCGCCCAGGCCCTCTCCCGGGCCGGTGCCGCCGAGACCCAGCGGGAGCTGACCGACGGCCTCCAGCGCTCCATGCTGCCCACGCTGGGCCCCGAGATCCCCGGCATGAGGGTGGCCGCCCGTTATGTGCCGACCGGCGGCGGACTCCAGGTCGGCGGCGACTGGTACGACATGATCCCGCTGCCCTCCGGCCGGTTCGCGCTGGTCATCGGCGACGTCCAGGGGCACGACGTGCGCGCGGCCGGCCTGATGGGCCAGCTGCGGATAGCGCTGCGCGCCTACGCCTCCGAGGGCCACCGGCCCGACGCGGTCCTCTCCCGCGCCTCCCGCTTCCTGCACGGCATGTGCTCGGCTGCCGACGACCTCGGCGAGCTGCGCTTCGCGACCTGTCTCTACGTCGAGGCGGACCCGCTGTCCGGGGTGCTGGAGATCGCCCGCGCCGGGCACCCCGATCCGGCGATCCGGATGTCCGACGGCACGGTCCTCACCCGTCCCACCGCCGGCGGACTGCCGCTCGGCATCGACCCGGACGCCGACTACCCCACCACCCGGCTCGTCCTGGAACCCGGCGAGACCATGCTGATCTGCACCGACGGACTGATCGAGACCGGCGGCCACGACCTGGAGACCGGCTGGAAACGCATCCGCGCCACCCTGGAGCAGCACACCGGCGACCTGGAGGAACTCGCCGACGCCCTGGTCCAGGCGGTGCACGGCCCCTCCTCCCACCACACCCCCGGCCCGCTCGCCGACCGCCGGGAGGACGACATCGCCGTCCTGCTGCTGTGCCGGCAGGGCGAGAGCTGCGGCGGCCCGGTCACCGCGCGCCCGACGGTACGGCGCACCGTGCTGACCGTCGCCCAGGCCGAACCCGAGCGGATCGCCGTCGCCCGCCGGCTGCTGCGCGAACTCCTCCACGACTGGGCCTCGGCCGACCAGGTCGACTCGGCGGTGCTGCTGCTCTCCGAGATGCTGACCAACGTCCTCGTGCACACCGACACCGACGCACTGCTGGTCGCCGAGGTCACCGGGGAGGACGACGACCGGCGGATGCGGGTCGAGGTCACCGACGCCGGTGACGACCTGCCGCACAAGCGGCGGCCCGGGGAGCTGGCGTCCTCCGGGCGCGGTCTGATGCTGATCGAGCTGCTGGCGCACGCCTGGGGCGTCGACCCGCGCGGCGAGGGCAAAAGCATCTGGTTCGAGCTCTACGAGTCCGAGGAGGCGGAAGCGGCGTAGCGGTCCCGCAGCTCGTGGACGACACCGAACCCGGCCGCGGTCAGCGGTACGGCGAGCAGCATCCCGAGGATCCCGGCGACGGACGCGCCCGCGGTGATCGTGACCATCACCACCGCCGGATGCATCTGCACCGTGCGGCTCTGGATCATCGGCTGGAGCACGTGCCCCTCCAGCACCTGCACGGCCAGCACCAGGCCCAGCGCCCACAGCGCGATCACGAACCCCCGGTCGGCGAGCGCGACGAGCACCGCCACCGCGCCGGAGACGAAGGCGCCGAGATAGGGGATGTAGGCGCCGACGAAGACGAGCGCGCCCAGCCCGACGGCGCCGGGGACGTCCAGGACGAGCAGGCCCACGGTGATGCAGAGCGCGTCGATGAGGGCGATGAAGGTGGTCCCGCGCATGAACCCCTCCACCGCCTGGTAGGCCCGCCGCGCCATGGCCTCCACGGAGTCGGCGGCGCCACGCGGGGAGAGCGAGCGCAGGGTGCCGGTGGCGCGGTGGGAGTCGCGCAGGAAGAAGAAGACGAGCAGCAGCGCGAGCACGGCCATGGCGATGGCCTCGCCGACCACGCTCACCCCGCTGATCACCCCGGAGGCGGCCGTCCCGCCGAACCTGCCGAGCAGTTCCCGCGCGTTGGAGGCGAGATCGTCCAGCGAGGTCCCGGCGGCCCCGAAGTGCTCGGCGATCCCCTGCGCCGCCCGCCGCAGCGAGGCGACGATCTGCTCGCCGCTGTCGATGAGCGCGGCGACGACGATGTACACGGCGCCGCCGACCACGCAGACCACGGCGACGCAGGTGAGCCCGGCGGCCACGCCCCGGTTGACGCCCGCCTTCACCAGCCGCCGGTGGAAGGGGCCCAGCAGCGCCGTCCCCAGCAGCGCGAGCAGGACCGGCACGACGGCCGTACGGAACTCCGCACACAGCCGGACGGCGACGTAGACGACTCCCGCGACGAGCAGCGCGACGGTGCACCAGGCGGCGAGCCGGCGGACGGGGAGGGGGAGCAGCTGCACGTCTCCAGCGGATCACGCGCGGGGCGGGCTGTCCCGCGCGGGCGTCCGGCCGGGGGAATGCCCCGTGGTCCTCCCCGGTTGCAGGTAGCAGAAAGTTCAACGCTCAACTAAACTGGAAAGCACGTCGCCCGAGGAGGAACCGACCATGCCCGCAGTGACCGTCGAGAACCCGTTGACGCTGCCCCGCGTCACCGCACCCGCAGACGCCGTGGCCCGTCCGGTGCTGGCCGTCACGACCGCGCCGAGCGGCTTCGAGGGCGAGGGCTTCCCGGTGCGCCGGGCGTTCGCCGGGATCAACTACCGCCACCTCGACCCGTTCATCATGATGGACCAGATGGGCGAGGTGGAGTACGCGCCCGGAGAGCCCAAGGGCACCCCCTGGCACCCCCACCGCGGCTTCGAGACCGTCACCTACATCATCGACGGCATCTTCGACCACCAGGACTCCCACGGCGGCGGCGGCACCATCACCAACGGCGACACCCAGTGGATGACCGCCGGCTCCGGCCTCCTCCACATCGAGGCCCCGCCCGAGCACCTCGTCGTCTCCGGCGGCCTCTTCCACGGCCTCCAGCTGTGGGTGAACCTCCCCGCCGAGGACAAGATGATGGCCCCCCGCTACCAGGACATCCGCGCGGGCAGCGTCCAGCTGCTCACCTCCCCCGACGGCGGCGCGCTGCTCCGCGTCATCGCGGGCGAGCTCGACGGCCACGAAGGTCCCGGCGTCACCCACACCCCCATCACCATGATCCACGCGACGCTCGCCCCCGGCGCGGAGATCACCCTGCCGTGGCGGGAGGACTTCAACGGCCTCGCCTACGTCCTCGCCGGCAAGGGCGCGGTGGGCGCCGAGCGCCGCCCGGTCCACTCCGGCCAGACGGCGGTCTTCGGCACCGGCTCCTCCCTCACCGTCCGCGCGGACGAGAAGCAGGACTCCCACACCCCCGACCTGGAGATCGTCCTCCTCGGCGGCCGCCCCATCCGCGAGCCCATGGCCCACTACGGCCCGTTCGTCATGAACACCAAGGACGAGCTGATGCAGGCGTTCGAGGACTTTCAGAAGGGCCGCCTGGGCACGGTCCCGGCGGTGCACGGAATGACGGAAGAGGGCCCGCAGGGCTGAAAAAACCCGCTAGGGTACGAAGAGGCCCGAAGCCGCAACCTCGTTTTGCGGCTTCGGGCCTCTTGCCGTCCGGGACCTGCCCCGCCGCTACGGCAGCACGTACACCGGCGCGCCGTCCTCGGTGCAGCCCGCCTGACGCACGCACCCGCGCTTCAGCAGCATCCGCAGACAGTCGTGCACCCGGTCGTGCGACAGCCCCGTACGGGTGGCGATCTCCTCCACCCGATGCCGCGCCCCGCCACGGACCAGCGCCGGAGCCAGGTAGGCGGCGACGGCGTGGATGTCGTCGGTGACGACGAGGTTCCTCCGCCGCCAGGCGGTGAGGAGATCCCGCGGGCTCAGCTCGGGAGCGGGCTGCGCTGACACCGCGCCGGGCCGGCGGAGAGCGTCGGCGATGTCGCGGAGACTGCCGCTGATCTCCCGCAGCAGCCCGGTCCGCTCCTGCTGGGCCGCGAGCAGCTCCTCCATCCGGGTGCTGCGCTCCTCCAGCCGGACGAGCGCGTCGGCGACCCTCTGGGGCATGGCGTACGCGACACCGCCGGCGGGAGCGGGCTGCACGGACGCCGGTTCGAGAGAGTAGGAACCGTCGCGCTGGATCGTGGCGATCACTTCGGAGACCCAGGCCTTGAAGGGCTCACACTCTCGCTTGGTGCAGCCGTTGACCAAGCGGATCAGGCCTTGGAGACTGACGAGATTCATGTCTCGTCGCCACTCTCGACCTGCGGGAACGCTGAGAGAGTGACTTCCAGTCACTGTCTCGAGAAAGTCTCGGTGCTCTTCCGGGACATGATCGAGCAGCGCCTTACGAGGGGTGGTGTACCCCAGGTGCTTGCACACGTCCACCGCGGGGAACCAGTGGCTCCCGTCCGGCATCGTGAGCCTCCGCACCCGCGTCCCCGCGGCCGCGAACACGAAGTCGTTGATGTCGATCGCGTCCTGCTTGCCTGCTGTCGGCTCATCCGACGGCATGTTGTTCTGCTCGTACATCGAGCATCACCTCCGCCCCGGAAGCTAGGGAAGAGACATCAGAGCACGCGCCCGATAGCAAGCATGTTCACCCGATAGTGAACCAAAGCAACGATTCTGCGGGCCGCTCCGCAAGCCGAGCGCCCCGTTACCCCTCAGCCCCCGTACATCCGCCGCATCGCGAAGTCCACCATCTCCTCGACCGCCTTGGCGTCGAAGACGATGCGGTGCTCGCCCTCCATGTCGAGGACGAAGCCGTAGCCGGTGGGGAGGAGGTCGATGACTTCCGCGCCGGTGATGACGAAGTACTTGGACTCCTTGCCCGCGTAGCGGCGCAGCTCCTTCAGCGAGGTGAACATGGGGATCACCGGCTGCTGGGTGTTGTGCAGGGCGAGGAAGCCGGGGGTGTCGCCGCGGGGGCAGTAGACCTTGGACGTGGCGAAGATCTGCTGGAAGTCCTCGGCGGCCAGCTGCCCGGTGGTGAAGGAGCGCACCGCGTCGGCGAGGGAGGGCGGGGACGGCTCCGGGTACAGCGGCGGCTGCCCGTAACCCCCGGCGCCGGGCATCTGCTGCTGCGGCGGGGCGTACTGCTGCTGCGCTCCGGCGCTCTGGTCGTAGCCGTACATGCAGGCAAGGGTATCGACCGCCACCGAGGGGTGGGTCACAGATGGCCGGATCGGGGTTGCGCCTTATTACTGGCGGGTAGCATATTGGGAGCTACTTGTTGGTACGTGAACTAGCGCGAGGATCCAGTGCCTCGCCGATCTCTCTACGGAGCCGTCGCCATGGGGCACTACAAGTCGAATCTGCGCGACATCGAGTTCAACCTCTTCGAAGTACTCGGGCGCGACAAGGTGTACGGCACCGGCCCGTTCGAGGAGATGGACGTCGAGACCGCCAAGAGCGTCCTGGAGGAGCTGACCCGCCTCTCCGAGAACGAGCTGGCGGAGTCCTTCACGGACGCCGACCGCAACCCGCCCGTCTTCGACCCGGAGACCAACACCGCGCCCGTCCCGGCGTCCTTCAAGAAGAGCTACCAGGCCTTCATGGACTCCGAGTACTGGCGGCTCGGCCTGCCCGAGGAGATCGGCGGCACCACCTCGCCGCGCTCCCTCATCTGGGCCTACGCCGAGCTGATCCTGGGCGCCAACCCGGCCGTGTGGATGTACTCCTCGGGCCCGGCCTTCGCCGGCATCCTCTTCGAGGAGGGCAACGAGGTCCAGAAGCACATCGCCAAGATCGCCACCGAGAAGCAGTGGGGCTCCACCATGGTCCTCACCGAGCCGGACGCCGGCTCGGACGTGGGCGCCGGCCGCACCAAGGCGATCCAGCAGGAGGACGGCTCCTGGCACATCGAGGGCGTGAAGCGGTTCATCACGTCCGGTGAGCACGACATGTCGGAGAACATCCTCCACTACGTGCTCGCCCGCCCCGAGGGCGCCGGCCCCGGCACCAAGGGCCTGTCCCTCTTCCTCGTGCCCAAGTACCTCTTCGACTTCGAGACCGGCGAGCTGGGCGAGCGCAACGGTGTCTACGCCACGAACGTCGAGCACAAGATGGGCCTGAAGGCGTCCAACACGTGCGAGATGACGTTCGGCGACAAGCACCCCGCCAAGGGCTGGCTGATCGGCGACAAGCACGACGGCATCCGCCAGATGTTCCGCATCATCGAGTTCGCCCGCATGATGGTCGGCACGAAGGCGATCTCCACGCTGTCCACCGGCTACCTGAACGCGCTGGAGTACGCCAAGGAGCGCGTCCAGGGTCCGGATCTCGCCAACTTCATGGACAAGACCGCGCCCAAGGTCACCATCACGCACCACCCGGACGTGCGCCGCTCGCTGATGACGCAGAAGGCGTACGCGGAGGGCATGCGCGCCCTCGTGCTCCACACCGCCTCGATCCAGGACGCCATCCAGATCAAGGAGGCCGCGGGCGAGGACGCCTCCACCGAGCACGCGATGAACGACCTGCTCCTGCCGATCGTCAAGGGCTACGGCTCCGAGAAGGGCTACGAGCTGCTCGCCCAGTCGCTCCAGACCTTCGGCGGCTCCGGCTTCCTCCAGGAGTACCCGATCGAGCAGTACATCCGGGACTCCAAGATCGACACCCTGTACGAGGGCACCACGGCCATCCAGGGCCAGGACTTCTTCTTCCGGAAGATCGTCCGCAACCAGGGCGCCGCGCTGAACTCGCTCGCCGAGGACATCAAGAAGTTCCTCGCCCTCGGCACCGGCGGCGAGGAGCTGGCCGGCGCCCGTGAGCACCTGGCGAAGGCCGCCGTCGAGCTGGAGGCGATCGTCGGCCTGATGCTGACCGACCTCGCGGCCACCGAGAAGGACGTCAAGAACATCTACAAGGTGGGTCTGAACACCACCCGCCTGCTGATGGCCTCCGGTGACGTCGTCGTCGGCTACCTGCTGCTCAAGGGCGCCGCGATCGCCGCCGAGAAGCTCCAGACGGCCTCCGCCAAGGACAAGGCGTTCTACACCGGCAAGATCGCCGCGGCGAAGTTCTTCGCGGCCAACGTCCTGCCCGGCGTCACCCTGGCCCGCAAGGTCTCGGAGAACGTGGACCTCGAGGTCATGGAGCTGGACGAGTCCGCGTTCTAGGACCCCGTTCCCGGAAGCTGCACGGAACTCCACACCGTCCTCACGTCAGCCCGCTCCCTTCACCGGGAGCGGGCTTTCGTCCGTCGTTAAGGTGAACCTCATGAGCGAACCCTCCCGCTTCCACCGCGGCCACACCGACGACCTGATGTCCTTCCTGGCGGCCAGCCCGTCGCCGTACCACGCGGTGGCGAACACCGCCCAGCGGCTGGAGAAGGCAGGTTTCCGGCAGGTCGCGGAGACGGACGCCTGGGACGGGACGAGCGGCGGCAAGTACGTGCTGCGCGGCGGCGCGATCGTGGCCTGGTACGTCCCCGAGGGCGCCGAGCCGCACACCCCGTTCCGGATCGTCGGCGCGCACACCGACTCCCCCAACCTGCGCGTCAAGCCCCTCCCCGACACCGGCGCCCACGGCTGGCGCCAGGTCGCGGTGGAGATCTACGGCGGCCCGCTGATGAACTCCTGGCTCGACCGCGACCTCGGCCTGGCCGGCCGGCTCACCCTGCGGGACGGCACCACCCGCCTGGTCAACATCGACCGCCCCCTGCTGCGCGTCCCCCAGCTGGCCATCCACCTGGACCGCTCGGTCTCCGCGGAGGGCCTCAAGCTCGACAAGCAGCGGCACATGCAACCGGTCTGGGGTCTCGGCGACGACGTCCGCGACGGCGACCTCATCGCCTTCCTGGAGGAGGCCGCGGGGCTGTCCGCGGGCGAGGTGACCGGCTGGGACCTGATGACCCACTCGGTGGAGGCACCCGCGTACCTCGGCCGCGACCAGGAGCTGGTCGCCGGGCCGCGCATGGACAACCTGCTGTCGGTGCACGCGGGCGCGGCGGCGCTCACCGCGGTGGCGACCGGCCCGGACGCCGCCGGCCTGCCGTACATCCCCGTGCTGGCCGCCTTCGACCACGAGGAGAACGGCTCCCAGTCGGACACCGGCGCCGACGGGCCGCTGCTCGGCAACGTGCTGGAGCGCTCGGTGTTCGCACGCGGCGGGTCGTACGAGGACCGGGCGCGCGCCTTCGCCGGCACGGTCTGCGTCTCCTCCGACACCGGCCACGCCGTCCACCCCAACTACGCGGAACGGCACGACCCGACCCACCACCCGCGCGTCGACGGCGGCCCGATCCTCAAGGTCAACGTCAACAACCGCTACGCCACGGACGGTTCGGGCCGGGCCGTGTTCGCCGCCGCCTGCGAGAAGGCGGGCGTGCCCTTCCAGTCGTTCGTCTCCAACAACTCCATGCCCTGCGGCACCACCATCGGCCCGATCACCGCGGCCCGGCACGGCATCCGCACGGTCGACATCGGCGTGGCGATCCTGTCCATGCACAGCGCGCGCGAACTGTGCGGCGCCAAGGACCCGTACCTCCTGGCGAACGCGCTGGTGGCGTTCCTGGAGGGCTAGTTCGCGCGGCCCGCGGCGACAAGTGGGCGTGTGTGCGAGGCCTGTGGGTACCCGTCACCCACCGGAACCACCGGAGACACCGGACCGGACAGGAGGCGACAACTCATGGGCCTCGGCGGGTGCATCATCCTCATCGCCGTGGGAGCCATCCTCACCTTCGCGACCGACTGGGACATGCAGGGGGTCAACCTCGACCTGGTCGGGATCATCCTGATGATCGTCGGGTTGATCGGCGTGTCGACGTTCAGCAGCATCGCCCGCCGCCGGCGGGTCGTGGTGCCGCCGACCACGCCGGTCGTCGACGAGCAGGCTCCGCACCTCCACCAGCGGCGCGACGGTTACGGCGACGGCTACGGCGTATAGCCGCTTCCCGGCCCGGTTCTAGGCCAGCGTGTGACCCGTCGTCGCGTCCACGTGGTCCGGAACCGGGTCGTGGCGGTCCCCGACCGTGAGCGTGCCGGTCGGTTCGAGCAGCAGGATCTCCGTGGGGACGGGCGCGTACGGCTTGTGCTCGATGCCGCGGGGGACGGTGAAGACCGAGCCCTTCGGCAGGACGACGGTGCGCTCGCCGTCCGGTTCCCGCAGGCCGATGTGGAGTTCGCCGGTGAGCACCAGGAAGAACTCGTCGGTGTGGTCGTGGACGTGCCAGACGTGCTCGCCCTCGACCTTGGCGACGCGGACGTCGTAGTCGTTGACGGCGGTGACGATGCGGGGGCTCCACTGCTCGGTGAAGGAGGCCAGCGCGGCGGTCAGTGAGATGGGTTCCATGCGGCCATCGTGCGTTGTGGCGGTACCGCGCCACGAGTGCTAGGAATCGCATATGCCGCAAGGATCCTCTCAGCCGGCCCGGCCGCACCGGGTCGCCGTGATCGTCGACGAGGGCACGAACCCCTTCGAGGTGGGCGTCGCCACCGAGCTGTTCGGGCTGCCGCGGCCCGAGCTGGGGCTGCCGGGGCCGCTGTACGAGGTCACGCTGTGCACGCCCACGCCCGAGGTGCGGATGAACCACGGTTTCTTCCGGCTCACGGGCGTCCCCGGGCTCGACGCCGTGGACGACGCCGACACCCTGGTCGTGCCCGGGCGGCCGGACAACGTCGTCCCGCGCCTGGCACCCGTCCTGGACGCCATCCGCCGCACGCACGCGCGGGGCGCCCGCGTCGTCAGCTTCTGCACCGGCAGCTTCGCGCTCGCCGAGGCCGGGCTGCTGGACGGGCGGCGGGCCACCACGCACTGGATGTGGGCGGACGCCTTCCGGGACCTCCACCCCGCGGTCCTGCTGGAGCCCGACGTGCTGTTCGTCGACGAGGGCGACGTCCTGACCGCCGCCGGCAGCGCCGCCGCCCTCGACCTGGGCCTGCACCTCGTACGGCGGGACCACGGCGCCGAGATAGCCAACGCCGTGTCCCGGCGGCTGGTGTTCGCCGCCCACCGGGACGGCGGGCAGCGGCAGTTCGTGGAGCGGCCGGTGCCGGACGTACGGGACGAGTCGCTGGGCCCGCTGCTGGCGTGGGCGCAGGAGCGGCTGGCGGAGCCCCTGACGGTGGCCGGTCTGGCGGCCCGCGCGGCGGTGTCCCCGGCGACCCTGCACCGCCGTTTCCGCGCCCAGCTGGGCACCACACCGCTGGCGTGGCTGACGGGCGAGCGGGTGGCACTGGCCTGCCGGCTGATCGAGCGGGGGGAGGAACGGCTGGACGTGGTGGCCGCGCGGAGCGGTCTGGGCACCGCCGCGAACCTGCGGGCGCGGCTGCGCCGGGAGACCGGGCTCAGCCCGTCGGCCTACCGGCGGCGTTTCGGGACGGCCGCCGGGGAAGCGCTGGTGTCATGAGATACCTCGTACGCGACCGGCTCCTGGGCTTCGGCGACGACTACTGGATCGAGGACGAGCACGGCGACAAGGCGTTCCTCGTCGACGGCAAGGCCATGCGGCTGCGGGACACCTTCGAGCTGAAGGACTCCGAGGGGCGGGTGCTGATCGACATCCGGGAGAAGATGCTCGCCCTGCGGGACACCCTGCTCATCGAGCGGGACGGCGAAGCCCTGGCGAGCATTCGCCGCAAACGGCTTTCCCTGCTGCGCAACCACTACCGGGTGACGCTGGTCGACGGCACGGAGCTGGACGTCAGCGGCAAGATCCTCGACCGCGAGTTCGCCGTCGAGTACGACGGTGAGCTCCTCGCCGTGGTCTCCCGCCGCCGGCTGCACCTGCGGGACACCTACGGCGTCGACGTGGTCCGCGAGGACGCGGACCCGGCGCTGCTGATCGCGGTGACGGTGTGCGTCATCCACCTGGCGGAGCGGGAGGGCGAGGAGGACTGAGGGCTCCGTGCGGCGGCCGGTCAGCGGCGCGGTGGTTCCAGGCCCAGCACCCGGTCCTTCAGGGCCGGGAACTGATCCCGGGTCACCGCGACCCGGCCGGGGTCGAGGTCCACGGTGAGCACCTGCTCGCCGGGGCCCGCCTCGGCCAGCACCTCACCCCAGGGATCGACCACGATCGAGTGACCGGCCTGGGGAACTCCGGCGTGGGTCCCGGCCGTTCCGCAGGCGAGGACGAAGGCCTGGTTCTCCACCGCCCGGGCCTGGGCGAGCAGCGTCCAGTGGGAGCGGCGGCGTTCCGGCCAGCCCGCCGGGACGACGAGGGTCTCGGCGCCGGCGTCCACGAGAGCGCGGAAGAGTTCGGGGAAGCGGAGGTCGTAGCAGGTGGCCAGGCCCAGTGTCGTCCCCGGGAGACGGACCGTCACCGCATCGCGTCCCGCGCCCATCAGCACGGCCTCTCCCTTGTCGAAGCCGAACCGGTGGATCTTGCGGTAGGCGGCGGCCAGCTCCCCGGAGGGGGAGAAGACGAGGGAGGTGTTGTAGAGGGTGCCGTCCGGGGCCCGTTCGGGGATGGAGCCCGCGTGCAGCCAGACGCCCGTGTCGCTCGCCGCCTTGGCCATCGCCTCGTGCGTCGGGCCGTCCAGCGGCTCGGCCTCGCGGCCGAACTCCTCGTAGGCGAACGCCCCGGTGGTCCACAGCTCCGGCAGGACGACCAGGTCGGCGCCCGCCTGCTCACGGACCAGGGAGGCGACTCGACGTCGGCGCGTTTCGACCGATTCGCCCTCGTCTACGGCGATCTGGATCAGAGAGGCGCGCACAATACCACCGTCCTGGCAATCGAGCCGTCCGCAAGGGCGTCCACACCGGTGTCCACTCAGGCCTACGATCGTCACACGAAAGGCCTGCCGGGGTGCCTTCCAGCAGCGTAACTTAGCGGGCAAGACACCCGCCGACAGCCGCCACCTCCCACTGGCAACGCCGCCACCATCTGCCCGTGTACCGACCGCCGAGGGGTCCCGTTCCGTGAGTCTGCATCCCACCCTCCAGCCCTACGCCGACGCCTGGACCCACTCCATCGAAGCCATATCCGAGCTGGTGCAGCACCTGGTGGAGGCCGACTGGAACCGGCGTACGCCCTGCCCGGCCTGGTCGGTGCGCGACGTCGTGTCCCACGTCATCGGCCTGGACTGCGAGATGCTGGGCGACCCGCGGCCCATCCACACCCTGCCGCGCGACCTGTTCCACGTCACCACCGACCACCAGCGGTACATGGAGATGCAGGTCGACGTCCGCCGCCACCACACGGCGCCGGAGATGACCTCCGAGCTGGAGTACACGGTCATCCGCCGCAACCGGCAGCTGCGCAACGACTCCCGCGATCCGGGGACGAAGGTGCGCGGTCCGCTCGGCGCGGAGCTGACGCTGGAGGAGTCGATGCGCCGGCACGCGTTCGACGTGTGGGTGCACGAGCAGGATCTGCGCACCGCCCTCGGCCGCCCCGGCAACCTGGACTCGCCGGGCGCCCACGTCGCCCGTGACGTGCTGCTCGACGCGCTCCCGGACGTGGTGGCGGTGAAGGCGGAGGCGCC
>NZ_MUND01000494.1 GCF_002154375.1 Streptomyces glaucescens | reverse complement strand
GCGTCCGGCCGCGTCCTCGCCTTCGCCTTCCTCGGTTCGGACACCACCGACCCGGTCACGGCCCAGACGGCCCTGGACCGCGCCGCGACCGCCCTGGCGGAGTGCGGCTGCGGCTGAGGGCCCGTCCCACGGCCCCTCGGCGGGCGCCGTCCCGGACCTCCCGGGCGCGGATGCCCGCCGGGTGCCGGGTGCCGGGCACCGGCTCCACCCCCCGGCCGCACACGCCCTGCCCCGTCAGGGACCCCTCACGTACGGTTGACACATGACGAGCATCGGTGGCACCGCACCCGGCATGGTCGACTGGAATCTCGCGGTGGCGACCGCGACCCGGCTCGTACGGCCGGGCCCGGAGGTCAGCCGCGACGAGGCCCGCGCCGTCGTCGCGGAACTGCGCCGGCACGCCAAGGCCTCGGAGGAACACGTCCGGGGCTTCACCCGTATGGGCACCGAGGACACCCACGACACCCCCGTCCTCGTCGTCGACCGCCCCGGCTGGGTCCGGGCGAACGTCGCCGGCTTCCGGGAGATCCTCCGGCCGCTGCTGGAGAAGATGCAGGAACGCCGCGGCAGCTCCCCCGGCGGCGCGGTCCTCGGCGCCGTCGGCGGCAAGGTCACCGGCGTCGAGCTGGGCATGCTGCTGTCCTTCCTGGCCTCCCGCGTCCTCGGCCAGTACGAGACCTTCGCCCCCGCCACCCGCGACCTTCCCGCCGGCGCGGGCGGCGGCGGCCGGCTGCTGCTCGTCGCCCCGAACATCGTCCACGTCGAACGCGAACTCGACGTACCCCCGCACGACTTCCGGCTCTGGGTGTGCCTGCACGAGGAGACCCACCGGACGCAGTTCACCGCCGTGCCCTGGCTGCGGGACCACCTGGAGGGTGAAATCCAGTCTTTCTTGGCGGAGACCGACGTCGACCCCATGACCTTCCTCGAACGCATTCGCGAAGCCGCCCAGACGCTCGTCGGCGGCCGCCCCGACGCCGAGGAGGACGACGGCGGCCGGTCCCTGGTCGAGCTGGTGCAGACCCCCGCCCAGCGGGAGATCCTGGGCCGCCTCACCGCCGTGATGTCCCTCCTTGAGGGCCACGCCGACTTCGTGATGGACGGCGTCGGCCCGGCGGTCGTCCCGGCCGTCGGCGAGATCCGCGAGAAGTTCCAGCAGCGCCGCGCCAAGGGCGCCTCCCGCCTCGACCTCGCTCTGCGCAAGCTGCTCGGCCTCGACGCCAAGCTGCGGCAGTACCAGGACGGCGAACGGTTCGTCCGGGCCGTCGTCGACCAGGTCGGCATGGACGGCTTCAACCACGTGTGGACCTCCCCGAACACCCTCCCCACCAAGACGGAGATCGCCAAACCGGCGGACTGGATCGCACGGGTGCACCGCCGGAGCGAAACCTGACACCGGGTGAGACGGTCGTGAACCGAAACCGGCCGACGGCAGGCGAACGCCCCATCAATCACCCGTCCGAGGGAGCGTGAGCGTCGCAGAGGCGTGCAATGCTCGGGGAACGGCCCGGTTCTGTCACCATCTACACACTCTCAGTGACCGACTCGGGCTCACCCCCCGGAAAACTTCATGAAGGGAACCGGACATGGGTCCCCATCCTGCGGTCGCGGCGATACGCCTGGCGGTCCGCCGCGTCCTCCACGACATCCTCACCGACCACGGCCTCCCCCAGCAGGCCGAGGCCGCGCTTCCCCCAGGCC
>NZ_MUND01000493.1 GCF_002154375.1 Streptomyces glaucescens | reverse complement strand
CCGACCGGATCGCCGTCCTCGCCGGACTGACGCTGCGGCCCAACCGGGAGGGACCCGTGCGGACCCGGCTGCGGCAGATCCAGGTGGGGATCCGGCACATCCGCTTCGACTGACCCGCGCCCGCGCCCGCGCCCGCGCGGGCGCGGGCGCGGGTCAGCGCAGCACGCCCTCGATGAAGTCGCTGCCCAGCCGGGCCACCGCCGACAGGTTCAGCTGGTGCTGCGCGTACCGCCCCCGGCGGCGGGTGCTGATCAGCCCGGCCTTCTTCAGCACGCTCAGGTGCCGGGATATCTCGGGCGCCGACATGCCGTGCGCGTCGGCCAGCTCGCTGGTGGTGTGCGGCGCGCGGGCGAGGTGCCGGCACAGCCGCATCCGCACCGGGTGGGCCAGCGCCTCCAGCCGGCGGGTGAGCTGTTCGACGGAGGGAGCCTGCGGCGCGGAGCCGCTGACCGGGTAGGTGATGGCCGGCTGCCAGCCGTACCGGTGCAGCACCATCACATGCGGCCAGCCCAGGCTGGTCGGCACCAGGACCAGGCCGCCGTCACCCGTGGCGGTGCGGCCCGCGATCAGCTTGTCCACCGTGATCAGTCCGGCCTCCTCGTCCAGCGACACCGCCGAGGACATCGCGGTCAGGGCGTCGGCGAGGCCCTTGCGGCGCAGCAGCTCCGTCTTGTGCCGCGCGTCGGCGGCCAGCTGCGGCTGGACCCGGGCCCAGACGTCCGCGAAGAAGGCCTCCTCGCAGTCCCGCATCAGCTGCCGGAACCAGGCCCGCACGGCCGGCGGATCGTGGAGCAGCCGCCGGGCGAACCGCTCCTGGACGCAGCCCCGCGCGGCGGCCATCTCCAGCGCGCGCCGGCGCACGGTCTCGTCCTCCAGCGGGCCGGCGCTCTCGGTGTCGTAGCTGATCTGACAGGTGAACTCGAGCGCCGCGTGCACGAACTGCTCGTCCGGCAGCTTGTCCAGCAGGTCCAGCTCCTCGGCGAGGGTGGCGCCGGGCAGCGTCCGGGCGCCGGGGACAGCGGCGAACGGGGCGAAGACGTCGGAGAACGTGGTGCGCCACAGGAAGTCCGCCTCGCACAGGCGGTCCGCGAGCGACGGGTCCAGCCGCGAGGACACCGCGGTCGCCCAGCCCTGCAGCCCCGGGTGGTGACCGGGCTCGCTGAGCGCGTGCAGGGCCATACCGAGTTCGGCCAGCGGCGACGGCACGAAGGAGATCCGCTCCCGCGGCAGCCCGGTGATGTCGATGCTCACGCTCATGAGCCCATGGTGCACCCCGCCACCGACAGCGCTCCTCTCGATTGACGGCTGCCGTCAACCGACGGGACACGCCGAGCGGTCCGGTCGCAGGCTGAGTGCACCGGGGCAGCCGCGGAGCCTTCCGGAATCCCTGTCTCCCACGTCCCGAAGAGGCGATCCGCCATGAGCGTCACGCAGCAGTACCTCCTCGACACCTACCGCGCCCACCACCTCGGTGAGGCCGCCCCGCCGCAGCCCGGCGCCCACGACTGGCAGGTGGCGCGCGAGTGGCGGGACCGCCGGGAGTTCGCGGCGGTCCTGGCGGGCCGCCCGGCCCGCGGGCGGCTGTGGCGGAACGTGAGCCGGTGGTCGGGGCTGCGGCCGCGCTCCCAGGACTGAGCCGGTGGTCGGGGCTGCGGCCCCGCTCCCAGGACTGAGCCGGTGGTCGCGGCTGCGGCCGCGCTTCCAGGGCTCCGCCGCCGGTGCCCCTTCTCACGGCCCAGCGGCGGGCTGGTGAGCCCGGTGGACGGTGGAGTCGGCCGACACCGTCCACTTCACCGCGCCCAACCGCGCCCACCCGCGCCGTCGCGGACCTGGACGGGCTCCAGCCGCCCCGCTCAGGTTCCGTCCTGCTCCCAGCGGGCGAAGCATTCACAGACGTTGACGATCTGCCGGTGATCCCGCCAGGGCCGCTCGGTCCGGCCGGGCACGAGATCGGTCGCCCGGACACGGCCCGGCCGGGGCGGAGGGCGGGAGCACGTGGCCGAGGACCGGCCGGCCGGGAGCCCCCAGCACGCGTGTCGAACTGCCTGCCAGACGTCGCGGGGCAGTCGCGACCTTGCGGACACCCCTGGGGGTGCACGTCGCAGAGGCCGTGCCCGGTGCTGCCGTCGGCTGCTCATGTGGCGACACCCGACCCGACCGACATGCGACGGTCACGACGGCAACCTTCTCGTCGCCTACGGCCACTGAGAGGTGCAGCACCGACACGCTCTTCGGGACGGATGAACATGCAAGAGACACGCCGGGCCGCGCGGC
>NZ_MUND01000492.1 GCF_002154375.1 Streptomyces glaucescens | reverse complement strand
GGTCATTCGCGTCGAAATAACACTCCCCGGCCCGCTCCTCGAACGGCAGACCCGCCCCGACCAGCCGGTCCACATCCCCCGGCTCACACCCGAGCATCTCCCGCGCGACCGACTCCGGCTGCGACTTCACCGAATACTCGGCAGGAATGAACTCGATGGAATCCGCTACCTTCTCCCAGGACGTACTACCGGCAGCTTCGGCTTGATACGGCACGACCCATCTCCCCCGAAGAATAACCACGCCGGCGACCGGCGCAAGTCATCGATGCAATGCGCTCGAAAAAAGCACGAGTAATTACCAGCCCTCATTCACCCGGAGCGCAAGAGGCGATTGAGACATTAACAGTGGAGATCACGTCAGGACAGGTTCACTCCGCATTCGTCCCTGTGCGTTTTGCATATGGGGACCGGAGGAACGGAACCTTGACACGGCGCCGCGTGCCCCTCGCTCGGCGCGCGGGCACGCCCGTGGGTCGGGCCGGGTGCGCCGGGCAGGACGGCCGGGGCTGACGCCGCCGCGCGCCGGCGTGGGCGCGCGGTCCGCGGTGCGGACTCGGCCGCCGAAGACCCCGCGGCCCCGGAGGACCCTTTCAGATCCAGTGGGAATCCCGGGCGATGCGCAACGCGTCGATTCGATTGCGTGCGCCCAGTTTCGTCACCATGTCGGAGAGGTAGTTGCGCACGGTACCTTCGGACAGGCACAACTGGGTGGCGATCTCCATGACGGTCTCACCGCGGGAGAGGTGTTCGAGCACGGCCAGCTGCCGCATGCTCAAGGGGCAGTCACCATTGGCCACCGCCGCGACCGTCAATTCGGCGTCGAAGACCCGCTCGCCCTGGTGGACCAGGTGTATGGCCTCGAACAGCCGGCGCGGGGGCGCACTGCGCCGGAGCATTCCGGAGATCTCTCCGGTGAACGCCCGGCGGACGACCGAGCGGGTGCACGCGGTGGCGAGCAGCAGGGTCCGGCAGCGCGGCAGGCTCGCTATCTTCTCGGCGATCTCGACTGTTTCCCTGTCTCGGCCTTCGAAGCTGATGATCGCCACGTCCGGGCGATGCAGCTCGGCGAACTCCAGAGCGGCAGGACTGCTGTCCACCGATCCGGTGACCCTGATCTCGTCGCGCTGCTCGAGCAATGCAGTGAGTGCGGATCGGGACAAATGCAGGTCATCGAAAACCATGACATCGATTCCCACTCGACTCCCCTCCATCAACTGGGACCGCATAACGATAGCATACGCGTACGAAAACTAATCCCTTCGTGGCGCGATTTCTGCCTCCGTAAAAGCGGAGGATTCCGTTTCGGCGAGGTGACGCGCGTAGACATGACAGACGGCCGGGAGGGAGCCCAGGGCTCCCTCCCGGCCGCACCGGTCCTTACGGGCGCGCCCCCTTCCGGTCGTTGAGGTGCGCGATGTAGTCCCAGTGGCTCGGCAGCGTCTCCACCAGGGACTTGGCCTGGTCGCGGACGAGCCGCAGTTCCTTCTCGGCAGCGACGTCGTCCATCATCGCCAGGCCGGGCAGCGGGCGTACGTCGAGACCGCCGAGGCCCAGGATCATCGCCGTGTAGGAGTAGGGCTCGAACCCGTGGTAGTAGGGGAAGATGGTGTCCTGGTCGGGGAGCTTCGCCTGCCACTGCTCGATGCGGGCGCCGAGCGCGTCGGGCATCGTGCGGGTCTTGGCGTCCCGCCAGTAGTCGTTGTCGTTGCGCTTGGCGGCGACGTAGTGGAGCACGAGGAACTCCCGCACGCCGTCCATGACGTTGGCCACCTGGCGGTTGTACGACCTGCGCAGCTGCTCGTCGTTCGGGCCGCCCGGGAAGTGCTTCACCAGCTGCTCGATGGCGTTCTGGATGAAGAAGATGCCCGTCGACTCCAGCGGCTCGACGAACCCGCTGGACAGGCCGATCGCCACGCAGTTGTTCACCCACGAGTTCTCGCTGCGGCCGATGCGCATCCTGATGTGGTTGGCGGTCAGGTCGTCCGCGGCCGGCCCCCAGTACGCGCGCAGCGTGCGCTCCGCCTCCTCCGGCGTGCAGTAGTCGCTGGCGTAGACGTAACCGGTGCCGACCCGCCCGTGCAGCGGGATGGTCCAGATCCAGCCCGCCGCCTGGGCGCTGGCCCGGGTGTAGGGGCCCATCCCCTGGTCGGCCATCTCCATGGGCACGCGCAGCGCGACCGCGCTGTCGTTCGGCAGGGTGTCCTGGTAGGAGATGAAGGGCACGCCGAGCGTCTTGTTGAGCAGCATGCCGCGGAAGCCGGTGCAGTCGATGAAGAGGTCGCCCGCGAGGTCGCCGCTCTCCTTGGTGCGGACATGGGTGATGTGACCGCGCTCGTCGACCGCGGTGTCGACCACGTCGTCCAGGACGTGCCGGACCCCGCGGTCGGTGCCGTACCCGGTGAGCAGCTTCGCCAGCAGCGTCGCGTCGAACTGGTACGCGTAGGGGAACTGGGTGTTCTGCTCGGCCATGGTGGACCGGGACATGGAGACCGGGTCCTGCGCGCCCAGCTCCGGCGCCAGCAGGGCCCCGCCGAGCCGGCGCGGCGAGCGCTTGGCGTCGCAGAGCGCGGCGATCACCGAGCAGTCCCGGTCGTAGTCCTCGCTGGGCCGCTTGTGCAGCCACCAGTCGGCGAGCGACACCCCCTCGATCACGCGCGGCCGCTCGAAGGGGTGGTAGAAGTGATGCCCCTCGGCCCGCCAGTTGTCGTAGCGGATCGCCAGCTTGTAGGTGGCGTGGCAGTCCGGCATCCAGTCGGTCTCCTGGAGGCCCAGGTAGGAGAAGAAGTGGCGGATCGTGCTGAAGGACGCCTCACCGACACCGATGGTGGGCACGTTCTTGGATTCGACGAGAGTTACCGCGAGCCGCTCGCCGAACGCCGCTTTCAGATACGACGCGGTCATCCAGCCCGCCGTACCGCCGCCCACGATGACAACGCTCTTGGCCATTATGTCCTCACTTCTTTCGCACTGACCCGGTCTCAACCATGAACTCGCGTACGGCCGTCACCGGCCCGGCCGGCTACGCGGCCCCGCCGTCGGCGCATTCGTCGACGAATTCCAGAAGCCCCCGCACGCCGGTCTCCAGCGCCACCGGATCGACACAGAACGCGATCCGGACCAGATGCCGCGCCCAGGGCGCGTAGTCGTGGGAGCGGACCCGGCCCCGCTCGTCGACGTCGGGGCGCATCGCGAAGCCCTCGCCCGGGACGACCGCGACGCCCTTGCGCTCCAGCAGCCGGGTCGCGAAGGTCTCGGCGTCCAGCCCGGTCCGGGCCACGTCGAGCATCGCGTACCACCCGCCGGCCGGCAGTTCCCGCAGCAGCCCGGCCCGGATCAGCGGCGGCAGGGCCACGTCCCGGTTTCGCTGCACCAGCTTGCGGTTGGCCGCCGTCGAGTCGGCCCGGCTGTTCAGCGCGGCGATCCCCGCGTACTGCACCGGCGTCGACGTACCGATGATGTTGGCCTCCTGAACGACCTTCATCACGTCGGCGGCCCGGTCGTTGGCCAGCGCGACGTAGCCCAGCCGGTAGCCGGTCATCGCGAAGCTCTTGGAGAAGCTGAACACGCTGTGCACGATCCGCTCGCCGACCGGGACGTCACGTTCCAGCGAGGCGGTCGAGATGTGCTCGCGCTCGTAGAGGAAGTGCTCGTAGGCCTCGTCGCTGATGACCTGCCAGCCGCGGCCGCGGGCCAGGTCCAGCAGGGCGGTGAGTTCCGCGCGGTCCAGGACGACGCCGGTGGGATTGGCCGGCGAGTTGATCAGCAGCACGCGGGTGCGCGGGGTCGCGGCGGCGGCGATCGCCTCGGGGTCGGGCCGCAGATCGGCGCCGAGCGGATACAGCACCGGGCGGAAGCCGGCGAGCAGGCTCTGCTGGAGGTGGACCGGCCAGTGCAGTTCCGGCAGCAGGATCTCGGCGCCGGGCTCGGCCAGCGACTGGAGCAGGGCGGCCAGGCCCTGGCAGGAACCGGGCGAGATCAGCAGCCGGGAGACCGCGCTGTCCACCTCGTTGTCCGCGCGGAGCTTCTCCACCACGGCCGCGCGCAGTTCGGGCAGGCCCTCCACACCGGTGTACTTGGTCTCGCCCCGTCGCACGGCGTCCATGAAGGCCTCGGCGACATCGTCGGACGGATTGAAGTAGGGGTCACCGACGTGCAGCTTGGTCACCGCGACGCCGGATTCCTCCTCTCTCTTCTCCGCGGCCCGGAAGATGCGGTGCAGACACGAGGAGGGGATGGATTCGGCGGCGGACAGGATCTCTTGGCTCACGCTCGTAGCACCTTCGTTCCGTTGAGTGTTCTTCGGACTCGCGCGATGTGTCATGCGGTGCGGCCACCGTCGACGGGAATCAGCGCACCGGTGACCCAGCCGGAGGACTCGGGGTCGAGCAGCATGCACACCCATCGGCCGATCTCGGTGTCCTCGCCGAACCGACCCATCGGGGTCGAGGACAGGAGGTCGACGCGCAGCCGCCGGGTGGCCGTCTCGTCCAGCCCGGTCTCGTTCCACATCGGGGTGTCCACGGGCCCGGGCATGATGGCGTTCACCCGTACATCCGGGGCGAGTTCCCTCGCCAGCGAGCGGGTGAGGCTGTTCACGGCGGCCTTGGTCGCGCCGTAGAAGGACCGCCCCGGCATGGACAGCACCGCGCCGACGGACGAGATGTTGACGACGCTGCCGCGGCGGGCGCGCAGGTGCGGCAGGGCGCGGCGGATCAGTTCGGCAGGCGCCCGCACGTTGACGGCGAACATCGCGTCGAACAGTGCGGGGTCGCTCTCGTCGAGCCGTCCGAAGCGGGCCAGGCCCGCGTTGTTGACCACCGCGTCGACCCCGCCGAAGCGGTCGGTCGCCGTCGCGACGATCCGTTCGGCGGCGCCGGGCGCGCAGACGTCCTGCGCCACGTACGCGACAGCGGGTCCGTACCGGTCCGCCAGGTCCCGCAGCGGCTCCTCCCGGCGGCCGACGAGCGTCACCCGGGCGCCCGCCTTCACCACGCACTCCGTGATGCCCCGGCCGATACCGGTCGCCGCGCCGGTGATCACCACGGACTTCCCGTCCAGGGTCATCGCACGGCCTCGCTCTCCGCGAGGGCGGCGACCAGATCGGTGATCAGCTCGGCGGGGTCCGAGAGCAGCCGGAAGTGCCCGCCCGGCTGGGGCCGCACACTGAACCGGCCGGTGCCGGCCTCGGCCCAGCCGGCGACTCGCTCCTCGTCGACCAGCGGGTCCTCGGTGTTGTAGTAGCAGCGCACCGGGCACCGCAGCGGTTCGGGGTGCGGGGCCGGCCGGTAGGTCTCGTTGAGGGTGATGTCGGCCCGGACCACCGGCAGCAGCAGCTCGCGAAGCTCGGGGTCGTCCGCGACGGCCGGGTCGATGCCGCCCAGTTCCCGCAGCACGGCCCACAGTTCGTCGTCGGTGGCACGGTGCGTGGTGCCGCCCCCGGCCCGCCACGGCGCCGGTGCCCCCGACACGAACAGGCGGTGCGCGGGCCGCCCGTGATCCTGCAGCACGCGTGCGGTCTCGTACGCGACCAGGGCGCCCAGGCTGTGCCCGAACAGGGAGCAGGGAACCGGATCCCCTCGCAGCAGTTCCCCGGCGACGGCTGACGCCATCTCGGCGACGCTGTTCGCGGGCGCCTCGGCGAACCGGTCGGCGTGCCCCGGATACTGCACGGCGAGCAGCTCCCAGTCCCCGGGCAGCGCCGGTGGCCAGGCACGATAGGCCGCCGCGGTGCCCCCGGAGTGCGGGAAGCAGACCAGCCGGCCGGCCGGGTGCGCCACCTCGCCGATGACCCGCACCCACCCTCGGTCACCCGTTCGTATGCCATTCACGCCACCGAGCTTCACCGAAACCGGAGGCGGGTCCGCGGCAATCTGTCAAAGCTCTGTCGGGGTCGGCGCGGCCCGCTTACCGGTTGGCCGAACCTGAAGGCGTCACAACCTAGGAGGACGCATGCTGGACGGGTTCGTGCCCTGGCCACCCGAGTTCGCCGAACGCTACCGCCGCGCCGGCTACTGGAAAGGTGTCCCGCTGCGGCAGCTGCTCACCGACCGCGCCCGCCGCCACCCCGACAAGATCGCGGCTGTGGACGCGACCCGCCGGGTCAGCTACGCCGAGCTGGTGGAGGAGGCCGACCGGGTGGCGTCCGGCCTGCTCGGTCTCGGCATCTCCAGCCGTGACCGCGTGGTGGTGCACCTGCCGAACAGGATCGACTTCCTGACCACCGTCGTCGCCCTGTTCGGCATCGGTGCGATCCCGGTGATGGCCCTGCCCGGTCACCGCCGGGACGAGATCCTCCACCTGGCGCGCTCCTCGGACGCGGTGGCCTACGTCGGGCCGGACCGGCTCCAGGGCTTCGACTTCCGCGACCTGGCCCGCGAGGTGCGCCGTGACGCGCCCGGTCTGCGGCACGTCGTCATCGCGGGCGAGGCGGACGGCTTCACCCCGCTGGCCGAGCTCGCCAAGTCCGCCACCCGGGAGCTGCCGCCGGTCGACTCCTCCGAGGTGGCGCTGCTGCTGCTGTCGGGCGGAACCACCGGTGTGCCGAAGCTGATCCCGCGGACGCACGACGACTACGCCTACAACATCTCCGCCTGCGCGCGGGTGGCCGGCTTCGACGACAGTGGTGTCTACCTCGCCGCCAACCCCGTGCCGCACAACGCCGCGCTCGGCTGCCCCGGCGCCCTGGGCGCGCTGCTCCTCGGCGGGAAGGCCGTCCTCGCCGCGAACCCCAGCCCGGACCACGTGTTCCCGCTGATCGAGCAGGAGGGGGTCACCCTCACCACGCTGGTGCCGGCGCTGGCCCTGCTGTGGGCGGAGGCGGCGCGGAGCACCCCCGTCGACATGTCCCGCGTGACCATCCAGGTGGGCAGCTCGAAGTTCGGGCCCGCCGCCGCGGCCCGGGTGAGCGAGAGCCTCGGGTGCCGTCTGATGAACGTCTACGGCATCGGTGAGGGCCTGATCACCCACACCCGCCGGGACGACCCGCCGGAGGTCGTCTTCGGCACCGAGGGCCGGCCGGTGTGCCCGGACGACGAGATCAGGATCGTCGACACCGAGGACAACGACGTCGCTCCCGGCGAGACCGGCGAACTGCTCACCCGCGGCCCCTACACCATCCGGGGCTACTTCGCCGCGCCGGAGCACAACCGCCGGTCGTTCACCGCGGACGGCTTCTACCGCACCGGCGACCTGGCCCGGATGACCGAGGACGGGAACGTCGTCATCGAGGGCCGGCTGAAGGACATCATCCACCACCTGGGCGAGAAGGTCTCGGCCGAGGAGGTGGAAGGCCATGTTCTCACTCACCCGCTGGTGCGGGACACGGCCGTGGTCGGCGTCCCGGACGACGAACTCGACGAGCGGCTCTGTGTGTTCGTGGTGCTCACCGCCGACGCGGACACCGAGCGGACCCCGGTCACGCTGCGCACGATCAGGGAGCACATCCGCGGTCGCGGTCTGGCGTCGTACAAGCTGCCCGACGAGCTGATCATCGTCTCCGACCTGCCCCGCACCCCGGTGGGCAAGATCGACAAGAAGGCCCTGAAGGCAGCTCGGTCGTAGACCGAGCCGACGCCCGCACCGCGGGCGCGCGCGGACCGCCCGGCGAGAGCAGCTCGCCGGGCGGACGTGCTTCGGCGCCGGGACAGGTGCCGGGACCGAGATGGGTGCCGTGACCGATGCCCGCGCCGGCAGGCGGTCACGCCGATCCGTGACCGCCTGCCGGTGGGGAGGGCCCGCATGACCGGACTGTCACTCCCGCTCGGGGACCAGCTCGCCCTTCTCGTCCTCCGTCTGGCTCGCCGGGCCGGTGCGCGGCAGGACGGTGAAGGCGACGACGACGGCGGCGAGCAGCAGCACGGCACCGATGGTCATGCCCAGCGCGTAACCGTCGTTGAGGGCCTCCAGCGAGGCCGTGTCACCGGTGCGGTGGGTGGCGGCGGTGCCGAGGGCTGCCAGACCGAGCGAGGCACCGATCTGGCGGGTACTGCTGAGCATGCCGGAGGCGGTGCCCGTCTCGTGGGGGGCCACCCCGACGGTGGCGGTGGAGACGACCGGGGCGAGGCAGAGACCGAATCCGACGCTGGTGACGATCGACGGGCCGAGCACGTCGGCCAGGAACGAGCCGTCGGCGCTCATCATGCCGAACCAGGCGAACCCGGCCGCGGTCAGCAGTCCGCCGCCGACCAGCAGGGTCCGCGCGGGGACCCGGTAGCCGAGCTTGATGGCGATCACGGAACCGACGATCACGCCCAGCGCGAAGGGCAGGAACTGGAGGCCGCTCATGGCCGGGCCCTCCCCCAGGACGCGCTGGAGGTAGAGGGAGACGAAGTAGAAGGCGGAGGCCATCGCGCCACCGAGGAGGAGGTTGTAGCCGTTGGCGCCGGCGACGGAGCGGTTGCTGAACAGGCCGAGCCGGATCAGCGGGTCACGTCCCGTGGTCCGCTCGACGTAGATGAAGGCGACCAGCAGGACGACGGCGATCGCCAGGGTCGTGAGGGTGACCGACGAGCCCCACGCGTGCTGGTCGGTGCGCACGACGCCGAACACGAGCAGGGTCATGCCGGCCGTGGCCAGGACGGCACCCAGCACGTCCGGACGGCCGCGGCGCCGGGCGGGCGGGTCCGCGGCGACACCCCGCCAGGCCAGGGCCAGGGCCACGGCGGCCATCGGCACGTTGACGAACATCACCCATTCCCAGCCGGCGTACTCGGTCAGCACGCCGCCGATCAGCACGCCGAGGGCGCCGCCCGCGGCGTTCATCGCGCTCCACACGCCGAAGGCCTTCACCCGGGCCTTGCCGGAGGGGAAGGTCGAGGTCAGCAGGGCGAGCGCGGCCGGGGCCAGGGTGGCGGCGCCGACGCCCTGCACGGCACGGGCGGCCACCAGGTGGCCCGGTTCCTGCGCGAAGCCGCCGATGAGCGAGGCGAGGCCGAACACCGGCAGGCCGATCAGCAGGATCCGCTTGTGCCCGTACCGGTCGGCGATCTTGCCACCCAGCAGGAGCAGGCCACCGAAGGTGAGCGCGTAGGCGTGGATCACCCAGGTCAGGCCGGCGTCACTGAAGCCGAGACCGGAGGCGATCTCCGGGAGTCCGACGTTCACGACCGAAAGGTCCAGCGACACCATGAACTGCACGACAGCAACCGCGGCCAGGGTCAACCCCGGATTGGCAGCCCGGTCGACGGCCGTCCCACCTACAGATTGGGTGTTGGTCACCGCAACTCATCCCTCCACGGTCTCGGGTCTGGAGTATTTTCGAACACGTTCTGAAATTAGCACCGGGGGCGGGCCGCTGTCGAGCGCAGAAGGCCGGAGCCACTCCCGGATTCACGGAAGGGCATGATGGGACGGTGCCCCGAACCAAAGCAGCGCACGGCCGAGTCGGCCGGCCACCCGTGACCTCCCGTACGCAGATCCTGACCGCGGCCCGCCGGCTCATCGATCAGAGCGGCTGGGAGAAACTGACGATCCGCCGGCTGGCCGCCGAGATCGGCATCGGGGCCACGACCCTCTACCACCACGTGCGGGACAAGGAAGACCTGCTGTTCCTGCTGATCCACGAGTACGCGGACCAGATCCCGATCCCCGAGCTGCCCAGCGAGCCGCGGGACCGCATGATCGCGGCCGCCACGGCGATCCACGACGCCCTCGCCGCCTGGCCGTGGGCCGCGGAGGTGCTCACCACGGACGGGTTCATCAGCCGGCTCAGCAACTCGGCCCTGCAACTGGTCGAGGCCATCGTGGGCGGAGCGGTCGACCACGGGTGCACACCCGAGCAGGCCGTCCACATCTTCCGCAGCATCTGGTACTACACGGTCGGCGAGATCCTGGTCCGCGCGCACTCCTCCGGGCAGCGCACGGACGACGAACGGGCCGCCGACCTCGACGCGTTCATAGAAGGACTCGACTCCGCGCGCCTGCCGCACCTGTCCGCACTCGGCCACCGCTGGCCGGCCCTGGCCGCGCAGGACACCTACCCGCTCGCCCTGAGCGCCTTCGTCGACGGGCTGCTGGCCCAGGCCACTTCGGCGACGCCTCGGACGCCGAGCCGCTGACGAGAACCGGACGCGGTGGACGCGCCCTCGACCGGCCACCGCGTCCCGGGTCTTGCCCCTTTCTTTCCGGTTGTCCTCCACGGCGGCGGTGACGTCACAGGCTTGGAACCAGACGATGCCGATCGCCAAGGGGAGTTGACGGTGAGTAGCGATCTCTTGAGCACCGTGGACGGCGGGCGTGCGCAACCGGCGCGCCCGGCCGGCCCGAAGGCGCGGATCCCCGATTGCCCGCTGGCGCGGACCGTCGAGGCCGTCGGCCCCTGGTGGACCCTGGAGATCCTGCACGAGGTCTTCGACGGCCACGACCGGTTCGCGGCCATCCGCCGCAACCTGGAGACGCCCGCCGACGTCCTGCGGGACCGGCTCGCCGACCTCGTGGCGCGGGGCCTGCTGGAGACCGTGGACGAGACGGCGGACCTCCGGGACCGCGTGTACCGACTCACCGCGAGCGGCCGCGCGTTGCGGCCGCTCATCCTGGTCATGGCCGCCTGGGGGAACCGCCTGCTCGCCGCCGAGGACCGCAGTCTGGTCCTGGTCGACGCCGAGACGGGCGTCGAGGCGGACCCGGTCGTGGTGGACCGGCTGACCGGACGGCGACTGGACACGCCCGGCTTCGTCTTCGCCCGCGGGCCCGCGGCGAGCGGCTCAGTGCCGTGCGGGAATCTCCGGATAGCGGGCGATGATCTGCGCGCTCGCCGCGGGCCCGCGGG
>NZ_MUND01000491.1 GCF_002154375.1 Streptomyces glaucescens | reverse complement strand
CCGCCGCCCTCGGCCCCGTCAGCACCGGGTCGCGCCGCCGCCCCCGCCCGGCGGCGCGTCGTCGGGCGCGTTCTGGTTCCCGGCCCGGGCGTTGACCCCGACACGCACCAGGATGGCGATCAGGCCGGCCACGCAGAACACGGTCAGCGCGGCAGCGGTGGGACCCTCGAACACCACCTGGGCGAGACTGATGCCCACGACCAGGACCGGGATGACCAGGAGCAGCCTCTGGTCGGCCGTCTGCCCGGCCTCGTTCTCCGCCATCTCGCCGTCCCTCGTCCCTGATCGCGTGCTTCCTGTGGGGGAGACGGCCACCAGGCCCCTCCCGTTCCCGTTCGCGTCCCCGTTCCCGGCGCGCACCGGCCGACGCCCGTGACATCGTGGGTGCCATGGCCATAGAAGTGCGCCCCGCGACGGTGTTCGAGGACGTCCGCGCCGTGCTCGGACCGAAGTCGCCCACGGCGACCGTCTGCTGGTGCCTGAGCTACCGGATCCCCTCGAAGCTCAACAACGAGCTGCGCGGCCCGGCCCGTGGCGAGTACGTCGCCGAGCTGTGCCGCGCCGATCCCCCTCCGGGCGTGCTCGCCTACGACGGTGACGAGCCGGTCGGCTGGGCTGCCGTGGCCCCGCGCGCGGAGACCTCCTTCGCCCGCAACCGCAAGATCCCGCACGTCGACGACCTGCCGGTCTGGTGCGTGTGGTGCGTCCGGGTCCGCCCCGGCCACCGCAAGCAGGGCATCTCCCACGCCCTGATCACCGGCGCGGTCGACTTCGCCCGCGCCCACGGCGCCCCGGCCGTCGAGGCGTACCCGCTCGACAACGGCGACGCCCGCGTCGACCTGACCATGGCCTACCCGGGCCTGCGCAAGAACTTCGAGCGCGCGGGTTTCACCCACGCCGCCGACACCACATCCGTCCTGTCCGGCCATCCCCGCGTCCTGATGCGACTGGACCTGCGCTGACCCCCGCGCCCGCCCGGAGAACGCGAAAGACCCCAGATCAGCCATCTGACCTGGGGTCCCACTGGAGCCGCTTTCGGGATTCGAACCCGAGACCTACGCATTACGAGTGCGTTGCTCTGGCCATCTGAGCTAAAGCGGCGCGTCGTCCGCACTATGGTGCGATCGGCGACGTCGGTAAGTCTACACAGTTTCCGGGAGTGCTTCGCACCGCCCCCGGGTGGGGCCCCGGGGGCTGGTGCGGCCTCGGTGTAGGGCTAGGAACAGCGCTTCCCGTCCGCCGGAGGGGTGCCGCGCAGGAGGTAGGCGTTGATCGTGCGGTCGACGCAGTCGCTGCCGCGGCCGTAGGCGGTGTGGCCGTCGCCGTCGTAGGTGAGGAGGCGGCCGGAGGAGAGCTGGCCGGCCAGCGACCGGGCCCAGCGGTAGGGGGTGGCGGGGTCGCGGGTGGTGCCGACCACGACGATCGGCTTCGCGCCCTTCGCCTCGATGCGGCGCGGCTCTCCGGTGGGCGCGACCGGCCAGTACGCGCAGTTCAGCGCGACCCAGGCCAGGCTCTCGCCGAAGACGGGGGAGGCCTTCTCGAAGGCGGGCAGCGCCTTGCGGACATCGTCGGGGCCGTCGAAGGAGGGCGGCAGGTCGAGGCAGTTCACGGCGGCGTTGGCGAACATCAGGTTCGAATAGGCGCCCTCCCCGTCCCGCTCGTAGTAGCTGTCCGAGAGCACCAGCAGGCCCGCGCCGTCCTTCCTCTTCATCGCCGAGGTCAGCGCCTCGCGCAGCTGCGGCCACGCCGACTCGTCGTACATCGCCGCGATCACCCCGGTGGTGGCCAGGGACTCGCCGAGCCTGCGGCCGTCCGCGTCACCCGCGGGGATCGGCTCGGCGTCCAGCTTGTCGAAGAACGCCTTGAGGTTCTTCCCGACCTGCCGCGGGCTGGTGCCGGCGCCGCCGAGCGGGCAGTCCGGCTGCTGTACGCAGTCCTTCGCGAACGCCTGGAACGCGGTCTCGAAGCCGGCCGTCTGGTCCAGGTTCATCCGCCGCGCGGGCAGGGACGGGTCCATCGCGCCGTCCAGCACCAGCCGGCCCACGCGCTGCGGGAAGAGCCCGGCGTACGTCGCCCCGAGGAAGGTGCCGTACGACGCCCCCACGTACGTCAGCCGCTCGTCGCCCAGCACTTCCCGCAGGATGTCCATGTCCCGTGCCGCCTCGACGGTGGAGACGTGCCGCAGCAGCCGCGGCGCGTCCGCGCCGCACCCCTCGGCGAACTTCTTGTACGCGTCGACCAGCCCGTCCGTCTCCCGCCGGTCGTCGGGTGTGACGTCCGTCTGCGTGTACGTGTCCATGTCCGGCCCGTCCAGGCATTCGACGGGCTCGCTGCGGGCGACGCCGCGCGGGTCCACGGCGACCATGTCGTACCGCGCGCGGACCTGGGCCGGGTAGCCGATCGCGGCGTACATCTGGAGGTACTCGATCGCCGAGCCGCCCGGCCCGCCAGGGTTCACCAGCAGCGAGCCCAGCCGCCCGCCGGGCCCGGTGGCCTTCTTGCGGGCGACCGCGAGCCGCACGTCGCCCTCGCCGGGGTCGGCGTAGTCGAGCGGGGCGCGCAGGGTGGCGCACTCGAACCCGGGGGCGCCGCAGGCACGCCAGCTCAGCTTCTGGCCGTAGTACGACGCCAGGGCGGACGGGGTGGCGCGTGGCAGGGCGGTCAGCGTGGCCTCGCCCGCCTGCGCCGCCCGCCCGGCCGAGGCCACGGAACTCGTGGAGCTTCCGGTGCTGCACGCGGAGAGGACCAGCGCGGTGGCGGCGAGGAGGACGGCTCCGGTACGGGACCTGGACCTGCGGTGGGGGCGCCTTGAGTTCATTCCGCGAGCGTAACGCTGAGCGATGCTCCGTTCGCGGTCCGTGCGGGGTGTGGCACGGACGGGTGGCGGTTGTCCAACGGACGAGGTACGCCGTCAACCTGTCGGCGGGCTTCACCCGCACCCCGGCCGGAGGGCCGGTACCGGCAGACCACGGGTCAGCCCGCTCTCAGCGCCATCGTCATCGCCTCCACGGCGAGCAGCGGGGCCACATTGCGGTCCAGGGCGTCCCGGCAGGCGGCGATCGCCTCGATCCGGCGCAGCGTCGACTCCGGGGAGCTCTCGCGGGCGATCCGCTCCAGGGCGTCCTCGGCGTCGGTGTTGGCCAGGGCGACGCGGGAGCCGAGCTGGAGGGCGAGGACGTCGCGGTAGAAGGCGGTGAGGTCGGTCAGGGCGAGGTCGAGGCTGTCGCGCTGGGTGCGGGTGCGGCGGCGCTTCTGCTTGTCCTCCAGGTCCTTGATCACCCCCGCCGTGCCGCGCGGCAGCCGGCCGCCCTGGGCGCCGAGTGCCGCCTTCAGCTCCTCGGTCTCCTTGCCGTCCATCTCCTCGGCGAGCTGCTTGGCGTCCTCCGCGGCGGCGTCCACCAGTTCCTGCGCGGCCTTGAGCGCGCCGCCGACGTCCGCGACGCGCAGCGGCAGTTTCAGCACGGCGGCGCGGCGCTCCCGCGCGGCCGGGTCGGTGGCCAGGCGCCGGGCCCGGTCGACGTGCCCCTGGGTGGCCCGGGCCGCCGCGGCGGCGACCTCGGGGTCGATGCCCTCCCGGCGGATCAGCATGTCGGTGACGGCGGCCACGGACGGCGTGCTCAGGTTCAGGTGGCGGCAGCGGGAGCGGATCGTCGGCAGCACGTCCTCGATGGACGGCGCGCACAGCAGCCAGACGGTGCGCGGGGCGGGCTCCTCCACGGCCTTCAGCACCGCGTTGGCCGACTTCTCGTTCAGGCGCTCGGCGTCCTCGACGAGGATGACCTGCCAGCGGCCGTTCGCCGGCGACGTGAACGACTTGCGGACGGTGTCCCGCATGTCGTCGGCGAGGATCTGGGTGCCGACGGCGGCGACGGTGGAGACGTCGGCGTGCGTGCCGATCAGGGCCGTGTGGCAGCCGTCGCAGAACCCGCAGCCCGGTGCCCCGCCCAGCGCGCGGTCGGGGCTGACGCACTGCAGCGCCGCCGCGAACGCCCGCGCCGCCTGCGTACGGCCCGCGCCCGGCGGTCCCGTGAACAGCCAGGCGTGCGTCATCTTCGACGCCTCCGGCACCGGCGCGTCGGCCGCGACCGCGGTGACCAGGGCATCGGCATCCCGAGCCGCGGCCTCCAGCTGCGCGCTCACCCGCTCCTGCCCGACGAGGTCATCCCACACCGACATGGGCCACCGTGCCCTTCCGTCCACTCCCGATACGCCCCCCATTGTGCGGGGCCCCACTGACAACGAGGCACCCGCGCTCATGGGAGGCGAAGGCGGAGGCCGTGCGGCGGCGGGCGGCGGCAGGCGGAGGTGCGGCCGGGGAGCGGCAGCTCGACCGGGCCCGCACCGCTCCCGCGCGGCGCGCCGCGTCAGCGGCCCTTGCCCCGCCCGCCGCCGCGGCGCCCCTCGTCCCC
>NZ_MUND01000490.1 GCF_002154375.1 Streptomyces glaucescens | reverse complement strand
TCCCGGGACAGCACACCTAGGTGGCCATCACGATCGACAGTCGGCCAGTGCGCCGTTGTGCTACGCATGAGCCGACCGAAGGGGTGCCGGGTGGGACATCGCGGGCCGGGCCGAGAACCGTCAGACGAGGTCATCTCGATGCCGGTGCCTACGGCGTAGCGGAGCACCGTGTCGGCGTCCCGAATCAGCCGTTACGGGCCATCGCCTCATGGATCCAGCCCGCGTAGGCGGGCGCGCTGCTGTAGAGCCCCGGGCCCTCGCTGCAGCGCACGCCTGGGGCGCCGGGGCCCGAGGTGACGCCGACGAGTTCCCAGCGCCCCTTCCGGTCCCGCTGGAGCTGGGGGCCGCCCGAGTCGCCGTTACATGCCATGGCCTTGGGCACCTGGCTGATCGTGCACAGGCGGGTACTGTCCGCGTAGCCCGGCGCGCACTCCGAGACCGCACCCCTGCGCGTGTCGAGTTCCTGGAGCCGGTTCGAGAAGACCCATTGGGTGGGGTCGGGTGCGTCCTCGATGGTGCCGAAGCCCAAGAGCCGGGTCGGGGTGCCGGGCCGCCCCGGCTTGTCGGCGATGCGGATGGGCTTCTCGGCGACCGGGCGGTTCAGGCGGATCAGAGCGACGTCGTTGCGGTTGGGTCCGGCCCCCTCGCCATTCCTGTAACCCGGGTGGGACACTGTCTTCGCGGCGGACCGGACCGTGCCCCCGGACTGCATCCACTCACTGCCGATCCGGACGGTGCCGTCCAGGGTGACGAGCGTCGGGTCCACGCAGTGGGCAGCTGTGAGCACCCACTTCGCGCCGATCAACGATCCCCCACAGACACCCTTCAAAGTGGGGTCTTCCACACCCGTCACCGGGATCGACACCATGGACGGGTAACGCTGCGTGGAATCCTCCCCGTTGACGATGGCTTCGGCGCTGCCGGCCATCATGGCGGCGTACGCCGCGCCCGCCAGGACCACCGCGGTGGTGCGCGCCACCGTGCGGCGCGACGACTTCAAGGTGAACACTGGTTCTCCGATCGGACGAGCATGTGCGACATGCCCAGCCTCCGCGATCAAGGGCAACCTATCCATCGGGTCAGTGGGCCTGTTCGAGGTCCGGCCAGCGGGCCCCTGCGGGGTAGGGCTACCCCCAGATGGCCGTGGAACCATGGCCAGACAGCAACATCCTGCTGGAGTGCCAGCGGCGCGACAGACCGCCGAATGCCGTGACGGCGTCTCTGGCAGGTTCACTCGTTGTGCTCGGTCACGAAGGACCGAGACTCATGGGCGGGCGTCCGGTCATGCCTCGGCGCTCGGACGACGAGCGCTGCTCTACAGGTTGTGCGTCACCTCGAAGCCCGAGCCGTAGACGTCGGCGGGGTCGACGGAGTCGCGGGCGCGCAGGTCGGCGAGGATGTTGGCCGAGCTGGTGTACACGTAGGGAGGAACGCCGAGGATGATGCCCTTGGTTATTCCCGCCCAGGGGCCTTCCGCCTTGAAGCCGTTGGCCTCGGAGGGGTACGGCGTACCGGGTACATGCCAGATGGCCGGGCCACCTGAGTCGCCGCCCTTGTGCTTGGCGTGCGACTGGTAGACGCCGCTGCTGTTGTTGGTGATCCGCCCGTACCAGACTCCCAGTTGTCCGGACACCACGAGTTCGTTGTTGTTGAACAGGGCGGCACCGAGGAGCCGCTCGTCGTCGCCGACAGGCGTCAGAGCGTTCGGGCTGGCCTCTCCGCCGGGGACCTCCAGTTCGTCGGTCTGCTTCAGATGCGGCCCCTGCGACGAGAGTGCGACCCCGTCGACCAGTTCGATGATCATGTAGTCCTTGGTCAGGTGCCCGGTCATCGAACCCTCGGGGTCCTTGAAGTACCGCACGTACCCGATCGGGCCGGCGGCGATGTCCTGACGGTGGTAGACGGGGGCGATGTCCTCGTGGATCTCACGGTCCGCGTAGCGCGGGTCATTGAGGCAGTGCCCCGCGGAAATGGCGATCTTCCGCCCGTAGTCGTCCTGGCCGACCGCGCCCAGGGTGCAGAAGGCGTCCGGCGTGGAGGGGGTGAAGGCGATTTGCATCCCGTTGTACACACGCTTGCCGGAGACGCGGTCCTCCGGCGCGGTACCGGCGGCGGAGGCGGCAGAGGTCGTGCCGGCGGCGACTGTCCCGGCGAGTGCCAGGGTCACGGTGAGTGTGCCGAGTCGTCTGAGCATGGGTGGTTCCTGTCCGTCGGGGTGACTGTTGCAAGGGCTACTGCACCGTGCGGTACGCCGGTGAGGCCGTCCGGGGAGGCAGAACGCCTCAGGGGGCTGTGTCCTGTTCCAGAGCCCGGGAACAGCGCGTCTCGGTCCACCGGCGCAGCAGTGGAACGATGACGGCCGCGCGGCACCGCTACACCGATCCCCAGCACTACCAGCCCCCTCCCACCGATGAACGAACAGCCGTCAGGCCCTCCGGCCAAGTTGCGGCCGCACGCGCTCCGACGACGTCCGTGTTCGCAAGGTTGGCCGCATACCTCCCGCAAATCGGCCGGACAGGAACTCTTGCCACCTCGGCGCCCGCACCTCTACACAGCAAGACGCGGGCGGTAATCACCTCGGAGTGTGGAGATCTCGGTGCCGCTATGGCGGCGCCGAGGCAGACGTACCCGTGTTTGTCGTACAACTCCTTGCGCGAGCGCTGCACGGCAACCCTTGGCGCGCGCTCAAGACAGCCGCTTCCTGCTCTGCCTGCTGTCAGTCCGCCGGGCGCAGACGGTCCAGCTCGTCCCCGATCGCCTTACGCAGCGGTTCGTGCTGCGGACCGAGTGAGTACTGCCTGTCGGTCCACCTGTCGCGGGGATAGAGCCATACCGGCATGCGCACCAAGTCGGTCGGCTCCCACTCGAACCGGGGCCATACGTGCGCATGCAGGAACCCGTCGGTGTTGCCCAGGATCTCCAGATTGACCCGCCGGAAGGCCGCATCCATCCGACGGGATACTCGTTCGACTGCTTCTCCGAGTTGGTCCATGTCGGACAGGAAGGCCAGCCGCTTGTCCCTGGGCAGGTCCGACAGTCTTTCCACGTTGGGATCGTCCACCAGGAGCACCGAGTAGCCCGGGAGGAACTGCACATCACCGATCGCTGCGAACCCCGCGTTCAAGCGCCGCAGAACTGCCGGGTTCTCGCCTCGCAGGGCGCTCCCGATCCGATCCATCCGCCACTCATCAACCATGGCCAGAACCTGACTCGAAGGCGGTGCTCCGCACTTCTGCGGTGCCGCGACTGCCTCGAAGTGCGGACCCGCCGCGCCGGTTCCACACCGACGTCGTCCGCCGCACCTGGAGCAGGCCGAGCGGCACCGGCGCCGCCGTCGGCAGCCCTACCCCGAGCCGGAGCACGCGCACGGCGTGAGCCGGTTCCAGCTGGAGTGCAGCGGGGCGGCACTCCAGTCGGAACGGGCGCACGAAGGACGTCAGGGCCTCCGAGGTGGCCGCGCTTGTGCGGGCCTTCGTCGACGCGTCCCTTGCCACGCAGGAAGGCCGGCCTCCCTCCCGGCACGACCACGGACGTGGGGGTGACCATCGCGCGGAGGTGTCGTTGAATCCGACATCGTGTGCATGCCGCCCGCTCCCTTCCTCCCTCCGGGGATACGCGAGCGAGCCCGGACCACATCGGTCCTGTGCCGAGGCTCCATAGTTGTCATCGGCGGAACCGAACAGGTCGGCAGCAGAAGGGCCGGGCGGAAGCAGCCTGGCTGTCACCTGGGAAGCAGGCTGATCGGCACAGACGGCCGGTGCCTGTTTTGGTCCTTCACCTCGTGGCCCGCCGCCGACACCTCGGGCAGGCGCCCGTACCCACATAGCGCGCCGCGACCGGTCGCGAGATCGCGCATGCGCCGTCTCTGCGGGGGTGGCTCGGCCGCAAGTGCATCACCAGGGCACCTCTCCCTCGTCGTCGAAGAAGCGGCCGGTCGGACCGCCGTCCGCAACAGTGGCCAGCCGAATCGCGGCGGCCGCGCCTTGTTCAGGGGTGCGCACTCCCTGGAAGCCGTTGAGGTCGGTTGCCGTGAAGCCGGGGCAGACGGCGTTGATCAGGATGTGCGTGTCGGACAGTTCCTTGGCGTACTGCACGGTGACGGCGTTGAGGAACGTCTTCGACGGCGCGTAGGCGATGGAGATCGGGCCCGTCTCGGCACCTGGCGTGGTCTGGAGCGTGAGGGAGCCGACGCTGCTGGAGACGTTCACGATCCGCGGTGACGACGAGCGGCGCAGCAGCGGCAGCAGGGCGTTGGTGACGCGGATGACGCCGATCACGTTGGTCTCCACGGCCGCCCGTACCCGGTTCACGTCGACCGTGGTGGGCTCCTGTGGTCCGCCGCCGGTGATCCCCGCATTGTTGACGAGCACGTCGAGCCGCCCGGCCCGCTCCTGCATCAGCCGGGCCGCCGCTGTCACGCTCGCGTCGTCGGTCACGTCCAGCGGGACGCCGAAGGCATCGGCCCCGGCCGCGCGCAGCTTGTCCACGGCGGCCTCGCGCCGCTCCTCGTTCCGCGCGCCGACCCCGACGGACCAGCCGAGGGCGCCCAGCCCGGCCGCGATCTCGTACCCGATGCCTTTGTTCGCCCCGGTCACCAGCGCGACCTTGTGGTGGTTCACGGTGTTCATCTCACTCATGACATCGATACTTCTCCCCCGCCAGGCGGAGCGTCCAAGACCGACTGGGTGGACGGCGATACCGCCCGGGTATCGCTCCTGGCCGGCCCGGTTAGGCTGGCGGGGTGGAGACACGTGAATTGCGGTACTTCGTCGCGGTCGCCGAAGAGTTGCACTTCGGCCGGGCAGCGCAGCGGCTCGGGATCTCCCAGCCCCCGCTGTCGCGGGCGATCGGCGGGCTCGAACGGCGCCTGGGCACCGTCCTGCTGGAGCGCGGCAGCCGGGGCGTCACCCTGACCGGGGCGGGCGCGGTGCTGCTGCGGGAGGCCCGGGCGGCGCTGGACGCCGTCGAGGCCGCCGAACGACGCACTCGTCGGGCGGCACTTGCCGCGACCGGTTCCCCCGCCGTGGTCCTGGCCGCGAAGGCCGGCGCCTCCGGTGAACTGCTGGCGAAACTCCTCGACGCCTACGCCGCCGAGCGCGACGCTGTCGCCGTGGACGTCGTGTTGTGCGGGCCGGGCGAGCAGGCACAGGTGCTGCGCAACGGACGGGCCGACGTGGCCCTGCTGCATCGGCCATTCGACGACACGGCCGGCTTCGACACCGAGGACCTGCACACCGAGGGCCAGGTCGCGATCCTTCCGGCGGGCCACCCTCTCAGCGCCCGCCCCCATGTGCGGCTCGCCGAGGTCGCCGATCTTCCCGGTCTGCCCCTGCCTCGCTGGCCACGCCCCGACGGCACCTTCCCGGACGGTCCCGGACCGAAGGTGCGTGACCATACGCAGCTCACCCAACTCATCGCCCTCGGCCGCGCCTGCGCGGTGATCCCCGAGTCGGGTCGTATCGGCCTGGGTGAGGGCCTCGCCGCCGTACCGGTCCCCGACGCCCCCGACGTCACCACGGTCATCGCCTGGCCCCCACACAGCCGCTCGACGGCGGTCGCGGGGCTGGTCCGCGCCGCCACCGCCCTGTGACCGACGGCGGTCAAGGCCGGCACAGCATGCTGAAGTCGCGGGCAGGCGCGGCCGACCCCGGCGCCGTCCGGACGGGGTGCTCGGCGACCGCGGCCACAGCCACAGCCACAGCCACTACCGCCGCATGGCCCGGATCTCGGCGTGAAGCCGCTTATCGTCCGCCTGGGTACCGACCACGGATCCGGCCTGGGCACCCAACGCCGGGGCGTGGAACCCGCGTTCGCCCATCTGCACTGGTTCCGCTCCCTGCGGATCCGCTGGGAGATACGCGCGACATCCACGAAGCCTTCCTCGGCCCCGGATGCGCACTCATCTGCCGACGACGCCTGAAATCATCGAGACAGGAGTTTCAGGACCGTTCCCATGGCTGGAACCATGGGTCGGGCCACGCTTCCGCTGCCGCGAGCAAGGGGTAGAGGGTTGCGCCGTCGATGCTCTCCCGGATGACGTCGGCATGGCCTCCGTGCCGTGCGGTCTCCTCGATCAGGTGGAGCAGGACCCAGCGGACCGACCACTCCCCGACCTCTTCGGGAAACCACGGAACACCGCGCGGCACCGGAACGGCCTGCCCGAGGTCCCCGACACCGGCGATCACCGCGTCAGTCCGCTCGGCCGCCTCGGCGTATGCGGCCAGAACGTCGGCCAGGGTCTCGTCCGGGGCGAGTCGGAATTCGTCGGCGTCCGACTCGTCCGGCTTTCGCTGGGGCCCACGCTGCTGCTGAAGGACGAGGTCGGTCCAGAAGTCCTCGCACCGCCCGGCGTGCTTGATCAGCCCGCCGATGCTCAACTCGCTGGCGGAGGCCGCCATGCGGGCCTGGCCGTCGGTCAGACCATGGGCGGTGGCACGCAGCGCGCGCCGCTGATGGGCGAGGTAGGCAGTCAGCGCCGTGCGTTCGTCAGCGACAGGCGGGGCATACCCAGGCATAGCGGACTCTTTCGATGCAAGGAGTTTCAGCAAGTTTCCGCTGGACTCTACTGCCGCCTCTCGCGAGCTGTACACGCTTTTCTGAACTGACTTCACCCCAGGAGCAGACGACAGCGGGCCGACAGCCCTCATCCACAGCCTGCACGATGAAAAGTTTTGCGCCATCTTACGCAAGGCCGGGCGGCACGCTCGAGGACGCCCATGGCGGACGGGAGGTGACCTGCGGCTGTGACCCCGGAGGATCTCGAGCGGCGGCGCACCCTGGCCGACCAGCCGGAGAGGCTCCCCACTGCCAGCCCCGTCATTCGTTCAGGACTTTAAGGAAGGCGCGGAAGGAATACGGGCTATGCGGCCGAATCACACACCCGGTTGAACACATGGAACACGTGCTGTCACCGCTCGACTCCAACCTGTGTTGGGATGTGCGCGGGCTGCGGGCTTGGACCCCCTGCCCAGCGACGGCGCCCGTCGCTTCGCCCTCCAAAGGAGATGACATGCTCTCGATACGTAATCGAGTGCCGGCCGCCTGGCGGTCGGTCCTCATGCTCGCTGCGCTGATCGCCGGCCTGCTCGCCGGCACGGCCCCTCACGCCCGGGCGGCCACGGCGCAGGACCCCTCCGTCACCTCCGTCACCTTCCGAGTGCAAGCCGGCACGGAAGGCGAAACCCTTCTGGTCTCCGGCAGCGCTCCGCAACTGGGTGCTTGGGACCCGGCCAAGGCAGTCCCCTTGGGAACCACCGCGAGCGCCTATCCGCACTGGGCGGCCAGCGTTGAGCTGCCCGTCGGCACCACCGTGCAGTACAAGTACATCAAGCGCTCCCCCACCGGCACGGTGACCTGGGAAAGCACCCCCAACCGCACTCTGACCGTCTCCCCGGACGCGCCGGGCAACCACGACCGCTGGAACGTCAGCCCGGTCACCGCCACCTTCCACGCCACCGCCACCACCAGCTGGGGCCAGAACCTCTACGTCACCGGCAACCTGCCCGACCTCGGCAGCTGGGACCCGGCCAAGGCCCTCCCCCTGACCACCGGCTCCGCCGCCTACCCGCTGTGGTCCGGAGCCCACCAGCTGCCGCCGAACACCCCAGTGCAGTACAAGTACTTCAAGAAGAACCCCGACGGCACCATCACCTGGGAGAGCGGTGACAACCGCACCGTCGTCACCCCGCCCACCGGCGCTCTGACGCTCAACGACACCTGGCGCTGACGCCACGGCACCGGGGCTGAGGGATATGGGACAGATACCCCTCAGCCCCGGCACCCGCCAGTATCCCCGCCCTCGGGCCCGACCACCGCCTCCCCGGGCGGAGCCTCAAACGGGACGCGCGCCGGAAGTCTGCGACGCCACGCGGTGGGCTCTGCGCACCGGGAGGGAGCGCACCCGGCCGCGCATGAAAGTCCGAGCCGCGCAGCCGAACACCGCCGTCCAAGACGCCGTCACCGCAGGCAACCAGGCCCGGCAAGCCCACGCCGACGAGTTCCCCGCCGTCGACGCTCCCAGGCGCGTGATCCCTCGGAACCGCGGTTCCCTGAAGGTCTCTACGCCTTCGAGCGGCCACCTGGACGCGGCTCCTGCCCCAGCAGCAGGAACGCCTGACCACGGTGGTATCAAGCCACTCGAGGCGCCACCCCCGCACCGGCACCGACCGCGACACACGATGGTGGCCCCCGCCAGGGCGGGGGCCGCCATCGTGTCCGGGGCGGGCGCCGCCGGCCACCCGGGGCGGGCTCGTCGGTCCCCGCAGGGGTGCGCCAAGGGGCCCGGGCAGACAGCCGTACCCCTGGTCACCGTGCGGTGATCGTCCGTGCGAATGCATGGACGGTGTCGCGGCTGAGGGTGATGTGCCGCTCGGCTGTGGGAACCGCTTCGTCGGCGTGGCGTGCGGCGAGGGTGAGCAGGTGGCGAGCCCGGTCTTGGACGACGGCGACGGCGATGCCCTCCTTGTCGGCGCCTGTGGAAATAGACAGTGCCGCTGGACCGGCCGGACCGGGCGCCTATCTCGTTGACAGTGGTGGCCGCGTGGCCCTGTTCAGCGAAGAGCTGGACCGTCGCGCGCAGCAGTCTTTTGCAGGGTGCCTTCGCTCGTTCCCGCAACCTCCCGTCCGCCCTCGCTCGATTCTTCCGCCGGTCACGAATGCAATGCGCCAGCGTACGCCTGGAGCAAATAAGGCCACACGCGGGTGGCAATACGCATTGGAAAGCGAGCTGCGACAGGGTGGCGATTGCGCGCACGGTACGCCCTGGATGTCGCGCAGCCTGCACATGACGCATCAACTGGCATGCTTCAAAACATAGTTGACGGTACGAATGAGCGCCCCGCCTGCCATGGCCCCGCACCCCTATACGCCCGGATCCCGGAGCAGTCGAGTCACTGAAAAGAGTTATTGCTCGATTTGCCGGAGCGAAATAACGTAGCCGTGACTATCTCTCCTTTTCTTGCAGGTAGTCGGAAATGCCGTATGCCGTGCATGCCAACGCATAGGAGGCCCCTGTGATCACCCCGGCGCACGATCTGCTCGACTGGACACCCGACGCCATCGTCTTCGACTGTGACGGCACTCTGATGGACAGCGAACGCCACTGGCAGGAAGCTCGCAACCGGGCCTTCCGGGAGTACGGGCTCCAGCCACCGCCCGGGTTCGCGGTCCAGGCCATGGGCCTGCACTACGAGGACTGTGGCCGGCTGATGGCGCGGTCGGTGCACAAGCCCGAACTGGCGGAAGGTCTGACGGCCGCGCTCCTCGACCACTTCCTGGCACTCGTCACCGACGAGCCGGTGACGATGCCGGGCGCGATCCAGTTCGTCCGACTGCTCTCCGGCAAGCTACCGCTGGCCGTGGCCAGCAACTGCCCGAGAGTGGTGGTGGAAGGCAGCCTGACACGGGCCGGACTGCTCGGGCACTTCCAGCACATCGTCGTCCCGGACACCGGGGACGGCGTCCGCCCCAAACCGCACCCGGACGTCTACGCTGTGGCGGCCCGGCTCTGCGGTGTCCGCCCGCACCGGGCACTGGCCGTCGAAGACTCCCTGACCGGTGTGGAAGCGGCCCGCCGCGCCGGACTGCGGGTCCTGGGCGTCGGCCCCCGACCGCAGAACGAAGGCGCCACTCAGGCCGACCTGTGGTTACCAACCCTCCTCGCTCCCGAACTGCTCAGCTGGGCCCACTCCTACGGCAACCCAAGGTCGGTGCCCGAACCGTAGGCAGTGTCTTTCCCGGGCATTGCGCCATCGGCACGGGCCCGGCTCACGACATAGTCCAGCAGGCACTCCAGCGCGCGCACCGATGGCTTCGCGCACACCCCCACGGCCACCGCCCCGTCGCCTCTCGCGCCGGCCGGGGGAAGTACGGTCCGCAGCCGGGGCCGCAGAGGCCGCGGGGGTGAGGGCTCCGGCCGGGGCGTTCAGTGGGCCAAGGCGTGAGGCAACGGGTCATCGCCGAGGCCGACAGCACCGGCAAACGGATGCGTCCTTACGACAGCAGCGGTCTCCCTGCCCGTCATCATCGCCATGTGGCGTGAAATCCCTGGATCACGGGAATCTTCGAGCAGAACTTCGCCGCTGTCATCGGCCTTCCTTCCTCCGCGTCATTGTCCTTTATCCTCGTCGTCCTCTTGGAGGCGCGCTTCGACCGAATCGAGATGAAGTTCTTCGGTATCGTCGAGTTCAAGGGAGCTTCGGCCCCATCGCGCTGCGGGGCGTCTGCTTCTTCCTCATGGCAACCGCCATTGTGATGCTCTGGTGAATGCAGCGGCTTGGACGAGGTCCTGCGCGGTGAGGCGGACAAGGCGCTTGCAGCAGCACGGAGCGGTGAGGCTGAGAAGGGCCAGGCAGTTGCGGGGATCTCGCTCCTGACCGAGACGGAGCCGCGATGGCCGGACAACCACGCACGCCGGCACGGAGCCTCTGGCAAGCTTCCTCGCGGGCCTGTCACCCGAATACAGGCGGCTGAGTACCTTCGCCGGATGCTCGGCTTGGAGCCGGGTGAGGATCCGGGCCCAACTTCCGTCCGCTGCCGGCGCTGAGTTATGAGACGGAGCCCCGGTCCCGCGGCCCGTAACGCTTCGGCACCTCCAGTCACCGGGCACCGGTCTGGGTCCGCCGCCGTATGCCGTCCATCAGGTCCTGCCGCGTCCATCACAGTTCATGCAGTGGTGGCGGGCATATCCGTTTGATTCGCCGTGTTGGCATGGATTCTGCTGTCGGCTCGCGGGACACTTTCTCAGGCATCGCATCGGGGCGCGAGCGACGCCTGCGGGGAGCAGCACACTCGGGGTTCAGACCGGTCCGCCACCGACCGGCTCCGCCGGGACCGGCGCGGCGAGCGGGGTGTTGACGGCGTACGGGACCGGTCGGCCCTCCAGCGCGCACCGGACCGCCGTGACCGCCTCGCGGCCGGCGCGCTCCTGTGCCTCATGGGTGCTCGCGCCGATGTGTGGTGTGGCCACCACGGAGTCCAGGCCGAGCAGCGCGTTGCCGACGGCGGGTTCGAGTGCGAAGACGTCCAGCGCCGCGCCGGCGAGCCGCCCCTGCGTGAGGGCCGCCGTGAGTGCCGTCTCGTCGGCGATGCCTCCGCGGGATGTGTTGACCAGGTGGGCGGACGGTTTCATCAGCCGCAGTTCGCGATCGCCCAGCAGGCCGATGGTCGCCGGTGTCTTCGGTACGCGGACGGTGACGATGTCGCTCTCGGCCAGCAGCGTGTCCAGGGCGACCGCCCGCGCCCCCAGGCGGTGGACCGCTTCCGTGTCCACATAGGGGTCGTGTGCGAGGAGTCGTACGCCGAAGGGGGCGAGCGTTCCCACGTGGCCCAGGCCGATGATGCCGACGGTGGTCCCCGCCAGTTCCCGGCCCTGGTATCGGGAGCGTTCCCAGCGGCCGTCGCGCAGGGAGCGGTGCGCGGGCAGTACCCGGCGTACGGAGGCGATGATGAGTCCTACGGCGAGTTCGGCGACGCTGATCACGTTGGACCGCGACGCGTTGGCGACGACGACGCCCGCGCGGGTCGCCGCCGCGACGTCGACGTTGTCGAGGCCGACTCCGGCGCGGGCCACGATGCGCAGCCGGGGTGCGGCGGTGAGGGCGGCCGCGTCGATCCGGGTGCCGCTGCGGATCAGTACGGCCTCGGCGTCCGCGAGCGCTTCCCGCAGCGCGCGGGGATCGCGGCCGTCACAGTGTCGTAAGGCATACCCTGCCAGCTCGCTCAGCAGCTGCTGATGAGGAGGGCGCCGGCGAACGCCCGCGTCGACACCCTGCCCTTCGGGATCATCGGCCGCGACGACCCGGCACCCGGGGACTTCCCCTCATCGCCAAGCCGGTGGAGGGCGCCGGCAGCAAGGGCATCCAGTTCCTGCCCGACCTGGCCGGCTACCGGGAACGGGTCACCGGCCTCACGGGGCTGTTGTGGGAACGCTACGTCACCGGCCCCGAGTTCAGCGTGGAGGCCGTCTCCGACGCCGACGGACACCACGTCCTGGGCATCACGGCCAAGACCACCACCGGACGACCGCACTTCGTGGAGACCGGTCACCAGACACCCGCCGTCCTCTCCCCCGCCGACGCGGAGGCGATCCGCGACTGCGCCGTACGCTGCCTGGACGCGCTCGGCATCAGCCTCGGCCCCTCCCACACCGAGGTCAAGCTCGAGAACGGCCGCGCGGTGGTCATCGAGACGCACACCCGAGCCGGCGGTGACCGCATCCCGCTGCTCACCCGCCTGGTATCCGGCCTCGACCAGTACGAACTGGCGATACGGTCCGCACTCCCCTGGGTCCGCCCCTCCGCTCACAGCCCGCGGTACTCCCACGCAGCGGTGCACTACTTCCCGTGGCAGGACGTGACGGTCGAGGAGGTGACCGGCTTGGACGAGTGCCGGGCGCTGGACGGAGTGGTGGAGGCGGAGGTGGAGCTGAGCCGCGGGCACGTGCCGACGTGGCGCTACAGCCACGAGCGCCCGGGCCACCTGGTCGTCGGCGCCGACAGCCCTGACGAACTCCGCCGGCGCATCACCGCCGCCGACGCCGCCGTCCACGTCAACCTGCGCGACACCACGCCCTGAGTCGCCCGATCCGGCGCCCCCGGCCCTCGCGCACCCGCAGTCGCCGGCCGGGGCACCGGCCGGGGCACCGGCCGGGGCACCATCTGAGGAGAACCGATGACCACCCTGATCCCCGCCTCGGCTCCAGCGATCACGGCGACGGCAGAGGACTTCAAAAGGGTGTTCCGAGCGCACCCCGCCGCTGTCGTGATCATCACCACGGACGGAGGCAGCGGCCCGGCCGGCTTCACTGCCACCTCCCTGACCTCCTCTCACTGACCCCTCCCCTGGTGTCCTTCGCACTGGCCACGAATTCGTCGTCCTGGCCCCATGTACGCGACGCAACCGGCGCGGTCGTCCATTTCCTCGCCGACGAGCACGAAGGACTCGCCACGCGCTTTGCGACCAGCGGCATCGACCGCTTCGCCGCCCCCACCCGTTTCACCCGGCTGCCCAGCGGCGAGCCCGTCCTCGACGGCGTCGCCGGACGGCTGTACCTCGACATCGAGGCACGCGTCCCCGCAGGCGACCACCACCTGGTGATCGGCCGCGTCCGCCAGGTCAACACCGAGACCGCCTACCAACCGCTGGTCTACCACGCCGGCGGCTACCGCACCCTGGACTGAACAGGGCCTCTGGGCGGCCGCGCCACGCATCCCGGCACACAAAGGCCGCCGTCTGCCGGGCACCGGAGTGCGCGCGCAGCCACCGGCAGCCCCACGGTCGACCGGCATGAGCGGAAAGGCACTGCACAGCGACAGCCGGAATGGTTGCTCATCCGCGTCACGACTTTCGACATGCACAGCCATTTCCCGTGGGCCAGAATCACCGGACTGCTGCCCCCGCCCCTTGCCAGCGGTGCAGAACTTCGAACACGATAATCTCTTCTCATGCACAAATGTAGGAAGATAATCGCCATTTCTCTCGGCGCGGCTCTCGCCGCCGCCCTGCTCCCCGGCGTCGCTCCGGGCGTGACTAGCCGCCGTGAGAAATGGGTCCTGTGCGCAGGCGTGTTCCTCTGCGTGCACCAGTCGATCCACAGCTATTCGGAGGCATTATGACCGCCCGGCCGGATTGACGGACGCTGCGGCAAGGGTTGACGGTCCGCCGAGTGACACGCGCGCAGGAAATGGTGGCCGACGCGTTCCATGGCACCGTACCTTTTACGCCTGTGGCCGACGCGAAGAAGAAGGGCGGCATTCCATGGCGAAGCGGGGACGGATTTCTGCACGGCAGCGCGCCGCAAGGGAGGCGGGCCGGCGGGCCGCCGCAGCCGTACGTCTCGCAGAAGCCCGGCCGCCCGGCCAGCGGCTCCAGCCGCAGGATGCGGTGGCCGGGGTGCCGCGGCCGGCCCGTGCCGCAGACGGCGTCACGATGTCGGCGGGCGACGTCACGGTGTCGGTGTGTGCTCCCGGGTGCCAGGTCTGCGCCGAGGCCCGCGAGGAGTTCGCCGCCATCCGTGCCGCCTCACTCATGCAGCGACGCCGCTTCCACGAGCCCGACCGCTACCCCTACGCTGCCGGGAAGCACACGCTGCATCGCAGCGCCTGCCGGCAGATCGAGCAGAGGGTCGGTGGCGTCGAAGGAGACGGCTCGCCGCAGCTGCACGGCGCTTTGACCCGCTTCGCCCACGACGGCGCCCTCAGCTCCGGGTGGGCCACGCACATGCGCGTCATGGAGCCCGCCGAGGCGGCCACCTGGGTGAAGGAGCGCACCGGTCCCCGCGGCGGCACCCGCTACCGCCTGTGCGGCATCTGCGCACCCGTCCCGCCCGAGAGCGGGTGAGAAGCAGGGGCCCGGCGGCCGCAAGGCGGCTCCCGCAGCGCGTACGGCTTGCCTCCTGGCTTCCCTGTCGGTGGCCGGTGCGAAGATGCCCGGACGGCTGCGCAAGGAGACCACATGGGCACCTGGGACATCGGCCCCTTCGACAACGACACCGCCGCCGACTTCGCCGGCGACCTGGACGAGGCAGCCGTGGAAGACCGCGAGTCCATGATCCGCGGAGTCCTGGAACGCGCCGCCGACCGCGCCGGCTTCCTGGATGCGCCCGACGCCGAGCGAGCCGTTGCAGCAGCAGCCCTGGTTGCGGCACAGCACCCTGACGGCGAGCCCGTGTGTGCCAACTACGGCCCATCGGAGCCGCTGCCGGAATTCCCCGCAGATCTCCGAACGCTTGCCATCGACGCCCTGGACCAAGTGGTCTCTGAGCTGTCCGAACTCGCCGAGCTGTGGGGCGACGCAGAGAACGGGCCGAAATGGCGCCAAGACATCACCCGCCTCCGCGATGTCCTCGACCCCCGACCCCGCGACAGGACGAAGCCTTCTTCGACATCCGACCGTCCTGCGGCTCATGGATGTTGACGAGGAACAGCAGCAAGTCCACGGGACGGCCCGCCGCCTGTGAGATGTCTGTTTCTTGACCTGTGGCACAGGACCGCTCGGTAGCCCGATCAGGCGAAGCGCGGGCCACGTTGGGGACCACCAGCGTGAGATCGATCAAGGACTCACGCAACACGCGAGGGTGTCGCTGCGTGGCCGTCAGGCGTCGAAACGGCCGCGCGCACTCTCGATGTGACCGAGGTGCTGGTGGGTCCAGCCGCATATGACGTCGACCGCGGTGCGCAGGGCCCGTCCCGGCTCGGTGAGGGTGTACTCGACTCGCGGCGGCACGGTGGGGTGCACCTTCCGGTCGACCAGGCCATTGCGCTCCAGCATGCGCAGGTTCTGGGTGAGCATCTTGTGGCTGACGCCCTCGACCTCGTCGCGCAGTTCGCTGAAGCGCAGGGTGCGCTCGCCGAGCGCCTCGATGATCAGGAGCGCCCACTTGTTGGCGATGTCCGAGAAGATCTCCCGCGCCAGAGAGTCCGCACGCCGCAGGTCAGCGTCTTCGGGCAGGCCCTTGAGCAGTTGCGTGGTCACCATCAGGTTCCTCAGTCACCGAAAGGTGCGTTCTTCCAGGTCAACCGTCACTCTCCTACAGTTCCCGAGTAACTACAAGAGAGCACATCGGAAGGGCGAGCACCGTGGCCACCATTGATGTCTTCAACTACAACGTGCCGGCCGAGAGCGACTTCGGCTACTCACAGGCGCTCAGGTCCGGCGAGCTGATCCACGTTTCCGGACAGCTCTCGTTCGACGAGGCAGGCGAGTTCCTCCACGCGGGAGATTTCGCCGCCCAGCTCGAGCAGACCTACGCCAACATGGACAAGGTCCTGGACCACTACGGCGCCACCCGGAACCAGGTCGTCTCGCAGATCCTGTACGTGGTGAACCTGCGGCAGAATGCCGCGGCGACAGCGAAGGGCAATCTGGCGTACTTCGGTGATCACCGCCCGGCCAGCACGGTCCTGGGCATCACCGAACTGACCTTTCCCGGCCAGGTCATCGAAATCAGCTTCGTCATCGACACGAAACTGCCCGCTTGAGATCCCGCCTCGCACAGACCGGGCCGGGCCGGTCGTCCGCGGTGACCAGGACCGCCGCCCGGGTGGAGGCCGACGGCCCAGCTCGCGCCGGCCGAAGCGCAGCGACACCGGCACAGTCACGGCGTCCAGGCGCCGGCACGCGAGCGTCAGTACGGCCGTCTCCCACCAGTCGGGCAACTGGAACGCCACCACGCCGCCGCGCCGGATGTCCAACGCGCTCGAACCGTGGACGACGGATTCGTCCACGGCGGGGCCCGTGCGCCATCGCGGCCGAACGCAACGGAGTGAGATGTGCGCCAAGTGCCGTACAACCAACCGCCTTCCCGATCCGTCGGACCTCTGCGACGGCTTTCGTGGCCTTCGTTCCCGCACATCTCGATCTGAGGACCGAATGAACCCAGCCAGACACTCGACCGTCGCCCTCTCCACCACGGTCGTGCTCGCCACCGCGGGCGGCCTGCTCACCGCCACGGCCGCACCCGCCGCCGCCGCCGCCGCGACGAGTTGCGCCTCCCCCGTCTTCAAGCGGCAGTTCTTCGCCAACACCACGTTCTCCGGAACGCCGAAGAAGACCGACTGCGACAGCGCCGTCAACGAGAACTGGGGCACCGGAGCCCCTGCCGCCGGACTGCCCGGCAACAACTTCGGCGTCCGCTGGAGCGTCACCCGCGACTTCGGCTCCGGCGGCCCGTTCACCTTCTCCGCGTCCGCGCAGGACGGCGTCCGCGTCTACCTCGACGGCGTCCGCAAGATCGACCTGTGGAAGAACGTCTCGACGACGGTCGGCAAATCGGTCAACGTGACGATTCCGTCCGGCAGGCACACCCTCCGCGTCGACTTCGTCAACTGGACCGGCGCCGCGAACACCAAGTTCACGTACGCGCCCCGCACGTCCGCCACCGTCGACAAGGTCGCCCCCCTCATCCCCGTGGGCGTCAAGGTCACCCACGACCCCGCCACCAACAGGGCGAAGCTCACCTGGTCCAGGAACAAGGAGATGGACCTCGCGGGCTACAGCGCCTACCGCCGTCTCAAGGGAACCACCACCTGGACGAAGCTCACCACGACCACCGCGACGTCCTACACCGACACCACCCTGCCGGCGACCGGCGCGACGTACTACTACGAGGTCCGCGCCCACGACAAGGCCGGCAACACCTCGAAGGGCACCGCGGACCAGGGCGTCACCACCGCCGACCACACCGCCCCCGGGGCCCCGCAGAACCTGACGGCGACCCCTGGCCGGGACGCCAACTCGCTGAGCTGGCATGCCGTGGCGGGCGCCGCCTCCTACGAGGTGGTCCGCGCGACCGCCGAGAACGGCCCGTACGAACGGATCGCCACGCTCCGAGGGACCGCGTACACCGACCTGCACGCCCCGGTCGACATACCCGCCGCCTACAAGGTGCGCGCCCTGGACACGGCCGGGAACGCGTCGGCGTACTCGTCCCCCGTGTGGGCCACCCGCGACACGGTCGCGCCTCTCGCGCCGAACAACCTGGAGGCGGTCTCCCAGGACGACACGGGGGTCACCCTGGGCTGGTCCGGCAGCAACCCGGACACCGTGCGCTACTCCGTCTACCGGGCCTCGTCGTCCGCCGGCCCGCGCATCCCGCTCGGCACCACGACCACCTGGAACTATCGCGACACGACGGGCGACCCCGGACAGCGCTACATCTACTACGTCACCGCCGTGGACGCGGCCGGCAACGAGTCGACGTCGGCGCAGGTGACCGCCGCCCGGTCGGTCGGCCCCAACGCCGTGCCGAAGGCGCCCTCCGTCGGTCTGGCCCGGATCGTCGGTGACCACCTCACCCTCTGGTGGGACCAGGGCGGTTACGTCCCCGTCTCCGGTTACACCGTGTACCGCTCGCGCAGCGCCACCGTGGACACCACCGATCCGGCGAACGTCTACGCCACCACCACCGCCAAGTCCCTGGAGCGCACGGTCGCCACCGACGAGCTTGACTACCACTACGCCGTCGTCGCCCACTCCGCCTATGGCGTGCGGTCCCCCGCCTCCGCCTCGGTGCTGCCGACGGTGAGCGCGCCGCAGCCGCCCCCGTCCACCACGGTGTACGAGGCCGACGCCACCGCCACGCAGGTCCACCTGGTATGGGCCGCCGTGCCGATCGGGCCCGGAGACCCGGAGATCACCGGATATCGCGTCTACGTCTCCAGGCAGCCCGGTGTCACCAAGGCCAACGCCGAGAACGTCTACACGACGCCCGCCACCGACATGTGGGTGGGGACCCCGGAGTTCGGCCGTCCGTACTACTTCGCCGTGTCCGTGGTCAACGCGGCCGGCCTGGAGTCGGAGCTGTCCCCCGAGGTCTCGGCGACACCCGGCACCTGATCCGGAGACGGCGGGGCCGGAGGAACGATCTCCGGCCCCCTCGGCTGTGGCCACGTGCGCAGGCGGTTGACGGAACAGGTGGTGACGGTGGACGCGAACATGCGGTAGGTCCACACCCCGCCGCGCAGCGCGCTGCCCGGACAGCAGCGCAGGAGTTCACGGACCGCGTTGGTTGGCTTGCTCGCCCGCGCGGCGCCGCGCCCCGCGAAGCGGTCGGCCCCGCCCGCGGGGCCGGGGGCCGCCTGTCCCCTTCCGTAACAGAGGATCACTTCCCCGACGATCCGGTGCAGACGCAAGCCGTCGCTGTGTGGTCGCGCCCCTGAGCTGAATGTTGATGCTGGCCGCTGGAGCCGCTTGACTCAACGTCGGCGTGCGCATTCGCACGCCGTACCGAGCGACGAAGGAGCGGACCATGAATCGACGAAGGCTGCTGGGCACCGCGACGGCCGCGGCCGGTGTGGTACTGATACCCGGCAAGGCCATGGCAGCCGGGAACGGTCTGGCGACGCGGGTGCGGCCCTACCTCGACCGCGCGCTGGCCGCCGGTGCCCCGAGCACGGTGTTCGGTGTCATCCGCGGTGGCCGGCGGTATGTGGCCGGGGCCGCCCAGGACGGCCCCGCCCCCGATGGCAGGACGGTGTTCCAGCTCGGCTCGATCGGCAAGACGCTCACCGCCACCGCGTTCGCACGTGCCGTGGGCGCGGGCACGGTGCGCCTGGACACGCCGCTCAGGCTGCCATCAGGGTTCACCGTCCCGCGCGGGAAAACCCGGCGGATCACCCTGCGCGACCTGGCCACCCACTCCTCCGGCCTGCCCAGCCTTCCCGCCAACCTCCTGGCCGAGGCGGACCCGTACAACCCGTACGCGCACTACACGCTGAAGGACTTGGCCGCCGGTCTGCCCCAGACCCCTCTGATCCACGAGCCAGGCAGTGCGTGCACATACTCCAACCTGGGCTTCGGGCTGCTCGGCCAGGCGCTGGCCTTCGACGGCGTGGACGCGATGCTGCGGCGCCGGGTGGCCGGACCGCTGGGCCTGTCGGACACGACCACGACCCTGCGGCCGGACATGGCCTCCCGCAAGGCCGTCGGCCACATGGCCGGGGAGGCCGTTCCCGACTGGCGCGACCGCGTCCTCAGCGGTGCGGGCACCTCGATGTACAGCACCGCCGACGACATGCTGCGGTACCTGGGCGCCCAGCTGCGCCCGGAGCGCTCGCCGCTCCGGCACGCGATCGAGCTGACGCAGCGACACCACTTCACCGACCCCGCCACGGGCCTGCGACTGGGGCTCGGCTGGCACTTCGGCGTGCTGTCCGACGGCCGGACGGTGACCTGGCACAACGGCGGCACCTACGGCTTCAGCACCTGTGCGGCGTTTGACCGGAAGAGCGGAACGGCGGTGATGATGATGGTGAACACATACAGCGATGCCTCGCACACGTTCGACGCCCTGGTCTTCGCTCTGCTCGACGAACTCGTCGGCCCCTGAGCCCACGCCCGCCAACCGCGGCCTGCTGGACTTGTCGCCGCGCTGCGCTCGGTGCGGGAGAACATAGCCGCCTTCGGCGGTGACCGCACAGCGTCACCCTCTTCGGCCAGTCGGCCGGGGCGACCATCGTCGGCGGCGTCATCGCCGCCCCGAAGCCGCCGGCTTCTTCCGCCGGGCGATCGTCCAGAGCGGCAGCGGCCTGGGGGCGTTCACCACCGAGCAGGCTGCCCGCGTCACCCGGGCTGCGGCCGAGGTCATGGGCATAGCGCCTCATGCCGACGCTTTCGCGGAGATCTCCGACAAGCGCTTGGTCGAGGCCGCCTCCGCGCTCGCGGGCGTCGACCTGCGGACCGAGTCGCACCACGATCCGCTGCTCGGGCTCAGCCCCCTCAGACTGGCCCTCGGCACGCAGCCCGCCGGATCCGTGGCCGCGGGCCCCGAGCGCCGAGCGCCGAGCGCCGACGTCGGCCTGCTCATCGGGACCAACGCCGAGGGGGGAAACCTCTCTCCGGTCCCTGTGGGCAAGTACGCCACCTCGACCACCGGTGACGTCGACGATGCGGCGGCGCGTGCGCACCCGGAACCGGCGCGGCTCGTCGAGACGTACCGGAAGACACGCCCCGAGGCGTCCTTCGGCGAGCTGCGCTCCGCCGTCACGGGCGACGCGTTGTTCGGCGCAGGAGCTGGGCCGTGGCCGGCGCGCATGCCGCCCATCCCGAGTCCGCCACCCACGCCTACGAGTTCGCCCGGCGCTCCCACGCCTTGGACGGAGGGCTCGGCGCCACCCACGCGGTCGAGCTGCCGTTCGTCTTCGCTGTCGCCCGCCTTCCGCAATTGCACGGCCCCGCCGCTCTGCTCGGCCCCGACGAGCCCCGCGCGGATCTCACCCCGTACGCACGGGACATGGGTCCGGTTCCGCCACGACCGGCAACCCCGGCTGGGACCCCTACGACGACGAGCGCCGGGCCACCATGCGCATCGGCACCGAGTGGACCCAGTCCGACGACCCACGCAGCCAGGAACGACAGGCCTGGCACTGAGCCTTCGAGGACGCTCCGTGGTCGGGAAGCTCGGCGTATGGATCTCCACGCCAAGTCGAGCGGGACACATCCACCCGCATCCCCGAACGATGATGCTCACGGAGGGCCGGGCGCCCGTTCAGCGGGCGGAACGGGTGCGCTAGATTCTGCCTCTCCTTGACCGCGATCACTTACGATCTCACGCTACGGAGTTGGCATCCTCATGAGCGACATCGTCAACGGACTCGGGCGGGCCGGCGCGTATGGCGGCCTGGGTCTGGTCCTGCTGGTCCTCGGGATCTTCCTGGTCGACGCGCTGACGCCTGGAAAGCTCGGCCGGCAGATCTGGGAACAACGCAATCGCAACGCCGCCATGGTGCTCAGCTCGGCACTGCTCGGTATCGGCGGCATCGTGTTCACGTCCATCTGGACGACGTACCAGGACTTCGGCAAGGGACTGGTCTCGACTGCGGCGTTCGGGCTGCTCGGACTCGTGATGATGGCCGTGGCGTTCCTGGTGGTGGACCTGATCACGCCGGGGCGCCTGGGCGCGACGCTGGTCGAGGCAGAACCTCATCCTGCGGTCTGGGTGACGGCGTCCTGCAACCTCGCTGTTTCCGCCATCATCTCGGCGTCCATCGCGTGAGGTCGCTGTCGTCGCAAGCGGCGGAACCGTCGCCGACGGCGGGTATCACGGTGTCGGACATCGTCATCGACAACGGCAAGCCGATCGTCGTCGGCCCGTCGAAGGAAGTGGAACCGCCCATCAGGATCCTGCATCTCCTTCGTCCGGTACAGCGCCTGCCCTGAACGCCGCGAGGGCTACACACCCGCGAGCCGGCGGTGGATCCCCGCGGCTGCCAGAACGTCCGGCAAGGGCAGGACGAGCGCGGCGGCGAGCTCGGCGAGTTCATCGTGCGTGGGACGCACTGGCCCCGCGGCTCCGTCTTCGAGGAAGGCTCGGATACGCGGCGTACGGATACCGGTTCTCTCAGCGAGTGCTTCGGACGACAGACGGCGGCGACGCATTGTCTGCTGCATGAGCTGCGAAAGGTCGGCCATGGGCACCAGGTGCCCTCAGGCTCCTGCCGCATGCCCGATGCCACTCTTTGAGGTGACGAGGGAACCGGTGCCGACAGGAGCCCGGGAGACCGGCGGCAACAGCGTCCACTGAGGGCTGCGCGAACACGAGCAACGCCGCCGCGGACGCTGCACGACCGGCCGCGGCCAGGTACATCTCGGCGCTCCGCCCGCCGCAGCAGCGCCCGCCAGGGGCGAGTTGACGCGGTCCTTCCACTCGGTTCTAGGCGGCGAGCAGCGCCTCCACCGTCGAGAACGGATCCCACTCGGGGGCGAGGCCGGTCAGCCGCTGCGCCACCCGGCACCAGGCCGCCGGATCCGTGCCGAGACGGGAACGCACGAGGTCCGCGAGGAGCGTGCGGGCCTCGGCGGCCTCGGGCGGGGCGTCCGTGCGGCGGGCGGCGGCACCCAGGTAGGCGAGCAGCCGCCCGGCCGGGGCCGCGAGGCGCACCAGGTCCGCGCCGTCGAGCAGCCCCGCCGTGAGCAGCCCGTCCAGCTGGGTGGACGGCGCGCAGTGGAACTGGCCTCCGAGACCGTGCCGGGCCCGCTCCCGGGTGAGCCGCGCGCTGCCGGGCAGGCCGTCGGGGCCCGGCTCGGGCAGCAGCGCCGCGTGCCGCAGCCGTACGTCCTCGGGGACGCCGTCAAGGCGGACGATGTGCTGCCAGTACGGGAGCGGTTCCTGGGCGTGGGCGGCTTCGAGAGCGGCCCAGTCCACACCCTCGCCCGGCGGGACGGACTCGACGAGGTCACGTGCGTGCGCGGCGTGCCGGGCTCGCCTCAGCTTCCGGACGAGTTTCTCCGGCGCCAGCTCGCGGTCGAGCCGGGTTCGCAGGACGGCGGCGGGATCGGCGGACGCCAGGGCCTTCGCGCATACGGTGGTGGCGGAGCGCCCCAGCACGTCCCGCCCCGCGAGCCTCGCCAGCCGGTCGGCGCCGCCGTGCTCGAACAGCCGCAGGCAGCCGAGCAATTGATGCCCGAGGCCAAGCCGCGAGCCCTCTTGTTCGAGCAGCTCCTCCACGAGGCCGGGTTCGGCGGAGCACAGCCACATCAGACCGCCGGCCGGCCGCGCGGAGCCCTCGGCACGCCAGTCGGCCAGCACCCGGGCGCCCAGGGACTGCTGTCCGGAGCCGGGCCGTGACCGGGTCACGATCCGGTGGACGGTGGGCCGGGGGATCCAGTGCCGCAGCAGGGCGAGGTCGACCTCGGGTTCGTCCAGGCCGACGAGGCGTTCCACCGCGCTGCGCTTCATCCAGCGGGACTGGGCGGCCAGGACGCGCAGCGCGTCGTGGTCGCGGTCCGCGAGCAGCCGGTCGAGGACGGCGCGTGGTGCGCGGCCGTAGCGCAGCAGGTACGCGGCGAGCAGCCAGGGCCCGTCGGGGCCGAGCCGGGGCAGTACGGCGTCGACCACCTCGGCGTCGGCGAGGCAGAGCAGGGTGCCCTCCGGCCAGGCCCACAGATGGTCGCCGTGCTCCAGCAGCTTGATCGCCTCGTCGGGGGTGGCCGGTCTGGTCCTGCCGATGCGCGTTTCCGCGCTCGCTTCCGGGCCGGCACCGGACTGTGCCCGCCGAAGCAACTGCGTCCAGGTCAGCCCTTCGGAGGTGGCTTCGGACGCCGTCACGGTCGCTGCCAGGCGGAGCCAGGCGTCGGGGTCGGTGCCGAGTTCGGCGCGCAGCCGGCGGGCGAGCACGGCCCGCCACGCGTCGGCGAACGCGAGCCGCCGCCAGTCGTGGGGCAGCAGGAGCAGATGCCGGGCGGGCAGCAGGGTGAGCAGCTCTTCGGCGGGCAGCACGCCCTGTGCGTAGGCGCGCTCGGTGTGCTGCGCGCCGGATCCGTACGTCTCGGGGAGCCGCGCACGCACCTGCGCGAGGCTGGGCGGCTCGTCCGCGACGCCGTTCCGGGACGCGGGGATGTTGTGGACGGCGCAGGCGAGGGCGAACCAGCGGGGGATGGCGAGGCCGGGCGCGGTCGCCGACTCGTACATGGTCAGCGCGCGCAGCACCTCGGGGTCCGTCGGCCGGGGCGCACCGGCCGGGGCGAGGGAGTACAGCAGGTCGAGCGCAGCCAGTGCGTGCACACGCTCGCGCCGGTGGAGAGTCCGGGCGGATGGAGGTTGCGAGGTGGGCGGTACGGGCTCGGCCGCGCCTTCGTTCGGCGGCTCGGCCAGCGGTTCGACGAGCGGTTCGGCCCGGGCAGGCGGCTCGGGCCCGGCCGGCGGTGCAGGCTCGGCGGCGGCCTCGTCCGGTCCCTTCCCCGCCTCGGCGATGAGGTCCGCAACCGTTCCCCCGTGTTCGGGCAGCAGGACATCGAGCGCAGCCCAGGCTCGCCTCCGCTCCCCCAGATGCGCCTGCGTCAATGCCTGCAGTTCGGCGACCGCCGCCGAGCCCAGCAGATCCCGTTCGACGAGGCGGGCGAGCGCGGCCAGGGCGTAGGCGGCAGGGCGGGCGGTGCCGATCAGCTCGACCGGGTCGAGGAACCCCGCCGCTGCCATGCCCTCCGCCCAGACGGCGGCGCTGTCGTCGAGCTCCTCCTCCGCGAGGCGCCGCGCGGGCAGGGTGGAGTTCCCGGCGCGACGGCCCGCGGCCCGCCACGGCTCGTTGAGGACGCTCAGCCGGAACGCCTGGCGCTGTGCATCGCTCGCCGCCTCGTGGCGGGCCAGCTCCTCGCAGGCCTTGGGCATGAACGGGGTCGCGGCATGGGCCGCGGCCAGGGCGTCGAGATCATGGGCGTACGGCTCGGACAGAAGGTCGCGCAGGGTGCTGGTGCCCCGGGCGGTGGCGAGCAGCTCGGGCAGCCGGGCGGGGTCTTCGTACGGCTCGCCCTGCGCGCGCAGTCGACGCGGCCCCTCGCCGTGCGGGGTGGCCAGGGTCTCGGTGACCGTGTCCACGACGGCCCGGCTCAGCCAGGCGGCTGCGGTGGGGTCGTCGAGCACGGCGCGTACGGCGTCCGGGCCGGTTCGCTCCCAGATTCTCAGCAGGGCGTACTGCTGGGCGACTCGGCGTACGCCGCACCGCAGTGCCGGCACCACGAGCCGCGGGTCGCCCGAGCCGAGCAGCGGGGTGAGCCAGGTACGCGGAACCTGGCCGTTCGGCGCCGTCAGCTCGGCGCGCAGAGCGTTGTCGAGCGGCACGGTGTCGAGTCGCTCCACGACGGTTCGGCGCAGGGACTGGGTGGTGCGCGGGTTGCGATAGACGGCTGCGGCGACCTGGGCGTCGCCGACCACGACCAGCCGGGCCAGGACCCGGGTGTCGAGCCGGGGATGGCGGGCCAGGGCTGTCCGGGTGCGGCTGTCGCCGTGACCGACGACGGCGGCGACGAGGGCGGGCGCCGGCAGAGTCCCCCCGGCGAGCAGCTCTGTCGTCACCCGCTCGGGCAAGGCGGCGAACGCGGCCGCGGCATGCCGTGGCTCCGCATGCTCGAGGAGCAGGCCGAGCGTGCGGTGGACACTGCGGGGCGCGGGCGGACGGAGGGTGTCGTCGGACACCGGCGCCACCGGCGGCGCGGCGAGCAGCTCGGGCAGAGAGCCGCGGTATGCGGTCAGCGCGTCGTGCAGCGCGCACCAGCGGGCCACGTCCGCACCGAGATGGCGTTCCGACAGATCCCTGAGGAAGGCGGCTGACTCGTCGTCGACCCCACCCGCAGCGGCGACCCTGGCCGCCACCGAGCGCGCGGGCCGCGCCCGCTCAACCGCCCGCAACGCGGCATCACTCCACGGGCCCGCGCCCTCCGCCTCCTCACCGGCCACGACCATCCCACGCAGCAGCCCCTCTGCCGCCCCCACCTGCGTCTTCGTCATGGGCGCCATGCTAGACACCGGCACTGACAATCCCGGTCGGCACCAGCGCCAGCCTCGTCCACCCGCCAGGGCGCCCTGGCAGCAGTCCGATGACTCCTGGGAGGCCGGCCCGCAGCGGCCTGGCACTTGTCACACATCGCGGGTTCCCCGTCACGGCCGGCACCCGCACCGACTGCACCCATGCCGAATCGGTCATCGATGCCATCCGCGTCGCGCGGCCCTGGCCGGGACGGCCACCTGTCAGACCCGAGCAGGTGGCGGTCGCCAAAAGTGGATGCCGTCCGACGCTCCCCGTTCGGCCGCGTCGGGGTGGGACTGCTCATCCGGCTCAGTCGTGATGGCAGAGCAGCCCGGATTCACCGAAGGTGGGGGTGTGCTCGACATTTTTGTCGACCCTCGTCCCCCTCTCCTGAAGGAGCACCGTCATGACCGAACGCAACACCCTCATCCGTAGCCTGCACGATGTGGGTCTGGCAGCCTGGTTCGGCGGCTCGCTGATGGGCGCGATCGGCCTCAACGGCGCCGCCAGGGACGAAGGCGGAACGGAAGCCGCCAAGGATCGGATCTCTTCGTCTGGATGGGCGAAGTGGACGCCGGTCAACGCGGCCGCGATCGGCGCGCACCTGTTCGGCGGCGGTGGGCTGCTCGCCGTGAACGCGCACCGTGTCGCGGCCCAGCAGGGCGTGGCCGCCTCCACCACGGCCAAGACCGTCGTCACCGCCGCGGCCCTGGCCGCCACCGCCTACGCTCGCGTGCTGGGGAAGAAGGTCGAGCTGGCCTCCTCCTCCGACCCCGATGACATCGAGCAGGCGCAGAAACACCCCATCGACCTGCACAAGGCACGCCGGCAGCTGGCCTTCGCGCAGTGGGCGGTCCCGGCGTTGACCGGCTGCCTGGTGGTGCTCAACGCCCTGCACGGCGAACAGCAGCGCCCGGTCGAGCAGGCTCCCGGCATGTGGGAGCGGGCCCGCTCAGCTGCTCACTTCCCGTCGTAGGAGTTCGCGAGCCGGATCGGGTGTGACCATCGGCCGTGGCTCGTGCACACCCGGCTCGCACATGGTCCTGATGTGACTGCCTCCGACGTCGAGGGGGCACTCGGGGAAGGCTGCGGCGGGCCAGGCAGCCGGGCCGGACCCAAGCTCGAGAAGAGGAGTTCCCATGTCCACACACGCACGTGCCCCCCGCACGGCCCGAACACCGGTCCAGAAGGCCGCCCTGATCGTGGGAGTGGTCTTCCTCCTGGTCGGTGTTCTCGGCTTCATCCCGGGCGTCACCACGCACTACGACACCATGGAGTTCGCCGCACACCACTCGGAGGCCAAGCTCTTCGGTGTCTTCCAGGTGTCCATCCTGCACAACCTCGTGCATCTGGCCTTCGGTCTCGCCGGCCTGGCACTGTCACGCACCGCATCTCAAGCACGGCTCTACCTTCTCGTCGGCGGTGCCATCTACCTGGTCCTGTGGCTGTACGGCCTGATCATCGACCACGACAGCGCCGCAAACTTCGTGCCCGTCAACACCGCTGACAACTGGCTCCACCTGGTGCTCGGCCTCGGCATGATCGCACTGGGCGCGCTGCTCACCCGCAGGCGCGACGGGGCACGGACCGCCATGTGAACGGCGAAGACACTCGAGCGCCCGGACCGGCCACGGATGCGGCTGCCTGGCGACGGTGTCGGCTTCCGCGACCGCCGTCTGTCCTTCCAGGCCTCGTCCCGGCAACCGCGTCCGGCCGGCGTACAGGGGTGGCCGACAGCTGCTGCCGCAGCCGCGCGGGATACGGGCCGCACTCACCGATCGGCCGGTAGGTCCCGCCGGACTCCCCTACGATCCGTCAAACTCAACCGAGACCACGATGGGCGGCCCACAACACTCCGGCGCGGCTGGCAGCGTCAGCGATCAGGGCCGCCAGCTCGGGTTTGTCGGGGACAGGGAACGAGACGTATGCGCCCCGACCACCGCCGACCGGCCGGCCGTAAGCCTTGGCGGCGAGGCGGCCGTCCGGGAGAAGTCGGACGTTGAGCGTGGTCAGTGTGAACGCTTCCCCGCGTCGAGTATCCGTCCAGCGAAGCGCCTGCGGGATCGTGACGTTGATCGCCAGAGCACTCACTTCCAGGTCACTGCTCATGGATGGATGCTCTCACGCGAGTCGCCGCAGACGGCCGCCACCGCAAGAACGATCAGTTTTCCAGCCGGCACCGACGCGGGTGCGGCTCGTTGGCTGAGTCAAGCCCCGGTGGTCGACGCGCTCCCGTCGGTCCATCTGAGTCTGCGCAGGTCTCAGGTCGTTCGGCGGCCGGCGTGGGTTCAGCGGGCAGGTCGGCTGGCGGGACAGCACATCTAGCGCGTGTCTCTTTGATGGGTTGGTCAGTTGATCGGATGTGTCCGTCCGATTAGTGATCACTGATGCGATGTGGGACCAGATCGAGCCGCTGATGCCGGCGGATCCGGTCCGCGGGCGGCGGT
>NZ_MUND01000049.1:26891-32557 GCF_002154375.1 Streptomyces glaucescens | reverse complement strand
TCCATGCGGTTGAGCTTCTTCTCGACGCGGGCGGCGCAGGCGGCGCAGGTCATGCCGCCGATCAGCAGCTCGACCTGGGACATGGGGGGTGCGTCCATGGGCGTGTCGGTGGTGGTCATGTCCGGGCTCCAGACGACGGACCGGACCGTGTGCGACCAGTATCGGCGGTCGCGCGCGGTCCGGTGCCGGGAAGGTGTGCGATACGGCTCAGGCGCGGCCGGCCAGCTCGTAGCCGGCCTCGTCGACGGCGGCCCGCACGGCCTCCTCGTCCAGCGGCGCCTCGGAGACGACGGTGACCTCGCCGGTGGCGGCGACGGCCCGCACCGACGTCACGCCGGGGAGCTGGGTGAGTTCGGCGGAGACGGAGCCCTCGCAGTGTCCGCAGCTCATCCCGGTCACCTTGTAGACGGTGGTGACGGAACCCTGGGTGTCGGTCTGCGCAGTCATGTCGTTACTCCTCGTCGAGGCGTATGGGGCCAGTGGGGGTCACGGGGGAACCCCATATGCCTCACTCTATACCCCTAGGGGGTATGAGTTCAATGCCGGGACCGCCTCCGCGCGGGCAAACCAGGCTCAAACTGGAGCAACTGGAGGACGTCACGCCATAACTCCGGATGGTGCACATCCGTTTTACGGGGTGCGGGTGAGTGCCCGCGAAGAAGTCAGGAAGGCAGGAAACCCATGAGACGGACTACCCGAAACGGTGTGATCGCCGTCGCCGCCGCTTCCGGCGCGATGGCCGTGGCGTTCCCGGTGTCCGCCGCCTTCGCGGCCGACGGGGCCAGCGCCGACGGTACGGCGACCGGCTCGCCCGGGGTTCTCTCCGGCAACTCCCTCCAGGTACCGGTGCACGTGCCGGTGAACGTCTGCGGCAACACCGTCAACGTCGTGGGGCTGCTCAACCCGGCCGCGGGCAACACCTGTGTGAACGGCGGCGCCGAGAAGACCGACGGCGCGAAGAAGAGCGACGCGGCCAAGGCCGGCGGTGCGGCGAAGAGCAGCGGGGCGAAGACCGGCGGGTCGGTGGCGTCCGGTGGGGCATCGGCTCACGGTGTCACCGAGGGTTCCCCCGGAGTGCTGTCGGGCAACAACCTCCAGCTCCCGATCGACCTGCCGGTGAACGTCTCCGGGAACAGCGTCAACGTGGTCGGCGTGGGCAACCCGGCCATCGGGAACGAGTCGGTCAACGACTACGGCGACCACGAGATCTCGCACACCGCGGTCCCGAAGCCCCGGGCCCCCAAGCCTCCGGCCACCCCCGACCGGTCCCACGTCGCACCGCAGGCTCCGCACACCCCGCACGCCCCGCACGCGACGGCGCCCTCGCTGGCCCACACCGGAGCGGACCTCACGGCCCCCGCCGTGGCGGGCAGCTTCGCGCTCATCGTCACGGGCGGGATCCTGTACCGCCGCTTCAGCCCGGGCCGCACCCGCTGACCGGTCCGCAGCTGCTGCGCGCGATCCGGCCTGATCGGTCCGGACGCGTCAAGGGCCCCAGGAGACGCCGTGATGTCTCCTGGGGCCCGATGCGTTGTCTCCTCGGCCCGGCTGAGGGCCGAGCGGTCACTCCGACTGCACGAAGGGCACGCACAGATCGTGGATGATCCGTGCGTGCCCTTCGCGGAGGCGGCGAGGCGGTCAGAACGCCTGGTTGCTGCAGCCCATCTCCGAACCGAGGTGGTTCCGCTGCGCACCCGGGTTGCCCTCACCGTTCAGCAGATTGCCCGCCAGGCCGGTGAGGACACCGAGGCTGCCGATCACCTCGATGTTCATGTCGTGCGAACGGCACTCGATGCCCTGCGTGATGTCCAGGTCGTGGCCCGGCTCACCGTGGGCGTAGGCGGTGTTGGCACCGAGGGAGCCGACACTGCCGAGCATGGCGCCCACGAGGACTGCCTTGTGAAACGTGCGCATGGGTTCTCCATTGGTTGAGCTGACGATCTGCGACAGATCGAGTCGGGATTGCGGAAGTGCGGGGAGGCCGTCAGCCGAGCCGGGGAAGCCCCAGCTGGCCGACGGGGGGCGCCGCGATCTGCCCGAGGCCGACCGGAGCCAGCTCCGGCACGCTCCCCGGGGTGACATGCGGGTTGACGAGCGGGTTGATCTGCGGGTTCACCTGGGGGTTCACCTGCGGGGCGACGGACATCGGGGGCTCCGGGCCGAACGCCTGGGGCACGGCGACCTGCGGGGCGACCTGCGGCATGACCTGAGGCATGACCTGCGGCACCACCTGCGCCGGCTGCGCGGGGGCCGCCTGCACGGGCTGCGCGGGGGCCGCCTGCTGGGGATACGGGGAGGTGGAAGCCTGCGCCGTTCCCTGCGACGTGGCCGTGGCGGCGGCGTACCCGGTCTGCTGCTGTTGCGGCGCCGGGGCCGACTGAGGAGCAGGCGCCACGGGTGCGGCCTGGGGAGCCGGGTACTCGGGAGCCGGCGCCGGAGCCGGACTGCCGGATCCGACGGGAGCGTCGGCATGGCTGACGCCGGCGCCGATGACGGACAGACCGCTGGCCGCCGCTACAAAGAGCGCGGCCTTGTGAAGCTTGCGCATGAAACCCTCGGCCCTTCGGTACCTGAAACACTGCATTCAGTGCGGTGACGCGTGCGACCGGTGCGGTGGTCGAACTGCACGGCCAGCAGCGGTAATTGCTGAATTGCACGCGGACTCGCGTCGGAGGCGGCAGCGAATCCCTCGCCCCTTTCCGGATCGACGGCCGCTGCCCTTTCCCCGTTGGAACGAGGAATCCCGCGCTGTGGTCACGGCTCTGAGAAGCCGTCACCCATTTGCCACCGGCGTGGCGGCCCTGTGTCCTCCGCGCCACTGTGGCAAATGGGTGACCCCCATATGGCGGCCGTATCTGAGTCCGCGCTCGTCTCGTTCCCCACGGAGTCGAGCGGCGATACTCCGTCGCCGCATTCCACCAGTTCCGTCCACAGGTCAAGAAGGGCCGAGGATCCCATGCGCAAGCTTCAGCAAGTCGCGCTCGTCGTCGCAGCAGCCGGCGGTCTGTCCGCCGTCGGTGCCGGCCCCAGCTCCGCCGCCACACCCGCTCACAACGGGGGTGCGCCGGCTCCCGTTTCCCAGTCGGACGCCAAGGCCGCCTCGGCCACCTCCGCGCAGGCGACCACGCAGACCTACGGCTCGCTCGCCCCGCGGCAGGCGGCCCCGCAGCAGCCTGCCCCGCAGCGCGGCACCCAGGTGGCACCGCAGATCAACCCGCAGCTGAACCCGCAGGTCAGCCCGCAGATCACCCCGCAGGCCCCGCAGTCGCAGCAGGGCGGCACGGTGCACCAGAACAACCTGTTCCGTCCGTACCAGGAGTGCAGCCCGCAGACCCTGCTCGACGCGAACGTCCCGATCGCCCTGCTTGCCGCGGCCCAGACGCGAGGCGTCGACTGCACCCAGGCCAACAGCCAGGCCAACTCACTCGCCAGCGCCACCGCCATGCGTCAGTAACGCTCCGCACGGCCGTGACACCGGCATCGGCACGGGCCCTCGGTATCGCCACCGACGGGCCCGTGCGCATGTGTTACGGCGTTCGGGTGCTTCTGCTTCGGCGCCACGAAATCGGCGCGCCCTTGTCCGTTTTGCGGAGATTTGCACTAGCCTCTCGTAACTGTAAGAAGTCGATCTGCTTCAGATCGCACGGACTCACTCCATCGGAGAAGAAATGCGCAAGCTTCGCAACGTTGCCGTCCTGGTGGCCGCGCTCGGCACCATCGGGATGGTGGGCAGCACGGCCCACGCGAACGACGGCAAGGACGGCGACAAGTTCAGCATCTCGCAGCGGACCGAGTGCAAGTCGCACGACCTGAACCTCGACATCCTCGGCAACGTGGGCATCCTCAACGGCCTGGCCGGCAACCTGCTGAACGGCGAGGGCAACCCGGGTGCCCAGTCCACCGAGCTCGGCTCGGAGATGGGCTGCAACAACAGCGCCTTCTAAGAGGCCCTTCGGCGCGCGGGCGCTGAGACAGCGAATGGTCCCGGCACCAGGCATCGGGTAGGTGCCGGGACCATTCGCATGCACCATCCGTGCAGTCTTCATGACTGTATGAACGGGCGATCTCCGAACAGATCGCCTTCACCTCACCTCACTGGAGATGACATGCGCAAGATCCGCAAGGCTGCCGTCCTCGTCGCGGCACTCGGAAGCGTCGGGTTCCTGGGTGCCGGCACGGCCCACGCCGGGGGCGGCGACGGCTTCGACATCAAGCAGAGCAGCGTCTGTCGGTCGCACGACGCCAACGTCGACGTCCTCGGCAACGTCGGCATCCTCAACGGCGCGCTGGGCAACGCGGTGAACGGCGAGGGCGACCCGGGTGCCCAGTTCACCGAGCTCGGCTCGGAGATGGGCTGCAACAACAGCGTCTTCTAAGGGCCTCCTCGGCGCTCGGCCGCTGAGACAGCGAATGGTCCCGGCACCGGGCATCGGGTAGGTGCCGGGACCATTCGCATGCACCATCCGTGCAGTCTTCATGACTGTATGAACGGGCGATCTCCGGACAGATCGCCTTCACCTCACCTCACTGGAGATGACATGCGCAAGATCCGCAAGGCTGCCGTCCTCGGCGCGGCACTCGGGAGCGTCGGGTTCCTGGGTGCCGGCACGGCCCACGCCGGGGGCGGCGACGGCTTCGACGTCAAGCAGAGCAGCGTCTGCCGGTCGCACGACGCCAACGTCGACGTCCTCGGCAACGTCGGCATCGCCAACGGCCTGCTGGGCAACGCGGTGAACGGCGAGGGCAACCCGGGTGCCCAGCTCACCGAGCTCGGCTCGGAGATGGGCTGCAACAACAGCTTCGAGTAAGGCGACACCGATTCCCGGTGTCCGGCGGTCTGCCGGGCACCGGGAATTTCCGTTTCCGCGCAGACATGCCGCGGGGAGGAAAACAGCGATGCCGGGCCGGGATCTCTCCCGGCCCGGCATCTGCCGGCCGTGCTCTCAGCGCTTGATGCTCGGCTTCTTGAACCCCTCGGGCAACTCGGCCCTGTTGGAGCACTCGATGGTCTCCCCGATCCTGGTGGAGCCGCCGTCCGTCAGCCGTTCCTCCGGGAGCACCACGCGCGGCCGGTCGACCACCGTGCAGCTCTGCTCCTGCTTGATGGTGTACGTGCCGTCCTTTTCGACGTGCGTCTCGCTCTTGCGGGCGCAGACGGTGCCACCCTGCTCCGTGGTCCGGCATTCGGTCGGGTTCCCGCCCGCGTACGCGTGTCCGGCGCCGACGCACACCATGGCGAGGCTCCCGACGAGCCCCGAGACGGTGACGATCTTCTGCAGAGTCAACATGTGCTGCTTTCCTTTACGACGGAGGCCCGGGCGCCTGTGCCACTGACCGGCGTGCGCCCGGGCCTGAGAAGGTCGGAACAGAGCATCCTGCGCCTCGCCGTGCTGCGAAACGGAGGCAGGATGGCGGCAGCCCGGACGCGCACTGGCCGATCGCCGCACGTCCGGGCTGTCCTTACCACGGGGTGTCACTCGACACGCCCTGGGCGCCGAGGGATGGGCCCTCGGTGTCTTTACTCGCCCTGGTGCTCGGCGTGCTGCGGTCCTTCCGGCTGGGCCTGGTGCTCGGCGTGCTGCGGCCCTTCCGGCTGGGCGAACTGCTGGGCCTCCGGCTGGGCGTACTGCGGCCCCTCCGGCTGAGCCTGCGGCTGGGCGAACTGC
>NZ_MUND01000049.1:11609-26866 GCF_002154375.1 Streptomyces glaucescens | reverse complement strand
GCTGGGCCTCCGGCTGGGCGGCCGGCTGGGCCGCGGGCAGGATGACCGGCTGGGCCTGGGGCTGGGCGGCCGGCTGGGCCTGCGGCTGGGCCACCGGCTGGGCGGCCGGCTGGGCCTGCGGCTGAGCGGCCGGCTGGGCCACCGGCTGAGCGACCGGCTGGGCCTGGGGCTGGGCCACCGGCTGAAGCTCGGGGTGGGCCTGCGGCTGAGCGTAGAAACCGCCGCCGACGGCAACGGCGTTCGCCGACGAGTTGGCCACGGCGGTGACCGCCGGAGCCGCGTCGTGCCCTTCGTAGGCGAAACCGACACCGGCACCGAGGGCGGACAGCCCCATGACCGTCGCCGCTACGACTGCAGCGCGCTGAAACTTACGCATGTTTGACCCTTTCTTGTCCAGGCTGACCGCCTGGCTCGACTACTGAAAGTGAGCCTATACACACGTTGGGTAGTAACTCCGGGTCCGCGCTCCTCGTGTCGCGGTGACCCCTCTTATGTCGTAGGGCGCCCTGCGGCGGAGACCGGGTGGCTCCGGCCGCGGGGCAGTGGCGACAGGCCTGGCGACTACAGCATGCCGTGGACCACTTCGGGTGTGCGCCCCGTCTCCTCGGAGCAGGTCACCCTGGGGCCGACTCGCATCGTGCCGGCGCCCGCGGCGGCGGGCAGTGTCACGGGCTGAACCGGCTGGCACGTCTCCTGGTGGGGGACGACGCCGCTCTCGGGGATGACGCCTGTGATCCGCTGGCTGCAGGTGATGTTGCCCAGGGCGTCGCGTGTGCAGGTTCCCGGGTTCTCGGTGTGTGCCTGGGTGATCCCGGCACAGGCCAGGACGAGGCCGCCGACGAGACCGGAGACGGCCGCGGCCTTTCTCGTGCTGAACATGTGATGCGGTTCCCTCTGTAGGGGTGCCCGGGCCTCCGGGCACCGTGCGCCTGGGCGCCGGCCCGCCGGGCTGTGTCCTGGACGCTCGGGTGACGGGCCGGCGAAACGGGCCCTCCGAGGCGTGGCTCGAAGGGCCCGTTCCGAGCGTCGCGCGCGATGGCGCTGTGGAATCAGCCGTTGAAGGCGTTGTTGTACTGGTCGCAGGTGGTGTCCAGGGTGCCGGCGAGGCCGAGCACGGCGATCGGGACGTTGTTCTCGACCACCGTCTGCGGGCTGCACTCCTGGTAGGGGCGGAAGAGGTTGGCCACCTGCAGCCCCTCGTCGGAGGTGCCGGCGGTGGCGGTGCCGGCGCCGATGGCCGACAGTCCGCCGGCGGCCACTGCTGCGATCACGACCTGCTGAAGCTTGCGCATGGAACCCTCGGTTCTTCGCTCGTTGGACGAGACTGATTGCCTAGCGTTACTGGACAAACACTAGCAGTAACGGGCGGGTTGTCTCATGCCGGACATCTGTGTCGCGAGGGTTGCGAGAGGTGGCGAAAGCATCGATCGGCCGTCAAATGGTCTGTCGGGCGCGAAAGTTGCCGTTCTGCGCGCGTCGGCGCGACGTGAGGCGGTGCCGGGTGCGGGGTGACGCCGACACCAACACGGGTGAGGCGACGAACAGTTGTGTCAGGAGAAGGCCGGCTCCGAGGTCCGCAGGCGGTCGCGGGTCGGCGCGGAGGCGATCAGCTCCCGCAGTCCCTCGACGTACAGCCGCACGTTCCTGTACGCGACGTCGGTGTCCGGGTAGCGGCAGGCGAGCCACAGGCCCTCGTGCAGCCGGTTGACCCAGACGCACACCTGGTCGCCGTACGACACCCGGATCAGCCCGTACGCCTTCTTCTCGGTCCAGCGGGCCGCGCCGGGGATGAGGCGGGCGTCGACATACGAGACGATCGAGTGCAGGTCGGGTGATGTCGGACGGAAGTCCGAGCCGAGCAGGCGCAGTACGCGCGCCAGCGGAATGCGCGCCAGCGACCGGTTGGCCCGCAGCTCGGAGCGGACGGCGGTGAGCGCGGTGCCGAAGTCCCGCGTCGCGGGCACCTCGATCGGTGCGCCGCCCACGTACCAGCCCACGGAGTCCGACCACGCGGACTTCAGCCGGGTGTGGAACGGGACGACCGTGCGGTAGTACGGCTGCCCGCCGAGCTCGTGGACGATCAGGCTGGTCGCGGCGAGGATGCCCACCAGGCTGCCGCCGTAGGGCCGGCAGTGCTCCTCGAACGCGGCGGCCGCGGCCGCGTCGAGGAGCGGCTCGCACATCAGCTTCTGGGCGGGCAGTACGCCACCGGGCTGCAGACCGAGGTCGACGGGGAACTGAGGAAGCCGCCCGTCGCACCGGCCGATGAACTCCCGCCAGCGCGCCACGATGGCGTGCGTGTCGTCGATCCCGTCCGCGTCCGCCCGTTCCTGGTCGCAGAAGTCGACGTAACTCCCCACGGGCGGGCCGGCGACGGGCCGGCCCGTGACGCCCGCCATGTAGAGGTCGTGGATCTCCTCCGGGATGCGCTGGAGGGAGTAGGCGTCGACGTTGGTGTGGTCGAAGGCCATGTACACGCTGGTGGATTCGTCGCGGAGGACGGCCGCGTAGATGAGGTTCGGCCAGTCGAGCGCGTCCGCCGCGACGTCGAACCGGTCCTGCATGTACCGGATCAGCGCGTCGGTGTCGGCGAAGTCGCCGACCTCCTCGCGCTGCAGAGCCACGTCCTTCTCGGCGAGCGTGAACCGGTGCATGTCGTCGCCGACCCACCGGAAGCCGCTGCGCAGCGTCTCGTGGCGCAGGGTCCAGTCGCGCAGCGCCTGTTCCAGCGCGTCCAGGTCGGCGCGGCCCGGCAGGTCGAACGCCGTGCCCAGCCAGGTCGGTACGAACAGTCCGTCATCACGTACCGATCGGGCCGTCCGGACGTGTGACTCCTGGATGTACGCGGGTGGCCGCGGGTCCGGTGGCAGCACTGCCGCCGCCGCGATGGTCGCCGGGCTGAACGTCCACTCGACGAGCCGTCCGGGCCGGACCTCGCAGCGCTGAATGTCAGAAATTCGCACAGTGGCGTCTCCTTCGCAGAAGACACCAGCTTGATCAAGGGTGAGCCGTGCGCGATCGGTGGGCGCTGTGTCGCCGGTTTTTCATCGGGACGTGTGACGCCTCGAACGGCGAAGCGACCCACCTCCGGCGGTGACCGGGCGGCGTGTGTCCCGGGTCCGCGGTCGAGGCGCCGCACGCGACGGCGGGCGGGTCAACTTGCCGCGCATGACGCGTTGTTGGGCTGGCAGCGGCCCACCCGCCGGAGTGTGCGGATGGGCCGAGCTGCCCCAACCCGTGGGTAGGCCGCTGAGGTTGATCCGTGGCGGAGGCCGTCTCTTCCTCGGAGCCCTCGGCTCGCGGGCGGCGAGTGGCGATCAGCTGTCTCTGCGGGGGCGGTTGCCGGGCCGGGAGGCGACCCAGGCGCGAATGGTGTCGGAGTACCAGTAGGGCTTGCCGCCCTCGACGTGGTCGGGCGGGGGCAGCAGTCCGTGCTTGCGGTAGGACCGCACGGTGTCCGGCTGCACCCGGATGTGCGCCGCGATGTCCTTGTAGGACCAGAGCCTTCGGTCGGTCATGAGGTGCACCTCCCTGCGCGCACCACGGCGGCGACCGGAACGGCCGCCGGGGGGACCGGGCGCTGCGCTGGCAATCACCAGCCTGTGCCCGGTGAACGACACCGAGTGATCCGCGAGGGCCGCCTGTCGACCAGGTGTGACCGAGAGTGTGCACAGGCGTGACATGTGTGACAGGAAGGAAGTATTTGTGACGCAACGGCCATAAACGGTAACGATGGACCGTGGCGGGGACGGATTCGGTGTCGCATGCTCGTCCGAATGTCTGGACAAAATATTGACAGGGTTCGGCGCGCGGGGCTAGAAAGCCGGGGAGAGCCATGACGAAGGGAAGCCGATGGCCTACGACCTGATCACCATGGGGCGGATCGGAGTGGACCTCTACCCGCTGCAGACCGGTGTCCCGCTCGCCCAGGTGTCGTCGTTCGGCAAGTTCCTCGGTGGGTCGGCGGCGAACGTCGCGGTCGCCGCGGCCCGGCTCGGCCGGCGCACCGCCGTGATCACCCGCACCGGCGACGACCCGTTCGGCGCCTATCTCCACGAGGCACTGCGCGACTTCGGCGTGGACGACCGATGGGTCACCGCGGTGCCCGGACTGCCGACCCCGGTCACCTTCTGCGAGGTCTTCCCGCCGGACGACTTCCCGCTCTATTTCTACCGGCAGCCCAAGGCCCCGGACCTGGAGATCGACGCCCACGAGCTGGACCTGGACGCCCTCGGCGAGGCCCGGATCCTCTGGGTCACCGGCACCGGCCTGAGCGAGGAGCCCAGCCGCACGGCGACCCTCGCGGCCCTCGCCCACCGGGCCAGGGCCGGCACCACCGTCTTCGACCTCGACTGGCGCCCGATGTTCTGGAAGGACCCCGACACCGCCCGCCGCTTCTACGCCGAGGCCCTGCGCCACACCACGGTCGCGGTCGGCAACCTGGACGAGGTGGAGGTCGCCACCGGCGTGCGCGAGCCGCATGCCGCGGCCCGCGCCCTGCTGGACGCCGGGGTCGAGCTGGCCGTCGTCAAACAGGGGCCCAAGGGTGTCCTCGCGGTGAGCAGCCAGGGCGTGTCGACGGAGGTCCCCCCGCTGCCGGTCAAGGTCCTCAACGGTCTCGGCGCCGGGGACGCGTTCGGCGGCTCCCTCTGCCACGGCCTGCTCGAGGGCTGGGACCTGGAGCGGACCATGCGCCACGCCAACGCCGCCGGCGCCATCGTCGCCTCCCGCCTGGAGTGCTCCTCGGCGATGCCCACCACGGACGAGATCGAGGCGGCACTGACCGCGGGAGCGGTGCTGTGAGGGCGGGCCGGGTGACCAGCCCGCACCACGAGCCCGGCGGGACACCGGACTCGGCGGGCGGCGGCACGGGCACCGGCGCGAACACGGCCGGTACGACCAGCCCCGCCGACGCGGCCGGCGGTGAGATCGCCGGTGGCGGGACCGGCGGTGACGCGGCCCCCGGCGGCAGGACCGCCGGCGCCGCACCCGCGTCCGCCGAAGCGGGCGTCCACGCCGTCGGCATCCCCGCCGTCGACATCCCCGAGCTGGTCCGCCTCCGCACCCAGCACCCCGAGGCGATCGCCGAGGCCGCCGCCCGGCGCGTCCGCAGGCCCCTGCTCACGGGCAACGGCCGGCTGATGATCGTCGCCGCCGACCACCCGGCGCGCGGCGCGCTCGGCGTCGGCGAGCGCAGGTTCGCCATGGCGAACCGCGCCGACCTGCTCGGACGCCTCTGCCTGGCGCTGAGCCGCCCCGGCGTGGACGGTGTCCTCGCCACCGCCGACATCCTGGACGACCTGCTGCTGCTCGGCGCCCTGGACGGCAAGGTCGTCATGGGCTCGATGAACCGCGGCGGTCTCCAGGGAGCCCGCTTCGAGCTCGACGACCGCTTCACCGGCCACCGCCCCGAGGACATCCAGCGGCTCGGCTTCGACGCGGGCAAGCTGCTGCTGCGCATCGACTACGACGACCCGGGCTCCCTCAACACCCTGGAGTCCACCGCCCGGGCCGTCGACGAGATGGCCGCCCGCCGACTTCCGGTGTTCGTCGAGCCGTTCATCAGCCGCCGGGACGCGGACGGACGGCTGCGCAACGATCTGTCGGCCGATGCCGTGACCCGCTCCATCGCCATCGCCTCGGGGCTCGGCGGCAGTTCGGCCTACACCTGGCTCAAGGTCCCGGTCACCGACGACCCGGACGACATGGCCCGGGTCATGGAGACCTCCACCCTGCCCGCCGTGCTGCTCGGCGGCGAGGTCGGGGGCTCCGCCGAGGACCAGGCCGGGGCGTACGAGAAGTGGCGCGGCGCCCTGCAACTGCCCACCGTGCGGGGGCTGGTGGTGGGCCGGTCACTGCTGTACCCGGCGGACGGCGACGTGGCCGCCGCCGTGGACACCGCCGTAGGACTGCTGTGAGGGCCGCATGAGCGACAAGCCGAACGAGCTGTACGTCCCGAAGGGCGCCGCCGCCGACGCGCTCCACGCGTTCGCCGTCGGCCCGGAGCGGGCCGGCTGGACCTACAGCAGTCTGCGGATCGTCGAGCTGGAACCGGGCGGCACACACAGCCTCACCGCCGGTGACAGCGAGTGGATCGTGCTTCCCCTCAGCGGCGGATGTACGGTGCGCACAGCGGGCGAAGTGTTCCAACTCCGGGGCCGGGAGGACGTGTTCGCCTCCGTCACCGACTTCGCGTACGTCCCCCGGGATGCCGGGGCCCAGATCGCCTCCGGCGCGGGAGGCCGCTTCGCCCTGGCAGGAGCGAAGTGCGAGCGACGACTCCCCGCCCGCTACGGCCCCGCGCCGGAGGTACCCGTCGAGCAGCGCGGCAGCGGCACCTGCGCCCGCACCGTGCGCAACTTCGCCTCCGCCGACGCCTTCGCGTGCGACCGGCTCATCGCCGTCGAGGTGATCACCCCGGGCGGCAACTGGTCGTCGTACCCGCCGCACAAGCACGACGAGCACCGGCCCGGCGAGGAGACGGAGCTGGAGGAGATCTACTACTTCGAGATCGACGGCCCGAACGGCTTCGGCTACCAGCGGGTGTTCCCCTCCCGCGAGGGCGGCGCCGACGTGCTCGCCGAGGTCCGCTCCGGCGACGCCGTCCTCGTGCCGAACGGCTGGCACGGCCCGTCCGTCGCCCAGCCCGGCCACGACATGTACTACCTGAACGTCATGGCGGGCCCGGGCGAGACCCGGGAGTGGCGGATCTGCTTCCACCCGGACCACGTAGAAAGCACAGGGGGGTACCGATGACCGTCCGGCTCACCGTCGCCCAGGCACTCGTCCGCTTCCTCGCCGCCCAGCACACCGAACGCGACGGCGAACGGCGCCGGCTGATCGGCGCCACCTGGGGCATCTTCGGCCACGGCAACGTCGCCGGGATCGGGCAGGCGCTCGTCGAGTACGCCGACGTCATGCCCTACCACCAGGGCCGCAACGAGCAGTCCATGGTGCACGCGGCGGTCGGCTACGCCCGCCAGTCGGGCCGCCTGTCCACCCACGCGGTCACCACCTCCATCGGCCCCGGCGCCACCAACCTGGTCACCGGCGCCGCCCTCGCCACCATCAACCACCTGCCGGTGCTGCTCCTCCCCGGCGACACCTTCGCCGCCCGCCCGGCCGACCCGGTGCTCCAGCAGCTGGAGGTGCCGTACGCGGGCGACGTGTCGGTCAACGACAGCCTGCGACCGGTGTCCCGCTACTTCGACCGCGTCACCCGTCCCGAAGCCCTCGTCCCGGCCGCCCTCCAGGCCATGCGGGTGCTCACCGACCCCGTCGAGACCGGCGCCGTCACCCTCGCCCTGCCGCAGGACGTGCAGGCCGAGGCGTACGACTGGCCGGAGGAGTTCTTCGCCGAGCGCACCTGGGTGGTCCGCCGCCCCGGCGCCGACCCGACCGAACTCGCCGAGGCGGTCCGGGCGGTCCGCGCGGCCCGGCGGCCCCTGATCGTCGCGGGCGGCGGGGTCCACCACAGCCGCGCCGAGTCCGCTCTCGCCGAGTTCGCCGAGACCACCGGCATCCCGGTCGCCTCCACCCAGGCGGGCAAGGGCTCCCTGCCGTACGACCATCCGCAGGACGTCGGCGGGATCGGCCACACCGGCACCGCCACCGCCGACGAGCTGGCCCGCGCCGCCGACCTGGTGATCGGGGTCGGCACCCGCTGGACCGACTTCACCACCGCCTCGAACACCCTCTTCGCGAGTGGGAACGTCCGTTTCCTCAACCTGAACATCGCCCCCTACGACGGTCACAAGATGGCCGGGCTCACGCTGGTCGCCGACGCCCGCAGCGGCCTGACCGAGCTGACGGACGCGCTGCGGCTGCACGGCCACCGGGTCGACGACGAGCACCTGGCCGGTTACACGCGGGCCAAGGAACGCTGGGAGCAGCGCGTCGACGCCGCCTACGCCGTCCACGACCCGGACGCCCGGCCGACCCAGCCGCAGGTCCTCGGCGCCCTGGACGCCCTGGTCGACGAGCGGGACGTGATCATCAACGCGGCCGGGTCCCTCCCGGGGGACCTGCACAAACTCTGGCGGGCGCGGTCGTACGACCAGTACCACCTGGAGTACGGCTACTCCTGCATGGGCTACGAGATCCCCGCCGCGATCGGCGTGAAGCTGGCCGCGCCCGACCGGCCGGTGTGGGCGCTGGTCGGCGACGGGACGTACCTGATGATGCCGACGGAGATCGTCACGGCCGTCCAGGAGGGCATCGCGATCAAGATGGTGCTCGTGCAGAACCACGGGTACGCCTCCATCGGCGGTCTGTCCGAGTCGGTGGGCGGCGAGCGGTTCGGCACCGCCTACCGCTTCCGCTCCGGCGACGGCACCTACACCGGGGCGCCGCTCCCCGTCGATCTCGCCGCCAACGCCGAGAGCCTCGGCATGCGGGTGCTGCGCGCCCGCACCGTCCGTGACCTGCGCACGGCACTCGCGGAGGCGCGCGCCGCCGACACTCCCACATGTGTCTACGTGGAGACCGAAACGGCAGACACAGTGTCGGGCGCGCCCGAGGCGCAGGCCTGGTGGGATGTACCTGTGGCCGAGACCGCGACCCGACCGTCGGCGGTCAAGGCACGCGAGCTGTACGAACGGCACGTCTCGACCCGACGCCGCCATCTGTGAAGGAGTAACTGGGCATGACGAAGATCGTCAACCACTGGATCGGCGGCAAGACCGTCGAGGGCGCGTCGGGCACGTTCGGTCCGGTCACGGACCCGGCGACCGGCGCGGTCACCACCAAGGTCGCGTTCGCCTCCGTCGAGGAGGTGGACGCCGCGGTCGCCGCCGCGAAGGACGCCTTCACGACCTGGGGCCAGTCCTCGCTGGCGCAGCGCACGACCATCCTCTTCCGCTTCCGGGCGCTCCTTGACGCGCACCGCGACGAGATCGCCGAGCTGATCACCGCCGAGCACGGCAAGGTGCACTCCGACGCGCTCGGCGAGGTCGCCCGAGGCCTGGAGATCGTCGACCTGGCCTGCGGCATCAACGTCCAGCTCAAGGGCGAGCTGTCCACCCAGGTCGCCAGCCGCGTCGACGTGGCCGCGATCCGCCAGCCGCTCGGCGTGGTCGCCGGCATCACGCCGTTCAACTTCCCGGCGATGGTGCCGATGTGGATGTTCCCGCTGGCCATCGCGTGCGGCAACACCTTCGTGCTCAAGCCGAGCGAGAAGGACCCGTCGGCGTCCATGAGGATCGCCGAGCTGCTCGCCGAGGCGGGCCTGCCCGACGGCGTCTTCAACGTCGTCCACGGCGACAAGGTGGCCGTCGACCGCCTCCTGGAGCACCCGGACGTCAAGGCGGTGTCCTTCGTCGGCTCCACCCCGATCGCCCGCCACATCCACACCACCGCCTCCGCCAACGGCAAGCGCGTGCAGGCCCTCGGCGGCGCCAAGAACCACATGCTGGTGCTGCCGGACGCCGACCTGGACGCGGCGGCGGACGCGGCGGTCTCGGCGGCCTACGGCTCGGCGGGCGAGCGGTGCATGGCCATCTCGGCCGTCGTCGCCGTCGGCGCGATCGGCGACACCCTCGTGGAGAAGATCCGCGAGCGCGCCGAGAAGATCAAGATCGGCCCCGGCAACGACCCCGCCTCCGAGATGGGCCCGCTGATCACCAAGGTCCACCGCGACAAGGTGGCGTCCTACGTCGAGAACGCGGCGGCCGAGGGCTGCGAGGTCGTCCTCGACGGCACCGGATACACCGTCGAGGGCTTCGAGGACGGCCACTGGATCGGCATCTCGCTCCTCGACAAGGTCCCGACCGGCGCCAAGGCGTACCAGGACGAGATCTTCGGCCCGGTGCTGTGCGTGCTGCGCGTGGACACCTACGAGGAGGGCGTCGCCCTCATCAACAACTCCCCGTTCGGCAACGGCACCGCGATCTTCACCCGGGACGGCGGCGCGGCCCGCCGCTTCCAGCTGGAGATCGAGGCCGGCATGGTCGGCGTGAACGTCCCGATCCCGGTCCCCGTCGGCTACCACTCCTTCGGCGGCTGGAAGGACTCCCTCTTCGGCGACCACCACATCTACGGCAACGACGGCACCCACTTCTACACCCGAGGCAAGGTCGTCACCACCCGCTGGCCCGACCCGGCCGACGCCCCGGCGGGCGTCGACCTGGGCTTCCCGCGGAACCACTGAACCGGGCCGGACGCCCCCGGCCCGCCGAGCGACACGGCGGACCGGGGGCGCCGGCGGGTCACTGGCCGATCGCCGCGTCCCGCTGCTCCCTGACCTGCTCGGTGAGGTCGCCGGTCTCGGCGGCGGGCGGAGCCGTGATCTTCTCGGTGGCCCCGAACTTCAGGAAGTCCATGGTCACGGTCATTCCGGCGCCGGTCTGCGAGATGCGCACCGGCAGGTCCTCGCCGTCGACCCAGATGTCACAGGTGAGCTTCCCGCCGCTCGCCTTCAGGGCGGTGACGGCGGCCTTCTTCTCGGCCTCGGTGAGCTTGGACTTCTCGATGTGCTCCGCGCCGACGCTGCCCCGGTAGTGGGTGGTCTCCTTGCCGAGGACGGTCTCCTCGCCGAGGTCCTCCACCTCCGTGGAGGCCGTCATGTAGCGCAGCGCCGCCGTCGGGTCGGCGTTGGCCGCGATGTTGTCGGCGCCCGCCTCGCCCGTCACGGCGGCGACATCGATGCGCATCCACTCCTTGCCCGCGATCGGGCCGCTGGGCTGGGGATCGACGTCGTAGTAGTAGGCGCCGTCGACCATGATGACCCGCGTCGTCGGGTCGTCCTGGAGGGCGCTCATCTGTGCCGCGGCGGTGTCCATCTCGACGTCCATGGCCGCGCCGTCACCCCAGGAGTACGTGCCGTCCATGGAGATCGGCTCGCCGCCGGTCGCGTCCAGCGTGGTCGTCGTCTCGATCTCCGCCGAGCCGAGCTCCTGCGTCCGGTCCGTGACCCGCGTCAGCGCGGCCATGATCTGGTCGGCGCTGTCGACCGCCTTCTCCGCGCCGCAGGCGGTCGTCGCCAGCAGCGTCACTGCCGTGACCCCCACCCAGGCCGCGGTGTGCCGTACGTTCATGGATCCCCACCCCACAAGCTGTGTGTTCCTTGTGAGACGCGACTCTAGCGGGCACCACCGACACCCGTGCGGACTCCATGTGTTCGCACGCTTCGCTCAGGTGAAGTCCCAGTTCACCACCGTGCAGCCGCCGTCCTCCGTGCCGCCCGCGCCGCGGTACGCGGCGAGTGCCGCCTCGTTGCCGGTGTCGACCCCCACCCACATCCCGTAGCAGCCCCGGTCCCGCCCCAGCTCCGCCAGCCGCCTCACCAGCGCGCGTCCGATGCCGCGCCGCCGGTACGGTTCGGCGACGCCCAGTTCGTACAGGAACATCTCGGTGCCCTTGTCGGGGTGGACGGTCTCGACGCCGCTGACGAAGCCGACGGGGACGTCGTCCGCGTACGCGAGGAACAGGTGGTGCCCGGACGCGGTGAGGAACCGTTCCGCCCACTCGGGGCGCACGGGGTGGTCGAACAGTTGCTCGGCAGTGGCCAGCTCCGTCACGGACGTGGCCCGGCGAATGTCCATGCGCCGTTCGTACCACGGGTGCGGTACGCGCGGGCGGGCTCGTACTCCTCGGGGAGGGGACGGGGTTCCGCCCACAAGCTGTCTGCCGTCGACAGGTCGGCCCCGTACCGTTGACGCATGGATCTTCGACTGCCCGGACTGCGCGGGGCGTGGTCGCGGGGCCCGAGGCGGCTGCTCGCCGCCGGGGCCACCGTCGCCGTCCTCGCCGGTGCCGGCACCTGGACGGCCGTCGCCTCCGACGACCCGCCCGCGGTGCACCGCGCCGACCGGGTCATGGACGTGGGCGACGGCGTACGCATCGACACCTCGTACTTCACCGCCGCCGCCGCCGACGGCCGCCGGCCCGCCGTGCTGCTCGGGCACGGCTTCGGCGGCAGCAAGGACGACGTCCGGCAGCAGGCCGAGGAACTGGCCCGGGACGGGTACGCGGTGCTCACCTGGTCGGCGCGCGGCTTCGGCAGGTCGACCGGGAAGATCGGCCTGAACGACCCGGACGGTGAGGTCGCCGACGTCTCGAAGCTGCTCGACTGGCTGGCGCAGCAGCCCCAGGTCCGGCTCGACGGGGACGGAGACCCGCGCGTCGGCATGGCGGGCGGCTCCTACGGCGGCGCGATCTCCCTGCTGGCCGCCGGGCACGATCACCGCGTGGACGCCATCGCCCCCGCGATCACCTACTGGAACCTCGCGGACGCCCTGTTCCCGAACGGCGTCTTCAAGAAGCTGTGGGCGGGCGTCTTCGTCAACTCCGGCGGCGGCTGCCAGGCGTTCGAGACGACGATCTGCCGGATGTACGAGCGGGTCGCCGAGTCCGGCACCCCGGACGCCGAGGCGCGCGCACTGCTGGAGGAACGCTCGCCGTCCGCCGTGGGCGACCGCATCAAGGTGCCGACCCTGCTCGTGCAGGGCCAGTCCGACTCCCTCTTCCCGCTCGGCCAGGCCGACGCGGCGGCGAAGGCGATCCGCGCCAACGGCGCCCCCGTCGGCGTCGACTGGATCGCGGGCGGCCACGACGGCGGCGACCCGGAGACGGACCGCGTCCAGGCCCGGGTCACGGCCTGGTTCGACCGGTATCTGAAGGGCGACGAGAGCGCCGGCACGGGCCCCGCCTTCCGCGTCACCCGCACCGGCGGCGTCGACTCCACCGACGGCGAGGCCCAGCTGCGCGGCGCGAGCGCCGACAGCTACCCCGGTCTGACCGGCGACGGCACGTCCGTGGCGCTGACCGGCGGCACCCGGACCTTCACCAACCCGCCCGGCGCCAACCCGCCCGCCGTCTCCGCCCTGCCCGGCCTCAGCGGCACCGGCGGCCTCGCCCAGCTCTCCTCGCTGGGCGTCGGGATCTCCCTGGACTTCCCCGGCCAGTACGCCCGCTTCGGTTCGGCGCCGCTCCGCGACGACCTGCGGATCACCGGCTCGCCGACGGTCACCGTCCACGTCGAGTCGACCAGCGACGACGCCGTGCTCTTCGCCAAGGTCTACGACGTCGCCCCGGACGGCAAACGGCAGGTGCTGCCCGCCCAGCTGGTCTCCCCGGTCCGCGTCGAGGACGCCAGGGCCGGCAAGGACGTCACCCTCACCCTCCCGGCGATCGACCACGAGGTGGAGAAGGGCCACCGGCTCGGCCTGGTGCTGTCCGCCACCGACCTCGGCTACGCCTCCCCGGCCGCCCCGGCGACGTACACCGTCTCCCTGAAGAGCGACCTGAGCGTGCCGACGGCCCCCGGCGTCACCACCGCGGCCGCTCCGCTGCCGTCCTGGGTGTGGTGGCTGCCGGTCACCGGCGTGCTGATCGCCGCCGCCCTGCTGCTCACCGCCCGCCGCCGCACCGCGGGCCCGGCGCCCGATCCGGCGCTGGCGGACGTGCCGCTGCAGATCACCGGCCTGAGCAAGCGGTACGCGAAGTCGGCGGACCGGTACGCGGTGCGGGACCTCTCCTTCCGTGTGGAGGAGGGCCAGGTCCTCGGCCTGCTCGGCCCCAACGGCGCGGGCAAGACCACCACCCTGCGCATGCTGATGGGTCTGATCACCCCGGACGGCGGCGAGATCCGCGTCTTCGGGCACGCGATCCGCCCCGGCGCCCCGGTCCTCTCCCGGGTCGGTGCCTTCGTCGAGGGCGCGGGCTTCCTGCCGCACCTGTCCGGCAGGGAGAACCTGGAGCTGTACTGGCAGGCCACCGGCCGCCCCGCCGAGGACGCCCACCTCGAACAAGCCCTGGAGATCGCCGGACTCGGCGAGGCCCTGGCCCGCGCGGTGCGCACCTACTCCCAGGGCATGCGCCAGCGCCTCGCCATCGCCCAGGCCATGCTCGGCCTGCCGGACCTGCTGATCCTCGACGAGCCGACCAACGGGCTCGACCCGCCCCAGATCCGCGAGATGCGCGAGGTGATGATCCGGTACGCGGCCGCCGGCCGCACGGTGATCGTCTCCAGCCACCTGCTGGCCGAGGTCGAGCAGTCCTGCACCCATCTCGTGGTGATGGACCGGGGCCGGCTGGTGCAGGCCGGCCCGGTCGGGGAGATCGTCGGCTCCGGCGACACCCTGCTCGTCGGCACCCCCGCGCCCCTCGACGAGCCGATGCTGGAGAAGGTCGCCACGCTGGAGGGCGTCGCCTCGGCCGTCCGCACCGAGGGCGGGCTGCTGGTCCGCCTCGACGCCGACGGCAGCGCGTCCCGGCTCGTCGCCGAACTCGTCCGCCTGGAGGTGCCCGTCCAGTCGGTGGGCCCGAACCGCCGCCTGGAGGACGCCTTCCTCACCCTGATCGGAGGCTCCGCATGAGCACCCCCGCGCTCGCCGACGTGGCCTCCGGCTACCGGGCGGCCCACACCCTGCCACTGCGCGTCGAGCTGGTCCGCCAGCTCAAGCGCCGCCGCACGATGGTCATGTTCGGCATCCTCGCCGCGCTGCCGTTCGTGCTGGTCGTCGCCTTCGCCATCGGCGGCGACCCGGAGGGGCGCGGCGACCGCATCACCCTGATGGACACGGCGACCGCGTCCGGCGCCAACTTCGCCGCGGTCAACCTGTTCGTCTCGGCGGGCTTCCTGCTGGTCATCCCGGTCGCCCTGTTCTGCGGGGACACCGTCGCCTCGGAGGCCGGCTGGTCCTCCCTGCGCTACCTGCTGGCCGCGCCGGTGCCGCGTGCCCGGCTGCTGTGGTCGAAGCTCGCCGTGGGACTCGGGCTGAGCCTGGCCGCGATGGTGCTGCTGCCCGTGGTCGCGCTCGCCGTCGGCACCGCCGCCTACGGCTGGGGCCCGCTGGCCATCCCCACCGGCGGCTCCCTCGACGCGGGCACCGCCGCCCAGCGGCTCGTGGTCGTCGTGGCGTACGTCTTCGTGTCCCAACTGGTCACCGCCGGGCTCGCGTTCTGGCTGTCGACCCGCACGGACGCCCCGCTCGGCGCGGTCGGCGGCGCGGTCGGCCTCACCATCGTCGGCAACGTCCTCGACGCGGTGACCGCCCTCGGCGACTGGCGGCACTTCCTGCCCGCCCACTGGCAGTTCGCGTGGGCGGACGCCGTCCAGCCCCGCCCGGAGTGGTCCGGCATGATCCAGGGCACCGCGGTCTCCGTGACGTACGCCCTGGTGCTGTTCGCGCTGGCCTTCAGGGGTTTCTCCCGCAAGGACATCGTCTCCTAGGGGGTGTCGTCAGACGACGACGGGAGTGTGACGACATCCCCTAGGTCGTGTCCGCAAAGTTTCGTCGTCCGCCCGAAGGGCGGGC
>NZ_MUND01000049.1:8666-11589 GCF_002154375.1 Streptomyces glaucescens | reverse complement strand
TTTGCGGACACGGCCTAGGTCAACGGAGGATCACCTACCGGTCTCGGCGGGGTCCTTCCGTGGCCCCATCGAGACCCATCCGCAACGCCCCGTGGCGCACGTTCCGGCCTCCTTCACCGTCACAGTCGCAGAGACCGGCGGACGCGAAGGGGGCACGGACGATGGAGCGGTACCGGATACGACGAACGGTGCTCGCGCTCACGGCGGGTGCGGGCCTGCTGCTCACCGCGTGCAGCGCGGGGGAGAGCCACGGCAGCAAGGCGGGCGGCACCGCGTACGACAAGGGCGGCGACAGCGCTCCGCTGCCCGCCCCGGCCGCCCCTGGGGCGTCGGGTGAGGCCGGGACGGACGGCGAGTCCGGGGAGGACTCCCGCGAGGTGGCCCCCGCACCCGACCACCTCTCCACCTTCGCCCTCGACGTCGACACCGCCTCCTACGACTACGCCCGCCGCACCCTCGCGGACGGCGGATGGCCCGACCCGTCGACGGTCCGCCCGGAGGAGTTCGTCAACAGCTTCCGCCAGGACTACGAACGCCCCGACGGCAACGGCTTCTCGGTCACCGTGGACGGCGCCCGCACGGGCGACGGGGACTGGTCCCTGGTCCGCGTCGGCCTCGCCACCAGGCCCGCCGGCGACGACCGGGAACGCCCGCCCGCCGCCCTCACCTTCGTCCTCGACGTCTCCGGCTCCATGGACGAGCCGGGCCGGCTCGACCTCGCCAAGGAGTCCCTCGGCGTGATGACCGACCGGCTGCGCGACGACGACTCCGTGGCGATCGTCACCTTCAGCGACGACGCCGAGACGGTCCTGCCGATGACCCGGCTCGGCGGCCACCGCGGCAAGGTCCACGACGCGATCGACGGCCTCGAGTGCGCCTCCTCGACCAACCTGGGCGCGGGCGTCGAGACCGGTTACGCCACCGCCGTCGAGGGCTTGCGCCAGGGCGCCACCAACCGGGTCGTCCTGGTCTCCGACGCCCTCGCCAACACCGGCGACACCGACGCCGACACCATCCTGGAGAAGATCGCCGACGAGCGCCGGGAGCACGGCATCACCCTGTTCGGGGTGGGTGTCGGCAGCGACTACGGCGACGAGCTGATGGAACGACTCGCCGACCGCGGCGACGGCCACACCACCTACGTCTCCACCCCCGAGGAGTCCCGCGAGGTCTTCTGCGAGCAGCTCCCGCGCCACATCGACCTCACCGCCCGCGACGCCAAGGCGCAGATCGCCTTCGACCCCGCCACGGTCGAGGAGTTCCGCCTCGTCGGCTACGAGAACCGAGAGGTCGCCGACGACGACTTCCGCGACGACCGCGTCGACGGCGGCGAGGTCGGTCCCGGCCACACGGTCACCGCCCTCTACGCGGTGCGCACCGTGCCGGGCGCCGACGGCCACCTCGCCACGGCCACCGTGCGCTGGCTCGACCCCGACACCCGCGCCCCGCACGAGGAGAGCGGCCGGCTGGAGACCGGCGGCCTCGCCGACTCGGTCCGCGAAGCCTCCCCGCGCTTCCAGGTCACCGCGACCGCCGCCCACTTCGCCGACGCACTGCGCCACGAGGGCGTCAGCCACCTGCCGGGCGGCCCCCACTCCCTGTCCGAACTGGCCGAACGCGCCTCGGAACTGGCGTACGAGACCGGGGACAGGGCGGTACGGCAGCTGGCGGAGGCCGCGGCACGGGCGGTCGACGTCCGCGGCACCCATTGACCTTTCCTCACCGTCGCTGATGTGACGTGCTGTCAGGAGGGGCCTGCACCAGTCGGCAGCGGGAGCCGCCCGGGGCGTACGCAGGGCTGAAGCGGGCGGGACGGCGCGGCGTCCTGGGAGCCGCGCCGGCGTCGGGAGAAAAGATCCTGGCTGACGTTCGGACTCCCGTGCGCTCGCGAGGTTCTGACGGTCATTCGGCGAGTACGTTCGGGTGAATCCCCCCTTGAATCGCGTTCCTTGGTCCCTTCGGATGTCTATTCCTCGTTCTGCGGCCGCCGGTCATGGTGCCCGCTCGGTCTCGTCGGCCCATTCCTCTCCCCAGGCCGGCGTTTCCCACCTCGCCAAGCAGGAAGACAACGAGATTGCGACAGATCCTGAGCAAGGGAGTGGTCGCGGTTGCCGCCGCGACAGGCATCCTGTCCTTGTGCGGCAGCTCCGCCCTCGCCGACTCGGTGACGGGCGGAGGCGGCAAGGGCTCGCCCGGTGTGGTCGCGGGCAAGGAGGCCCAGGCCCCGGCGACCGTTCCGGACAGCGCCTGTGGCGCCGACACCTGTGCCGCCGCCTCGGACACCGCCGGCGGTGCCAAGCCCACGGAACACGGCGGGCCGTACGGCGATGCCGGGCCCGGCACATCGTCCGACGGCTCGTACGGCGACGCCGGCGGCGATGACGAGTCCGGCCACGGCAGCGTCGGACACCTTGCCGCCGGCCCCTCGCTCGGCCCCTCGGCCGACGACTCGGCCGCGGGCTCGTCCGGCGTCGGTTCGGACACCGAGCAGACCTCCCCGGCCGACGTCCCGGTGGACGACTCGGACAGCGGCTACGGGGAGACGCCGGGGTACGGGAAGACTCCGTCGCGGTACGGGGAGGAGACGCCCTCGGGGTACGGGGACACGCCCTCGGGATACGGGGACACGCCCCCGGAGTACGGGGAGACGCCCCCTGGGTACGGCGAGACTCCGCCGCCCGCGCACACCGTGCCGCCCACGCACACGCCTCCGCCGGCCCACACCCCGTCGCCCACGCACACGCCTCCGCCGGCTCACACCTCGCCGCCCAGCCATGAGCACCCGCCCAGCCTGCCCGAGACCGGCAGCCGCGCGGTGGCCCTCCTGGCCGCCTCGGGTGTCAGTGCCGTGCTGATCGCGGGCGGGGTCCTGCTGTACCGGCGAGGCCGGGGCGCCTCCCACCGCTAGGTCGTGTCCGCAAAG
>NZ_MUND01000049.1:0-8611 GCF_002154375.1 Streptomyces glaucescens | reverse complement strand
TCGCGGGGCAGACGGGACTTTACGGACACGGCCTAGGGGCTGTCGGCGCACCGAGGTACCGGGGACGCCCCGGGTGGCGGAGGCTCACCGTCACCGGGGGCGCCCCTGCGCCACCTCAGCGGCTGCCCGCCTTCTCGTCGCCGGACAGGTCCGGTGCGGTCGGGGCGTCCGCGTGGCGCGCCGGCGGGACGTGCGGGCGGGCCGGGACGGGCGTGGTGTGCCGCAGCCGTCCGCTCAGTCGGCGTGAGACATGGGCGCCCCACAGGGTCCACATGGCCAGACCCGGCGCGAGGTCGTCCTGTGCGTGCCAGGCCAGTTCCCGGCCGGCGGGGGCCGGGCGCAGGGCGGTCAGCGGGGCGTAGTTCTCCACCACGAAGGTCCGGCCGGGCCGCGGTTCCCCGCCCGGCAGGGGACGCCGGGTCAGATCCAGGTGGAGGGCTCGGACGACGTCCAGGTCCGCGGTGTCGGTGAAGAGCCGGAACTGGGCGCCGGGGCGGGGGTTGAAATCGAGCAGGTGGTAGCGGCCGGTCGTGGCGCAGCGGCGGAAGTCCAGGTCGAGGATGCCCCGGTAGCCCAGCTCGGCGACCAGGCGGGCGGCCAGCCGCCACAGCTGCGGCAGCTCCGTCCACGCCCCGACCGCGGTGAGGCCCGCGCCGCGCGGCCAGGAGCGCAGCTTGCGCCCGGTGCCGCCGGCCCCGAGGGTGCCGGAGCGGTCGGCGTAGCCGTGCACGAACCAGTCGCGGTCCTCGCCGGGTGGCAGGAACTCCTGGAGCAGCAGCGGACTTCCGGCCTCCGCGGTCCGCGCATACAGTTCCCGGGCCTCCTGGGCGGAGCGCACGAGGACGGTGCTGCGCAGTCCGGCCCCGGCCGGCAGCAGCCAGGGGCGGCTCCACTTCGCCACCACCGGCAGTCCCAGGCGCCAGGCGGCGGACGCGGCCCGGGCGGCGCTGTCCGGGGCCACGGTCACCGGATGCGGCACGTTCAGGGCCGCGCACACCGCGGCCAGCTCCGCCTTGTCGGCGACGTGCTCGGGCAGCACGTGGGAGGGGTCGGGCAGCAGATAGTCGGGTGCGAGCCCGGCACGCAGCCGGCCCACGGCGACGGCGCTCGCGTCGTCCATCGGCACCAGTACGGCGGGACCCGCCAGGCTGGCTGCCACGCGGCGCAGGACGGCGGCGATCTCGTCGGGGCCGGCGTCCGGGGCGGGCGGCGCGTGCAGTCGCCGTACGAAACGGGACCGGCCGACGGGACTGCCCGCGCAGTCGGCGACCACGTGCACCTCCACCCCGGTCCGGCCGAGCGAGCGCACGGCTCCCAGAGTTCCGTGGTGGAAGGGGTTCCGGTCGGTCCGCAGCAGAACGGCGGGGACCCGGGTGTCGAACAGCGGCACGGTGGTTCTTTCCATTCGATCGGAGTGCGCGCGCCGCGAAGCGCGCGGCACAGGTTTTCTCACCCGCGCGGACGAGTGGGGCACTCGAAAGCCCCAACCGCGCTGGCGGTATGCCGGTCCGTGTGACTGAGTGTCGGTAGATCTCCACGGCGCAGCACGAGAAGAGCGTTCGAAGAACAGCGCGAGCGTGGCGGAAGGAGCAGGCATGACCCCACAGCAGCGACGGGCCCGGCCCCGGCGGCTGGCATGCGTCGCGGCGACGGTCGCCGCGACTGCCGCCCTGGCCGCGGGGCCGGGGTTCGCTGCCGGACTGGCGGTGGTGGTGGTCGCCGATCCGACGCCGGTGCCCCCGGCGGTACCGCGACCCGAGGCGACCGGACCGCATGCCGTCCTGGCGCCGCCACCGCAACAGGCGGCACCGTCCGTCCCCGCGAGCCCGTCCGCCCCCGCGAGCGCGTCGGTCGCCGTGACCCCGCCGGTTGCCGCGAGCCCGGCGGCCCCGTCGGCCGTGCCGGTCCCGGCGATCCCGTCCGTCCCGTCGACCGCGCCGGCTCCGGCGGTTCCCCTGGTCCCGGAGACTCCGGCCGCCCCCGCGCCGCCCGCAGGACCGGCACCCGCGAAGGACATTCCCGCCATCGGCGCCTACCTGGACTACGGCCCGCGCGGGGTGGCCCGCATCGCCGAGTTCAGCCGGTGGCTGGGCGGCGCCGAGCTGCGCGTCGGCCACACCTATCTGCCCGGCGACCGCTGGAGCAACATCGAGGGCCGCCCCGGGTTCCTCGCCGCGTGGGCGGACTGGCGCAACCGCCGCGCCGACCGGATGCTCGTCCTCAACGTGCCCATGCTGGAGCGCAACGAGGAGGGCGTCCCCGACGCCGAGGTGCGGGCGCTGCTGAGGCAGGGCGCCGCCGGGCGGTTCGATCACCACTTCCGCGCCCTGGCCGAGCGGCTGGTCGCACTGCGGGTACCGGACACGGTGCTGGTGCTCGGCTGGGAGATGAACGGCACCACCTACACCCATCGCTGCGGCCCGGACCCGGAGTCCTGGAAGAAGTACTGGAACAGGATCGTCACCACCATGCGTTCGGTGCCGGGCCAGGAGTTCCGGTTCGACTTCACGCCGAGCCGCGGAAAGGACGCCGTCGCCTGGACGGAGTGCTATCCCGGGGACGACGTGGTCGACATCGTCGGCATGGATTCCTACGACCAGCCGGCCGGGATGTCGTTCGACGAACAGGTGAGTGAGCCCTATGGGCTGCGCCGGCACGTGGAATTCGCGGCGCAGCACGGCAAGGCCATCTCCTATCCGGAATGGGGTCTCTTCCGCAACGGTGACAACGCCGAGTACATGCGGCGCATGCTCGCCTGGATGGACGAGCACAGACCGCTCTACAACACGCTGACCGACTACTGCCCGCACGGCGTGTGGCAGTGCGACGAGAACCCCGAGGCGGCCGAGGTGTACCGCAGCGTGCTGTCCGGCCGCACCGGTGAGCCGGCCGCCCCGCCGGTGAGCCCGTCCGCCAGCCCGTCGGTCGACCCGCCCGCCACCGAGCCCGACCCGCAGCCGTCGGACGACTGCACACCGCTGGACCTGGGCGACTGGGTCGAGCACTGGCTCGGCGGGAAGCTGTGCGTGCGCGCCGACTGGTGGACGCGGTTCGACTGACCCGGCACGCCGACGGCGGCGGCAGGCACGTTCAGGCCCTGTCGCCACCGTCACGCCCCCGCCGCCGGACCAGTTCCCGGCCCCGGTCCCGCAGTTCGGCCCGGCACAGTGCCGCCGCCAGCAGCGGTGCGGTGCGCCGCCGGGCCAGCAGCAGCCGCCGGTTCACCACCGCATCCGGCCGCCAGTGGTGCTTGTACGGCTCGTCGCCGCGCAACAGGCTCAGCGTGCCCCGTCCGGCCAGGTGCTCGGTGGCGGCGTCCAGCAGCATGACCGCCACGTCCGCCTTGCGGTCCCGCAGACCCGGGTGGGCGCCGTACAGATAGCCGCCGGTGAGGCACGGCGACAGCAGCGTCAGATCGACGGCGACCACCGCGCCGTCCAGCACGAACTCGGTGACCACCGCGTCTCCCGACGCCACCATCGGCCCGACCGCACGCGTCAGATGGTCGCGGAACCGGGGACGCAGATGCTCCGGCGTCACCTTCCGCCCCTGCCACTGAAGACGGTGCAACTCCAGCAGCCGGTCCACGGTCCGTGCCACCTCGGCCGGGGCGACGGCGCGCCGTTCGACGCCGAGCGCCGCCAGCTTGCGCAGCTTGGCCCGCACCCGCTGCTGGGCCTTGGCCGACGGCAGCCGGGCGACCAGATCGGTCATGGGCAGCGGGGGCAGCTCCAGGCAGAGCGAGTCGTCGAGGCGGCGGCGCGGCCCGCGCCACCGCTCGTAGACCCGTTCCGCGGCGCCGCCGGGCCGCACCTCGCGCAGGTCGAGCAGCGCGCCGCGGGCCTCCCGGGCGAGGGCGCCGGTGAGCGCGGCCACCGCCCGGTCGCCGAGGGTGTCGTCCAGCAGGACGTCGGCGTAGTCGGAGATCGCCCCGCCGAGCGGTACCAGCGCGGGCAGCGGACCGCCCGTGCGCATCAGCGGGGCCGCCGCGACGAGCTCGCCTCCGGACCGCACCAGCACCAGCCGCAGCCGCCCCCGCCTGCCGTACGACCGCCACCACGAGTACAGCCAGGCGTGGGTCTGGAACGGCGTCGCCGCACCGCACCGCCGGTACAGCCGGGCCCACGCGGGGCCCAGCGCGGCGAAGGCGGCCTCGTCGGTGACGACCTCCGCCGTGCAGCCGGGCGCCGGGCGGGCGGCGGGCGCGGCGAGCGCGGTGTCCGCCGCGTTCACAGCGCACCGCGGGTGTCACCGGCCAGGGCCGGGCTCGGCAGCGCGGCGGGACGGCCCCGCCCGTCCGGGCCGCGCCGGGGCCGCACCAGCAGCGCCAGCCCGCCGAGCAACCCGCCCGCGCTCGCGCCGACCAGCCCGGTCACGGCCGGGGACGCCGAGGACGGCTCGGCGGGTTCGGTGGCGCGGGCGAACTGCTCCAGCTCGACATGGGTGGCCTTGACGGTGTCGCCCGCGTGCCGGGTGAGGGCGCGGGCCACCGCGTTGGCCATGTCGGCGGCGAGGTCCGGGCGGGCCGAGGTGGCGGTGACGGCGACCATCGGCACGTCCGGGGAGGTCGCCGTCCGCACGCTGGACCGGAGCGTCGCGACCGGGACGCCCGCCCACACCTGGGCGTCGCCGAGCACCGCGAGCTGGGTGGCGGCCCGGCCGTAGGCCTGGGCGAAGCCGAGCGCGGTGGCCGGGTCGGACCGCTCGGTGGGCACGGCGACGACATAGCTGGTGGCCGTGTACGTGGGGGCCCTGACCACCCCGTACCCGCCGCCCAGCAGCCCGCCGGCCAGCACCCCGGCGGCGAGCAGCGACCAGGGGGGCAGCGCCCGGGCGCGGGACAGGGGTGACGACCCGCGGCGCGGTGCGGGCGCGCGGTGCGATCCGGGGGCGTGGTCCCCGGTGACGTGCTCGGTCATGAGGCGGTGACTTCCTGCGGAGACGGGGACAGGGAGGGGGAGGTGGTGCGCGCGTACACGTCCATCAGCCGGGCGGCGCTGCGCGTGATGCTGTAGTGGTGGGCGGCCTCGGGGGCGGCGCGCGGTGCCGGACCGGCCGCGCGGGCCTCGGCGAGGGCCCGCGCGAAGGCGTCCGCGCCGCCGGAGACGCGGCGGGCCGCCGGGGCGCTGTGCGGGGGCAGGGCCTCGATCGCGGGGCAGGAGGCGTAACGCACCGGCAGCCCGGACGCCAGGGCCTCCACGATCGCCAGGCCGAACGACTCCTCGGGGGACGGCGAGGCCAGCACGTCCATCGCGAAGACCAGCGAGGGCAGGTCGTGGCCGGGGGAGCCGTCGGGGACGCAGGGGCGCTCGCCGGCGAACAGCACCCGGTCGGCGACGCCCGCATCGTGGGCGGTGCGGCGCAGCACGTTCTCCTCGGGGCCGCCGCCGACCAGCAGCAGCCAGTGGTCGCCGGGCAGCCGGGCGAGGGCGCGCACGAGGACGTCGAAGCGTTTGCCGGCGGTGAGCCGTCCGATGCCGCCGATGACGTACGCCCCCTCCGGCAGGCCCAGCCGCTGCCGGGTGCGGTGCCGCTGGAGCGGGTCGAAGCGGAACCGGGCCAGGTCGATGCCGTTGGGCACCACCTCGATGCGGGGGGCGGGCACGCCCCAGCGTCTGAGCCGGTCGGCGACCGTGGGGGAGACGGCGACCGTGACGCGACCGAGGCGTTCGCCGGCGAGGTAGAGCGCGCGCACCCCCGCGCCGAGCGGGCGGCCCTCCATCTGGGAGTCGCCGAGGGAGTGTTCGGTGGCGACGATCGCCCGCACGCCCGCGAGCCGGGCGGCGAGCCGCCCGTAGAGGCAGGCCCGGTACAGATGGGTGTGGACGAGGTCGTAACCGCCGTCGCGGACGATCCGGACGAGGCGGGGGAGGGCGGTCAGGTCGCGGTTGCCGGTCATGCCGAGGTGGACGACGCGGACGCCGTCGGCGGCCAGCCCGTCGGCGACCGCGCCCGGGTTGGTGAGCGTCACCACGTCGCAGTCCACCGGCAGATGACGGATCAGCAGCCGCAGCTGCTGCTCGGCGCCGCCCACGCCGAGGCCGGTGATGATGTGCAGCGCTCTCACGGCGTCCCCTCCACCGGCCGGCGGCGCAACCGGTGCAGCCGGTACTTGAGATGGAGGCGTACGGCGGTGTCCCGCTGCCCGATGTGCAGCCGGGGCAGGGCGTGCGGGCCGGTGAGCGGGCCGGGGTCGATGGCGCAGGCGTAGCGGTACCCGGCGGCGCGCACGGCGTCCACGGCGCGGCGGTCGACGGTGCCGTACGGGTAGCAGAACCCGGCGACCGGAGCGCCGGCCAGCTCCGTGAGCAGCGCTCTGCTCCCGGCGGTCTCGGCCCGCAGCACCGTGTCGTCCGCCTTCGTCAGATCGACGTGCGTCAGTCCGTGCGAGCCGATCTCGACACCGGCGGCGGCGGCCTCGCGGATGCCGTCCGCCGTCAGCAGCGGCTTGCGCGGGCCCAGCGGATCCCAGGCGTTGTCGCCGCCGAGCCGGCCCGGCAGCACGAACAGGGTCGCGCCGAAGCCGTGGCGGCGCAGCACGGGCAGCGCGTGGTCGACGAAGTCGGCGTACCCGTCGTCGAAGGTCAGCCCGACCAGCCCGCGGCCCCTCCCTTCGGCGCGGGCCGCCAGCAGCTCGGCGACGGACACGCCGCGCAGCCCGCGCCGGCGCAGCCAGCCCAGCTGCCGGTCGAGCCGGGCGGGTGTGACGGTGATGCGGTACGGGTCGTCGGAGCAGTCGCCCACGGAGTGGTACATCGCCACCCACGGGACCGGGGCGGTGAGGGACGCCGGGGTGGCACGGGTGCCGGGAGCGGCGGAGTCAACGGAAGCGGCCATGTGCGAGCCTTCGGGTCACGGAGCGTACGGAACGGAATGCGGGTGCGACGCCCTGCGCGCCCAGGGCCCGGCCGAGCAGGGCGAAGACGACGGTCACGGTCAGCAGTCCGGCGGCGAGCGACGGCCCCGGAGCGGCCAGGCGACTCGCGACGAACGCGCCCGCGAGCGTCGCCACCAGGGCCGCCCGCAGCGGCCGGCTCAGCTCCCCGAGCACCGGCCGGACCCGGATCGGCACCACCCCGCGCCGCCGGGTGCCGGCCAGCAGCAGGGCGGCGGTCAACGAGATGCCGGCCGCGTTGGCGGCGGCGATGCCGCAGGTGCCCCAGGGGCCCACGGCCCAGGCGCCGATCCAGGAGGTCGCCACCACCCCCAGCGTCATCGCGACGACCGGGTACCAGGTGGGCCGGCCCGCCCCGAAGTACGAGCGGATCAGCGCGCCCACCAGCGTCTGGCCCAGCAGCCCGAGCGCGTACACCCGCATCACCCGCGCGGTCGCCGCGGTGTCCTCGGCGGTGAACGCGCCGCGCTGGAAGAGCACTTCGACGATCTGCGGCGCGCACGCCACCACCGCCGCCGTGCCCAGCAGCACCACGCTCGCCGCCAGCGCCAGGTCGCGCTCCACCCGCGCGCGTGCCCGTTGCGTGTCGCCGTCGGCCAGCGCCCGCGCGACCACCGGGAAGGTGACCGTGCACAGCATCAGCGACATCGTCATCGGGATCTGCGCCACCTTCTGCGCGTAGTTGAGGTGGGAGATCGCCCCGGCGGGCAGATGGGAGGCGAGGAACCGCTCGATGAGCACCTGCGACTGGCGGCACAGCGCGAACAGCAGCACGGTCGCGACCAGTGCGAGGGCCACCGGCCGGGCGCTCTCCGCGGGCTCCCCGTCCGGGCCGTCCGCCGACCGCCTGCCCAGCTGCCGCAGCAGCGAAGGCAGCTGTACGGCGATCATCAGGCAGCCGCCGACCGCGACGCCGACCGCCGCCGAGCGCACGCCCCAGCGCCCGCCGAGCACGAACATCCCCGTGATGATGGCGGTGTTGTAGGCGACGTAGATCGACGCCGGGGCGAGGAAGCGGCGGTGGGCGCGCAGGGCGGCACTGCAGTAACCGGCGAGGCCGAAGGTCAGCACACAGGTCGCGGTGAGGCGGGTGCAGTCGACGGCCAGGGCCGGGTCCGGCAGGCCGGGCGCCAGTGCTTCCACCAGGTGCGGCGCGACGGCCACGACCAGCGCCGCGACGGCGGCCAGAGCCAGCAGCAGCCGGGGCGCGGTCGCGGCGATCAGGGCGCGCACCGGGTCGCCGGAAGCGCCCCGCGCCCGCCGGGCCAGGGCCAGGCTGAACGCCGGGACCAGCACGAAGGCCAGCCCGTCCTCGATCAGCAGGGTGGCGGCGAACTCCGGGACCGTCCAGGCCACCAGGAAGGCGTCCGTGTCACTGCCCGCACCGAACAGCCGGGCCAGCGCCTGGTCCCGGGCGAGCCCCAGCACCGATCCGGCGATCGAGAGCACCGCGGTGAGGAGGGCGGCCCTGGCGAGGAAGCCCCGGGACTCCTGGACGTCCTTCTTGAGGTTCTGGGGAGTTCCCGTTTCCTGAGGGGCCTCCGGCTGAGGGGCCTCCGGCTCGTGCTGGGTGCCTGGGGCGTGGGTGTTCCCCGGCTCGTAGGGGTCGTCGTTGTCCGGCTTCTGAAGGTTCCCCGGCTCGCGGGGACTCCCCGGCTCCTGGGGGAGCTGGGCGCCCTGCTCGGCGGTACGGGGGGTGGCGGCACGGGCCGGGGG
>NZ_MUND01000489.1 GCF_002154375.1 Streptomyces glaucescens | reverse complement strand
CCACCCAGGGCGAGCGCGCCGAGCAGGGCGGTGGTCCAGCTCCCGGCGCGCTCGCCCTGGGTGGCGGATACTTCCTCCTCTTCCTGATCAACCCCTCCGGCATGGGCTTCGGCGATGTGAAGCTGGCGCTCGGCATGGGCGCCGCCGTCGGCTGGTACGGCTGGCCGGCGGTCCTGCTGGGCACGTTCGCCGCGTTCGTGCTCGGTGCGCTGTACGGCGGTGCGCTGGTCGTCCTGCGGCGGGCGGGGCGCGGAACGGCGATCGCGTTCGGGCCGTTCCTGCTCGTGGGAACCTTGATCGGGGTGCTGTCGGGTGCGGGCGCGGCCTGACGTCGGGGCGGTGAAATCGCTGGCGTACGCTGGTCCGGAGTCCGTCCACAACCCCTGACGAAAGGGACGCCCCGGTGACCGAGAAGGCCGACTTCCAGTCTGTGCTCGACCGTGCTGCCGAGGGTGGGCGGATCACCCCGGAGGAGGCGCTGGACCTCTACCGGGACGCGCCGCTGCACGCGCTGGGCGCCGCCGCCGACGCGGCCCGCCGTCGGCGGTACGCGGGTGTCGAGCACATCGCGACGTACATCATCGAGCGGAACATCAACTACACGAACGTGTGCGTCACGGCGTGCAAGTTCTGCGCCTTCTACGCCCCGCCGAAGAGCGACAAGGGCTGGACCCGCGACCTGGACGACATCCTGCGCCGGTGCGCGGAGACGGTCGAGCTGGGCGGCACGCAGATCATGTTCCAGGGCGGCCACCACCCGGACTACGGGGTGGAGTACTACGAGAAGCACTTCTCCGCCATCAAGAAGGAGTTCCCGCAGCTCGTCATCCACAGCCTGGGGGCGAGCGAGGTCGAGCACATGGCGCGGATCTCGAAGGTCAGCGTCGAGGAGGCGATCCAGCGCATCCACGCCGCCGGGCTGGACTCCTTCGCGGGCGCCGGCGCGGAGCTGCTGCCGGAGCGTCCCCGCAAGGCGATCGCCCCGCTGAAGGAGAGCGGCGAGCGCTGGCTGGAGATCATGGAGACCGCCCACAACCTGGGCGTGGAGTCCACGTCGACGATGCTGATGGGCACCGGTGAGACCAACGCCGAGCGCATCGAGCACCTGCGGATGATCCGGGACGTGCAGGACCGCACGGGCGGCTTCCGCGCCTTCATCCCGTACCTCTACCAGCCGCAGAACAACCACCTGAAGGGCCGCACGCAGGCGACCATCTTCGAGTACCTGCGGATGATCGCGATCGCCCGGCTCTTCCTCGACAACGTCGCCCACATCCAGGGCTCCTGGCTGACCACGGGCAAGGACGCCGGCCAGCTGACCCTGCACTACGGCGCCGACGACCTCGGCTCGATCATGCTGGAGGAGAACGTCGTCTCGGCGGCCGGTGCCAAGCACCGCTCCAACCTGATGGAGATGATCGAGATGATCCGGGGCGCCGACCGGGTCCCGGCCCAGCGCAGCACGACGTACGAGCACCTGCTCGTCCACGACGACCCGGCGAACGACCCCGTCGACGACCGGGTGGTCTCGCACATCTCGTCGACCGCGATCGAGGGCGGCACGGCTCACCCCGAGCTGAAGATCCTCGCCTCCAACTGAGCCGGACGGTCCGGGAGGCCGAAGTGCTGACCCTTCACGTCGCCGAGGCCTCGCCGGAGGCCGCCGTCCTGGTCGACGGCGCGCACGTCGCCGCCGTCGGCCCGTACGAGGAGCTGGCCGCGGCCCGTCCGCAGGCCAGGGTGCGGCGCTGGCCGGGCATCCTCACGCCCGGGCTGCTCAACCCGTACGGGCCGGAGCTGCTGGAGCGGACGTACCACCCGGACCCGCGCGAGGCCGACCGGCTGGGCACGGAGCCGATCGGCGGGGAGCGCGCGCAGGCCCTGTTCCGCGCTGATCCGGCCCGCCGGGGCGCCAGCGCGCGGCGCGGTGTGCAGCGGCTGCTCGCGCACGGCACCGTCGCGATCGCGGGGGAGCTGCGGGAGCGGGCCGCGCTGGACGCGGTGCGGCGCGCCGGGCTCGCCGTCGGGCAGCGCCCGCCGTCGCTGCCGGGGCCGCCGTCCCTCTCCCCGGTCCCGCTGATCCTGCTGCCGCCGCTCGTCGCGGGCGGCCCCGCGCGGTTCGCCGTGTTCGACGTGCCCGACCGGGCGGCCCTGGTCCGGCTGGGGGCCGGCACCTGTGTGGCCACGGTCGTCGCGGGGCGGCTGGTGCACCGCCGCCGGTAGGCACGTCCGCAGGCACATTCGTCCAGCGCCCCGCATCCGGTCACCCCGGGTGCGGGGCGCTTTCGCATGTCCGCCGCTGCACGGATATTGACGGGCCGCTCCGCGAGACCTTAGCGTCCGCCCCATCCCTAATGTTTCGGACTGGACTTCGAAACTTTCGAAGACGCGCTCTTCGAGACGACGGAATGAGGCTCCCTCATGAGATCCATCCGCTCTGCCGGCCTGGCCCTCGCCGCCGCCGCACTGGCGCTCCCGCTCACCACCGGCACGGCCACGGCCGAGCCGTCGGGCGACCGGCACGCCGGCCCCCAACGGGGCGCACCGCACTCCAACGCCGCCTTCGACCGGCTGCGTTCCGCGGCCCCCGAGGGCTTCTACGTGGGCACCGCCGTGGCGGGCGGCGGCCACCACCTGTCGCAGCCCTACCCGGACCCGTTCACCTCGGACAAGGAGTACCGGCGGATCCTGGCCCGCCAGTTCAGCTCCGTCTCCCCCGAGAACCAGATGAAGTGGGACTTCATCCACCCCGAGCGGGGCCGCTACGACTTCGGCGCGGCCGACGCGATCGTCGACTTCGCCGAGCGCAACCGCCAGGTCGTGCGCGGCCACACCCTGCTGTGGCACAGCCAGAACCCCGAGTGGCTGGAGCAGGGCGACTTCTCGAAGGAGGAACTGCGCGCGATCCTGCGGGAGCACATCACCACCGTCGTCGGCCGCTACGCCGGGCGGATCCAGCAGTGGGACGTCGCCAACGAGATCTTCGACGAGCAGGGCAGGCTGCGCACCCAGGACAACATCTGGATCCGCGAACTGGGGCCGGGCATCGTCGCCGACGCCTTCCGCTGGGCGCACGCGGCCGATCCCGGGGCGAAGCTGTTCTTCAACGACTACAACGTGGAGAGCGTCAACGCGAAGAGCGACGCCTATCACGCCCTCGTTCAGGACCTGCTCAAGCAGGGCGTGCCGGTGCACGGCTTCTCCGTGCAGGCCCACCTGAGCACCCGGTACGGCTTCCCGGGCGACCTGGAGAGCAATCTGCGGCGGTTCGACGCACTCGGCCTGGAGACGGCCGTCACCGAGCTGGACGTCCGCATGGACGTGCCGGAGGGCGGCCGGCCCACCGCGGCGCAGGAGCGCACACAGGCCGACTACTACCGGCGGGCGCTGTCCGCCTGCCTGGCGGTCGACGGCTGTGACTCCTTCACCATCTGGGGCTTCACCGACAAGTACTCGTGGGTGCCGGTGTTCTTCGAGGGCGAGGGCTTCGCGAACGTCATGACCGGCGACTTCGTCCGCAAGCCCGCCTTCTGGGCGCTGCGGGACACCCTGAAGGCGGCCCGGCGGGGCTGAGCCGCCCCCGGGCCCGCCCGGCATGAGACGCTGGTGCCGCTCGATTGGTCTGTACCTGTCATCCCGTACGTACCCGCCATCCCGGGTACGCCATGAGGAGGTCCGGTTCCATGCGCGGCACCACCGTCCCGCCGGGGACACCCTGTCTCACGCCCCGTACCGGCGAACCGCCCCTGCACCGGCTGGAAGTGGCCGGCCCAGGGGCCGTCCCCTTCGCGGCGGGGGACTTCGACTCCCTGGGGCCGTACGCCCGCTGGGACCGGCCGCACCGGCACACCTTCTACGAGATCGTCCACGTGACCGCCGGCACCGGCACCCACGTCGTCGACCTCACCCGCCGGCCGCTCGCGCCGCAGCAGCTGGCCGTGATCGCGCCGGGCCAGGTGCACCACTGGGAGGACGGGCACGCCCTCGACGGCACCCTCGTGCTGTTCACCGAGGACTTCCTCGTGGACCACCCCGGCGACCGCGAGCTGCTGCGCCGGCTCGCCGAGCGCGGCTGGTACCGGCCGCCGCCGGGGGAGGGCGAGCGGATCGGCGCGCTCATGACCGAGCTGGTCGGGGAGTACGAGCAGCGGGGCCCGGGGTACGAGGGCGTGCTGCGGGCACTGCTGCACGTACTCGCCGTCCGGGTGGCCCGGCTCCCGGACGCGCCCGCGCCCGGCGTCCCGGCCGAGGGCCGCGGGGCCGCCGTCGCCCAGGCGTTCGTCCGGCTGATCGCCCGCCCCGAGGCGGTCACCTGGACGGTCCGGGAGTGCGCGGAACGGCTCGGCGTCACCCCCGGCCACCTCACCCACGCCGTACGGTCCGCCACCGGCCGCAGCCCGGGACGGCTGCTGATCGAGGCCCGCACCTGCCGGGCCCAACGGCTCCTCGCGCACACCGAGTTGTCCGTACGCCAGGTCGCCGCCCGCACCGGCTTCACCGACCCCGCCTACTTCAGCCGCTTCTTCCGCCGTGAGACCGGGCAGAGCCCCGTCGGCTTCCGAAAACACCACAGTCGCGCACACCAGTCCCTCGAAGCTCCCCCGGCGCCCGCCTAGGTTCGGTGCCGTTCAGCTCGGTGCCGTTCCGACAGCCCCCACAAGGAGCAGCCATGGACCACACGACGAACGAGACACCCGACCCGGCCGGGAAGCCTCGCGAGGAGCACCCTCCTCTCGTCCGCCGCAAGACGGTGCTGCGCGCCGCGCTCGCCGCGACGGTCGCCGTCCCCGCGGCCCTGGCCGGCGCCCCCGCACTGGCCCGCACCCTCACCGCCGGGACCGGGACACCCCCGCTCACCCCGCCCTGCGACGACGGTGACGACCCCACCCCGCCGCAGACCGAGGGCCCGTACTTCAAACCGAACTCGCCGCGGCGCACCAGCCTGCTGGAGACCGGCCTGCCCGGCACCCGGCTCACCGTGAGCGGGTACGTCTTCGGCCTCGCCTGCCGGCCGATCGCCGGCGCCCTGCTGGACTTCTGGCAGGCCGACGCGGGCGGCGCCTACGACAACACGGGGTTCCGGCTGCGCGGCCACCAGTTCACCGGCGCCGACGGCGCGTTCACCCTCACCACGATCGTCCCCGGCCTCTACCCGGGCCGCACCCGGCACATCCATGTGAAGGTGCAGGCCCCCAACCGGCCCGTGCTCACCACACAGCTGTACTTCCCGAACGAGCCCCGCAACAACACCGACACCATCTTCGACCCGCGGCTGCTGATGACCGTGCGCGACGCGGGCGGCGCCAAGGAGGCGGCGTTCGACTTCGTCCTCGCCGTCCCGCAGGAGCCGGGCCCGGGCCCCACCCCGCCCCCGGGCGGCACCTGGGCCGTCGGCACCGCCTACCGGGCCGGGGACCGGGTGACGTACGCGGGCCGCGGCTACCTCTGCCTGCAGGCGCACACCGCGCAGCCCGGCTGGGAACCGCCGTCCGCACCGGCCCTGTGGCGGGCGGCCTGAGGCGCTGAGGGGGGGGCGGGGCGGCGTTCTCCCACGACGCGCTCAGCCGGAGAACGCCGCCCCGAACGCCCCGTTCGTATGCACCGCGCGCGGTCACGGTCCACCTGGGGCACGAGACCGCGCTGATCCTCGCCTACCGCTGATCTACCGGTGCCGGGAGGTGCCCGCCTTCGCGGCCCGCCTGCCGCTGGACAGCCAGTGGTTCCCGTTCGGTGTGGCCTGAGCGCCGATCGCGGGCCTCGTGCCGGCGTGCGGGTGGGCGGAGGACGTGGCGGCGTGCGGGCGGGTGGAGGACGTGGCGGCGAAACGCCCACCGCGGCCACTGCCCTCCGGCCCGGCTGCAACAATGAGGACGTGACCCGCGCATCCCTGGACAAGCAGCCGCACGAAGTCGCCTCGATGTTCGACGACGTGGCGGAACGGTACGACCTCACCAACGACGTGCTGTCCCTGGGCCAGGCCCGGGCGTGGCGCAAGGAAGTCGCCAAGGCCGTCGACGCCCGGCCCGCGCAGAAGGTGCTGGACCTGGCCGCCGGCACGGCGACGTCGTCCCTGCCGTTCGCCCGCACCGGCGCCTATGTCGTCCCCTGCGACTTCTCCCTCGGCATGCTCCAGGTCGGCAAGCGCAGGCACCCGTGGCTGCCGCTGACCGCGGGGGACGGCACCCGGCTGCCGTTCAAGGACGACGTCTTCGACGCCGTCACCATCTCCTTCGGGCTGCGCAACATCCAGGACACCGACGCCGCGCTGCGCGAGCTGTACCGGGTGACGCGGCCCGGCGGACGGGTCGTGATCTGCGAGTTCTCCCACCCGACCTGGGCGCTCTTCCGGACCGTCTACACCGAGTACCTGATGCGCGCGCTGCCGCCGGTGGCCCGCGCGGTGTCCTCCAACCCGGAGGCGTACGTCTATCTCGCCGAGTCCATCCGCGCCTGGCCCGACCAGGCCGGCCTGGCCGACCGGCTGAAGGGGGCCGGCTGGTCGCGGGTGGCGTGGCGGAACCTCACCGGCGGCGTGGTGGCACTGCACCGGGGCTTCAAGGAGAGCTGAACGAGACCGTCGGCCCCCGCCGAGCGAGACCGTCGGCCCCGCTGAGGGGGCCGTCACCACGGCTCGGCAGGGCCGTCACCCCCGGCCGAGCGGGCTCATCACCCGGGGTTCCTCCGGAGTGAGCAGCTCCCGGCGCATCCCGCCGCGCGGCGGATCGGGCAGGCGCGGCTCGCGCACACCCGAGCCTCCGCCGCCCTCGCCGGGGTCGAACCAGACGGTGACGACGGCTCCGCGCGGGATCTCGGCCCCGGGCGGCGGGTACTGCCGTACGACGTGGTCGACCACCGTGCGGGAGAAGTCGGGCCGGTCGGGCGCGGCGAGCAGCACCCCCCGTGCCCGGGCCGCCTCGCGTGCGTCCACGGCCATGAGGCCGACGAGTCGCGGCACGCGCACTTCGGGCGTATTGGGTGGTATGCGCACAGTTGTCACCCCCAGCGGTACGGGAAGGGTAACCGCCCGGGGTGCCGTCCGGAAGCATCAGATGGCTTTCCGTAGCCGAGTATTACGCTGCGTCACAAGTCCAGTCGGTAGCAGTGCCCCTGCTGCTTCGACTCGGGCGTCGTGAAGGTCTCCACGAGACGCATCCCCAGTCGCCGCGTCACCGCGATCGAGCGGGTGTTGCGGGCGTTCACCATCGCCACCACGCTGGGCACGCCCGCCGCCCGCACCCGCTCCAGCGTCAGCCGGGCCGCCGCCGTCACATAACCCCGGCCCCAGTACTCCCGGCCCAGCCGCCAGCCGATCTCGATCTCCCCGGCCGGACCCCACTCGCCCGGCCAGGGCTGGGCACCCGTGAAGCCGATGACCCGGTCGTCCTCGTCCAGCATCGTCCACAGACAGAAGCCCAGTTCGGCGTCGTGCTTGCGCTGGCGGGCCGTCAGCTCCTCGTAGACGGACAGCTCGGCGGACCGGCCGCCGTGGAACTCCATCACGTCCGGGTGGTCGAAGACCCGGTGCCAGGCGACGGCGTCCTCGTCGGTGGGGACACGCAGCCGTACCACGGGGAGCGTTCTGTTCACGGAGCAGCCCTTCAGCCGGTTGATCAATTCTGCTGAATAGACTGCCCATGTCCAGTGCCGGTCGGCACGCAGATTTCGAACTTGGGGAGATCCCGCCGTGACCGAGCCCCTCCTCTCCGACAACACCGCCGACGTCATCGTCGTGGGCGCGGGGCCCGCCGGCTCCACCACCGCCTACCACCTCGCCAAGGCCGGGCTCGACGTCCTGCTGCTGGAGAAGACCGAGTTCCCGCGCGAGAAGGTGTGCGGCGACGGGCTCACCCCGCGCGCGGTCAAACAGCTCGTCGCCATGGGCATCGACATCTCCGAAGAGGCCGGCTGGCTGCGCAACAAGGGCCTGCGCATCATCGGCGGCGGCGTCCGGCTCCAGCTGGACTGGCCGGATCTCGCCTCCTTCCCGGACTACGGCCTGGTCCGCAAGCGCGACGACTTCGACGAGCAGCTGGCCCGGCAGGCGCAGAAGGCGGGCGCGCGGCTCTACGAGCGCTGCAACGTCTCCGGCCCGGTCGTCGACGACCGCACCGGCCGCATCACCGGCGTCACCGCCAAGCTGGGCGAGGAGAAGCGCGAGGTCACCTTCCACGCGCCGCTCGTCGTCGCCGCCGACGGCAACTCCACCCGCCTCTCCCTGGCGATGGGCCTGCACCGCCGCGAGGACCGCCCGATGGGCGTCGCCGTCCGCACCTACTTCACCTCCCCGCGCCACGACGACGACTACCTGGAGTCCTGGCTGGAGCTGTGGGACCGCCGCGGCCCCGGCGAGGACCGGCTGCTGCCCGGCTACGGCTGGATCTTCGGCATGGGCGACGGCACGTCCAACGTCGGCCTCGGCGTCCTCAACACCTCCGACTCGTTCAAGGAGCTGGACTGGCGCGAGGTGCTGAAGGCGTGGTGCGCGTCCATGCCCGAGGACTGGGGCTACACCCCCGAGAACATGACCGGCCCGATCCGCGGCGCCGCCCTGCCGATGGCCTTCAACCGCCAGCCGCACTACACCAAGGGCCTGCTGCTGGTCGGCGACGCCGGCGGCCTCGTCAACCCGTTCAACGGCGAGGGCATCGCCTACGCCATGGAGTCCGGGCAGATCGCCGCCGACGTCATCGTCCAGGCGCACGCCCGGGCCACGCCCGCCCAGCGGGAGGTCGCCCTCCAGCGCTACCCGCGCGTCCTCAAGGACACCTACGGCGGCTACTACACCCTCGGCCGCGCCTTCGTGAAGCTCATCGGCAACCCGAAGGTCATGAAGATCGCGGCCCAGCGCGGTCTCACCCACCCGATGCTGATGAAGTTCACCCTGAAGCTGCTCGCCAACCTCACCGACCCGACGGGCGGCGACGCGATGGACCGCATCATCAACGGGCTCACGAAGGTGGCGCCGAAGGCCTGATCACGCCCGCGGCCGCCCTGCGCTCTCCGCGCGCCGGGCGGTCGCGGTCAGCACGAGCCCGGTCGCGGCGAGAGCGGCGCTGATCCAGGCGGCGGTGCGCTGGTCGCCGGTCGCCGCGGTGGCCGCCCCGGCCAGCAGGGGCCCGGCGACGGCGCCCGCGTTCAGCGCGGCGGTGGCGAACGAGCCGCCCAGCGCGGGCGCGTCGGAGGCGACCCGCAGCACCCGGTGCACCACCGCCGAGCCGACCCCGAAGGACAGCGCGCCCTGCACCGTCGCCAGCGCGAACAGCGGCACGGCGGCGGCCCCGGCCAGGGCGAGCG
>NZ_MUND01000488.1 GCF_002154375.1 Streptomyces glaucescens | reverse complement strand
CAGAGCGGTGTGCAGGTAGGCGTATCCCGCGCCGTTGCGGCGGTCCTTGTTCGGGCTGGAGGCCGCCCGGCCGAGGGTCTTGTGGCCGCCGCCGTCGGGGATGCGGCCGAGCTTCTTGACGTCGATGTGGACCAGCTCGCCGGGCCGTTCGCGTTCGTAGCGGCGCACGGGTTCCCCGGTGGCCCGGTCCAGCGTGGTCAGGGCGGGCAGGTGGTGCCGCACGAGGATGCGGTGGGCGGTGGAGGCGGCGATGCCGCACCGGGCGGCCAGCCGCAGCGGTCCGATGCGGTGTTCACGCCGCAGCCGCACCACCTGTTCCTCCACGGCGGCCGGGGTCTGCCGCGGCGAACGAAGGGGCCGGCTGGAGCGGTCGTGCATCCCGGCCTCACCGTGCCGGCGGTAGCGCCCCGCCCAGCGTGCGGCGGTGGTGTGGCTGACCTGGAAGCGTTCCGCGGCCCGCCGCAGCGGCCATCCGTCGTCCACGACACACCGGGCCAGACGCAGCCTGCCGGTCGGGGTCAGCGGGGCATTACGGTGGGACACGAGGGCCTCCTGGCGGTCGGCGGTAGATGTCGCAATCCACACCGAACCCAGAAGGCCCTCACCCTTTCAAGCACCCAGCACGCGTGTCACCAACGTCCCGGGACAGCACACCTAGGGGGTGTCGTCGAAC